>CANGNX010000008.1 GCA_947455415.1 Opitutia bacterium | reverse complement strand
AATCTTTATAAAAGCAGCCACACCTCAAGCCATTACTGAACCACCCCAAGCCATCGGGATATTTCGGGACACTATAAGGGAAGGCACCAGGGCTCAGTTGAAGGAATATTTTCAGGTGATGAACCTCACGGGGCGACGCTTGATAGCACAGTGCCTGATTCGCTTGCTCGTGGGCGTTCCTAAACCCCATGAATAAAAAATCACTCCTCATCGCCGCTGCCCTTCTGGCTGTCGGCATTTCACCCCTCGCGGTTCGCGCCGCCAAGAGTCCGGAGGCTACCGCCACCGAAACATCGGCCGCCGGACGCGACCCCGCGCACCTCAATCTCGTTGAGGCCCGTCGCAAGGTAAACGAACTGCCCGAAGTCTTGAGCGCTCAACAGCAATCCAAGATTGATCGTTCGCTCGTGACCAAGGCGGCCGCCGATTATAAACAAGCCCGCACGCGTGCCTCTGCTTCCGAGGCAAGTTACCGCAAGCTCTTCGACGAGAATTTGCAGAAGCTTGATCCCGAAGCGGCGGCGACACAGCTCAAAGAGCGTCAGGCATTCCGCGAGCGCATGGAGAAGGCGCGAGCTAATAAGCCAGCCAACTCGAACAAGAAAGTCGCCCAGCACGACGACGAGGAAGACGAAGAAGAGCCTGAGTCCTCGCAGGGTTAATCGCCTGCCTACTTCGCTTAATAAACCCGCCGCTGTGCGGGTTTATTTTTGGAAGGCATCCTCAAACGCCGACCAAATTTCTTCGACGGACTCTAGTCCAACCGAAATTCGTAAGAGATCGGGATCAAGTCCTGCCGCGCGCACCGAAGCGCGTCCCGCAGGTGAGGTCACCTCATCAAAATGCGCCAACCAAAGAAATGGGGACGCAATGGTGAATTCGACGCCGAAGCTAGGGCCTTTTACTAAATCTATTTTATCATAAACGGCACGCATCTCTCCCGTAAGCTCAATGGTAATAAGGCAACCCGCTCCAGCACCAGGGCGCTGAAGGGCTTTAAAGTTGGTGGCCGTCGAACCAGTGTCAGCGGTACGAACTTTAACTACCGCCGCGTGCTTCGAGAGGCGACGGGCCAATTCCGCAGCATTGCGCGACAGGGCCTGACTCACCTTGGGCATTTGTTGAATCTGCGCCGCGAGAACAGCAGCATCTAAATGATGAAGCGGCTCCAGCTCTGTGCGGGCTACTTTTAATAACTGCTGCGCATCGGACTTGGCTGGATTTACGACCAATAGCCCAGCCATGACGTCGCCCTTGCTGGCCGCATATTTAGTTAAACTGCTACAAACAATGTCGGCGTGTGGTAATAAATCTAAAGTCGTGATGCCGACCGAGCTGGGGTCTAGAATGAGTTTCGCGCCATAGTGGTCGCATAATTTACGCAGCGCCAAAATATCGGCCGTCTCTAGTTGCGGATTGTTAGGCGCCTCAGTGAAGACGGCTGCGACATTACCTTTGGCTAATAATTTTTCGACGGATGCAAGGTCTTGCACGTCGGCCACAAATTCATGCTGCGTATGTGTGGCCTTTTCAAAGAGCCGAGCAGAATCGACGTAAAGCCAACCTAACTGAATCCACACTGTCCGGCCCCGCGGTGCCTGAACCGCATTCACCGCATCAATCGCTGCGGCCACCGCATTCATACCAGAGAGCGAAATTAAAATATCTGCCTTTGCTGCCTTTGAAAAATATGGTGCACAGGCTTCTTGAATGACGGCAATAGACGTCGCACCTGCATCGGCTTGCGATTTTTTTTGCAAATACGCCTCGGCCTGGCGGGAAGAGATCAGCGTGCCGGTGTGTTGAATCAGTTTACTTAACTTCCCCGCTGCCGGGCCTGTGCTAGTCGCAACCAAGAACCAATCGCCCACTGGGTCGATTGTGGCATCGGTGATGCCCGACCACGCCAATAATTTTTCCGCGGCCCGTCGAGAGACGAGCGGAAATAATTCGCCGGTACGCTTTAAATTTTGAGCGGCGTGTTCGGCCGCCTGTGCGACGAGGTGATTGCGCACAAATCGAGGATAGCCGGCCTGAATGTGTTGCCACACCGACTGGTCTTTACGCTCGTAGCCTTCAACGTCGGCCAATGTCGGCAAGCTCACCACCGTCGCGTGGGGCGAGGGCGGCATCATAGATCCTAATGGCAAACTGCGTCGCACGAAAATTCAGCTTAGTCTAAAATTTCGTTCTGCAAAATCTGGTCGAGCGATTGACGGCGACGGATGAGTCGGGCGCTTCCATTGGTTTGCAATAAAACTTCTGGTGCCTCAGGGAACGAATTGTAATTCTTGGTACTCATGCCCGCGCAATATGCACCCGCGCCGCCAATGACACATAAGTCGCCCGCGTGAGCCTCAGGCAGCTGACGCGTAGCGAGCGTTTCGGGTTCACCCGGGGCGCAACTAATTAAGTCACCTGATTCGCAACAGTGCCCCACCACAACATAATCAACCGACTTATCAGTGGGCTTAGCTGGATATAAATGTACAGGGTGCTGTGAGCCGTAGAGTGAGGGTCGAAGAATTTCCGTCATACCCGAATCTAATTTGATAAATTTCCGAGTATCGGTCGAAACCACATCTTGCACGCGACAGAGCACGGCTCCGGCGTTCGCGACAAGGAAAGTTCCAGGCTCGATTTCTAATTTTAGTTTTCTTCCGTCGTCTTTGGCAAATTTCTCAAACGCTGCACGGACAGGCGCGCCCACGATTTGTGGGTCGGTCCCCTTCTCTGCCGCCACGCGGGCAACTTTATAACCGCCACCGAGGTTAAGTGTGTGCACTTCGGGAAATGCTTTCACCAACGCTAAGCTGGCGGCTGAAACTTCCTGCCACACCACGGGATCGCTACCTGAACCGATGTGCGTGTGGATACGGATAATTTTTAATTTATTCTGTGCGGCGATGGACTTCACCTGGTCGGCCCATTCAAACCAAATACCGAAAGAGGAGTCAGGTCCGCCCACATTGGTTTTCCCAGTGCCGCCCGAACCACGCCCTGGATTAAAACGAATACCTACTTCATGACCAGGGAGGGCGCGGCCGATGCGCTCTAACTGTAATAAGGAACACGCGTTGACTTGAATCCCCAACTTGAGGAGTTCGGCAAAGTCTTCGGGTAATTCCTGTGACGAAAGTGAAATGCGTTCAGCGGGAACGCCGGCTTTCATTGCTCGACGGACCTCATAGCCCGAACTCGCATCAAAATGTAAGCCCTTCGCTAAAAACAATCTTAAGACCGAGGCATTCGGACACGCCTTCATCGCAAAACGTGCGGTCACGCCAAAAGCATTGGGGAAGGCCAGCATCGCATCGGCCTGGGCGTTCAAGGTCGCCTCATCATAAACATAGCATGGGGTGCCATGGGCGCTGGCGATAGCCTGGGCGATGGAGGGGGTGAGAAAGCGGTGAGTGTCCACGGTAATGGCGCCAACTTTGCCATTCCCTCCCTTCCCTACCAGCCTTTTCAAGTTTATGACACCGCTTGCCTCCACGGCGAGACCCCCTTGGGATAGTAACCCATAAGTATGTCGACCCTCGAGACCATCGTTGCCGCCTCCACTCCCGCTGGTCGCTCGGCCCTTGCGGTCATCCGTATCGACGGCCCCCTCGCCCCTGCCATTGCCCAATCTGCCTTCGGTCGAAAAAGCACCCTCGAGGAAAAAAAGGCCACGCCGGGAATTTGGCGCGACCTACACGGCCAGCCAATTGATCAGGTGGTCGCCATCTTATGGTCAGCTGAACGCTCCTTCACGAACAGCGATACTTTAGAAATTACTGCCCACGGAAATCCCCTACTCGTCCAACGACTCATCGCCGATTGCTTGGCGCGCGGCTGTCGTTTAGCTGAGCCCGGCGAATTCACTCGTCGTGCCTTTCTCGCTGGCAAAATCGACCTCACGCAAGCCGAGGCCATTGCCGATTTAATTCACGCCAGCTCCGAGCGCGCACTGGCCTCCGCCCGTCGTATGCTCGCGGGCGAATTAGGCAAACGCGTCGCTGATTGGACCGATCGCCTCTTGCAGGCACTCGCCATTCTAGAAGCACATATTGATTTCCCCGAAGAGGACCTGCCCGCCGAAGACCCAAATGGACCCCTGTATTTATTGAATAAAATTGCGTCAGAACTTAATGGATACGCCGCTACTGCTCGTCACGATCAAACCCTGCGTAGCGGTTTACGGCTCGCCGTGGTTGGCGCTCCCAATGCCGGCAAATCAAGTCTACTGAATGCACTCGCTGGTTCGCAGCGCGCACTTGTGAGCGATGAGCCTGGCACCACGCGCGACTTCTTGGAAGCTCCTGTAGTGGGACTGCCACTCGCCATCACGGCGGTCGACACCGCAGGGTTGCGCGACGGCGGATCTGATTTAGAAAAAGCCGGCATGGCTCGTTCACTCGAGCAAGCACGTGCGGCGCATTTTATTATTTTAGTCGTCGACTCTTCTGCGCCCTCCCCTGCCCTGCCGAAAAATTTATTGGAAGTCATTCAGCCCGAGCGGGCCTTAATCATCGGCAATAAGTCCGACCTCCCAGAGCACCCGAGTTTTGCAAAATTCTTACCCGACCTCCCTCGTCTCAAAACTTGTCTGCTGGATGGACGGGACGCGGAGCGCCTGCGCAATGAACTGGCCGACATTTTAATTAAGAAGGAAATCGCCCCGGGGGCCGAGGAACTCGTGGTCAGCGTTCGCCATGGCGAGGCCCTAAAGCATGCGGCCGAAGCCTTAACCACGGCCGTCAGCCACCTTTTGCCCCCTGCCCGGACCGAACTGGCCGCGACCCGCTGCCGGGAGGCTCTCGATGCCCTGGGCGAAATCGTCGGACGCATCGACAATGAGCGAATGCTGGACAAGCTCTTCGCTTCCTTCTGCATTGGTAAGTGATTTCCTCTGCTGGGAGGAAGTCCTCCCATGCCACCCGCCAAAGAAATCCGCCTCGGTCCCTCAAAGCCCTACGACGTCATTGTTTGTGGGGCTGGACACGCTGGCGTAGAGGCCGCCCTCGCCGCGGCCCGCATGGGCGTGGATGTTTTGCTGCTGAGCGGCAATATCGACACCATTGCGCAGATGAGCTGCAACCCCGCCATTGGCGGACAGGCCAAGGGTCACATCGTCCGTGAGATCGACGCCCTTGGCGGTGAAATGGGCCTAACCGCCGATGTCACCGGCATTCAGTTCCGCCTACTCAATTCCTCGAAGGGTCCAGCCGTCCAAGCCCCGCGCGCCCAGTGCGATAAGAAGGCCTACCAGTTCCGCATGAAGCACCGCTGCGAGCTTCAACCTGGACTCACCATCTTTCAGTCCATGGTCACCGGCCTCATCTTTGAGAAAGGCAAAGTCGTCGGCGTAAACACCAACCTCGACCTCTCCTTCTATGCCAAAACCGTGGTCGTCACCACTGGTACATTTCTACGTGGCCTCATGCACATTGGTGCTAACAAAACCGAGGGCGGTCGACTTGGGGACTTTAGTGCTAAGTCGTTGTCCAGCAGTTTCTTAGATGCAGGAATTGAACTCCAAAGGCTGAAGACAGGCACCCCGCCACGCATCCTCGGTTCATCGATTGATTTTTCTAAATGCGAGGAGCAGCCAGGCGATGCCTCCCCTACTCTTTTTGCCTTCTACGATACCCGCCAAGAAACCGATTTGTTCCACGTGGAACAAGCGGGCGAACGCCTCCCCGGCTGGACCCCTGGCAGTAACCAGGTTTCATGCTGGATGACCGAGGCCAAAGGAAGCACCGGCAAGATCGTTAACGAAAACCTTCATCGCTCCCCTCTTTATGGCGGCGCGATTGAAGGTGTCGGCCCGCGCTACTGCCCTTCGATTGAAGATAAATTCGTGAAGTTCTCCGACAAGGAGTCACATAAGCTTTATTTGGAGCCCGAAGGTCGAAATACAGATGAATGGTACATCAATGGCCTTTCAACGTCCCTTCCCTTTGAAGTTCAGCTAGAAATGCTCCATTCGATCGCCGGGCTCGAAAAAGCCGTCATGATGCGGCCAGCCTACGCCGTTGAATACGATTTCGCGCCGCCCACCCAGCTTTACCCTACATTGGAGTCTAAAAAGGTCGAAGGCCTCTTCTTTGCGGGTCAAATCAATGGCACATCAGGTTACGAAGAAGCTGGTGCTCAAGGACTTGTGGCTGGAGTCAATGCAGCGGCCAAGGTTCGCGGCCAGACTCCAATGGTCATTGGTCGCGACGAGGCCTACATCGGTGTATTGATTGATGATCTGGTTACTAAAGGCACCCAGGAACCTTATCGGATGTTTACCAGCCGCGCCGAATACCGGCTTTTATTTAACCACGGTAGCGCTGAGATACGCCTTAAATCTAAGTTGGCTGAATTTGGCCTAGTTCCTGATGAGCGCCTTAAAAGGATTGAATTCAAGGCCTCGAGAATCGCTCACTGGGTCGAATACCTAGAGAAAATCTCCATATCTGGGGGCCTAGCTGGCGATGTGCTTAGAAGGAACATTGATGCAATCCCATCGGACTTGCCACCAACATTCATGTCAGAAAGCCCAGAAATACGGGACGAAGTCATGTATAAGGTTAAATACCGTGGCTACCTAGAGCGCGAAACCCGATCCGCCCGCAAACTGCATGACCTCGATGCCTTTAAGGTTCCAGTGGGCTTTGATTTTATGAAAACCTATGGGCTTAGCCTCGAGGCTCGGCAAAAACTGGCCAAGGTTCAGCCGCAAACACTTGGTCAGGCCAACCGGATTAGCGGAGTGAACCCAGCAGACATTTCGCTGCTGATGGTTTTATTCCGGGCGCAGTCTGCAAAATAAGGGCAGGGGACTCGCAGTGTTCCACGTGGAACAACGGGATGTAACTTTTGAGCGTGTGGAGTGTTAAAACGGGGTGACAAGATTTATAAGTTAATGCTATTCAGTGGTTTAAGAAACTAATCAACTTTGTTTCCTGTTCGCCTTACTTGTCACCTAACTCTGGCGCTTTACTAAAAAGTCGCACACAGTTCCCACATGGCCCAATCCGCCGACGAACTTTTGAAGCGCATCTTGGTGGTAGATGATGAAACCGATGTGACGGAATTGTTGGACTATAAATTTCGCCAGGCGGGGTACGCGGTACGCGCCCTAAACGATCCACTCCGGGCAATTGGCTTGGCCCGCGATTTTCGCCCCGACTTAATTATTTTAGATATGATGATGCCCGAGCTCACGGGCGTGCAATTGCTCCGCATGATTCGTAGCGACGCGTTACTCAACGACACGCCGGTCATTTTTCTCACCGCGAAAGGGGAGACCGCCGACAAAGTGCGCGGCCTCGAGTCGGGCGCCGACGACTACGTCACCAAGCCTTTCGATGCCCGTGAACTCATGTTACGTGCCCAAGCTTTATTGCGTCGTGCAAAATCCGCCGCCGCAAGTCCCTCGACGCGTCTCGCCGCTGGCGCACTCTTGCTTGATATCGAACGCCATGAGGTCACCGCTCAAGGCAAACCTGTCGAATTAACCGCCACCGAGTTTAAATTGCTCCGACTGCTTTTAGAGCGCAAGGGCAGGGTACAATCGCGAGAAGAATTACTTTCGGACGTATGGAATTATTCGCCCGACCTTGAAACGCGGACCGTGGACACCCATGTCCGCCGCTTGCGCGAAAAACTTGGACCGGGCGGCGACTGCATTGAAACGGTGCGCGGCGTCGGCTACCGCGTGACCGGCTAAAGGTTTTCGCTCGCTGTCATTTCGGATGCTCGCAGTCTAGTGGCCTCGCATGACCTGGCTGCCGTGGATTATTTTAGCACTCGTCATCAGCTTCACCCTCTGGTGTGCCGCTGAATTAGGACGCTCGGTGCTCTGGGCGCGACAAGCGTTGCTCCGCGGTGAAATTAAAAAACGTCCGCAAGGTTGGCTGGTTAGTTGGCTGGGCTTCGAGAGTTTATATTCAGCAATTGAAGGGCGCTCGCTCACGGAAGGGGAAATCAATTCAGCCGCAGCCAAGCGTATCGAAACGCTCCTTGCGCCTTTAACCGACGCCGTGCTCGTGGTGGACGCCAAAGATTTATTACGGCTCGCTAATCCTGCCGCTAAGACACTTTTTAATTTATCCGACGGTGATTTAGGCGAGTCGGTCGTACCATTGGTGCGGAGCGCAGACTTCATCGACCTCGTGCGTCGCGTCCGTCGGGAGGGCAGGGCAAGTGAGACCATTCTTCTCCACCGCGCGCCCTTAGCCGATGCCTGGATCCAAGCGGCAGGCGCACGCACCGACCCTGAAGCCTTTGGTGATGGTGCCGTCATCTTCGTGCTCACCGAGGTGACAGCACTTAAGCGCCTGCAGGCCATGGAGCGTGAGTTTGTGACGAATGTTTCGCACGACCTTCGAACGCCCGTCACCATTCTGCGCGGGTATGCTGAGACCTTAGCCGATGATCACGAAAAAATGTCACCGGAGGATCGGACGCGCTTTCTGCAAAAGATAGTCGGCTCAGTGGGTCGATTACAGGGCCTGGTCGAAGGCCTCTTAGCGCTCGCGAGTCTGGAAAGTTCGACCGACCAAATGCAGCGAGAGGCTCAAGCTTTACACAAAGCCTGTCGCGAAGTGGCGGAAGAATTTGATGCTCGGTGCCGAGCCGCAGGTGTGGCGCTTGAGTTAAAGCTGGAGGCGAGTGAAGCGGCGGCCGACCCCGTACAAGCACGGCGCCTAATTCAAAATTTAATCGATAACGCACTGGCTCACGCGGCGGGGGCCACTAAAATTTCTATCACTACCCACACCAAACCAGCCGGGGTGATCCTTGAGGTGGAAGACAATGGTGCGGGCGTGGCTCCCTCTGAAATCTCCCGACTGTTTGATCGGTTCTACCGCACCGACAAATCCCGCCGGGCAGGGGGCAGCGGACTCGGATTAAGTATTGTACGACAGGTTGCAGAACTGCACGGCGGGTCAGTAATGGCCGAGAACACCAGGCCACATGGCTTAAGGGTTACGGTCACACTACCTCAAATCTAACAAAAAACCCACCTTGCGGTGGGTTAAAGTGGAGCGCGCGACTGGACTTGAACCAGCAACAGCCACCTTGGCAAGGTGGTACTCTACCATTGAGCTACACGCGCATTCAGGAGGGAAAGCAGACCCATCAGGGCTTCACCTGTCAAGCCTTTGGGTTAATCGGCCACGAATTGCCTTTGGGGCAGGGGAGAGCCCCTGCGCTTGAAGCCCCTGGGCGAAGGTGTCCGACAGAAACCAAACCAACGTGTCGTGCAACGCCTTCTCCCGGTCGGTCCGAACATACAAATAGAGTGGGAGGCGAAGCGGGTAATCTCCGTTGTAGATGTTCACCTCGTTCGGCGGGTAGGCCACTTGCGAGCGACCGGGCCGTCCGTCTGCAATCGGCATTAGTCGACCCGGAGTGCCGGCAGGCATCGAGGGCATAATGGCGACGACACCGAAGCGGGCGGTTAAATTTTCGCTGACGGTCGCCCATTCAAGTCGTTGACGAACACCCGCACGGTAATCGTTACCCTCTAAGACTAGCCCTTTAAACAACTCGTCGGTAAAGGCGCCAGGCGGTGCATAGACGATTGGCGCCGCCATCTCCGACAGCGTTCCGTTAGAGAGGTCACCCCAATTCAAATAAACTTCGCGGGACTCCTTGGCGAAAAGACCTTTGAGCTCCGAGAGTTTGAGTTGGCTCAGTGAATTCTGTTTGTGAACCACCACCACGACCGTTGCATTCGCGATAAGGTAGCGGTTGAAGAAAACTCCGGTTGGAGCAACTGGATCGGCTTCCCCGTCTTTCAAAAATAAAAATGCGGCACTGGCAGTGCCGGCACAAAGTGCTCGGCGGCCGGGTAGCGTACCCGTAAGTTCTGCCGTGGGTGGATTAGGTAGGGTTTTAATCCCGCTGGTAACTAAACTATTAATTATATCTGTGCCGACGATATCGGCGGCCGCCAGGCGGGCGGTGATAAGAAAAAAGGTAATTAGGTTTCTCATGAAAGTTTAACTTAGCTAGCGGGTGGAGAACCGACCTCTAACTCGGGCCATTGTAATAATTTTCGGTGGAGCGTGCGGCGGGAAATGCCCAAAGACTCTGCCGCCTTCGTTCGATTGCCCGCGGCTGATGCGAGCGCTTGTTTCAGCAAATTTTTTTCGTTCTGCTCCTTATCAAAAACGCCTGGCGGCAAGGCAGCTAAACCGATGGTGGCAGCAGGGCGGGGAAGGGCGGCTTCCGTAAAGCGCGGGTCGAGATCTTGTGGCGCCACTACTTTGCCTGCCTGTAACACTGCGAGGTTTTCACACGCATTCCGTAATTCGCGAATATTTCCAGGCCAGCTATAGGTTGTAAGTGGCACCAAGGCCGCCGGCGAAAGCTTCACTTCGGCCGTCTTATTTTCAGTCGCGAATTTCTTTAGGTAGTGCGTCAGCAATAAAGGAATGTCGTCCGTGCGCTCACGTAGGGGCGGCAGGCGAAGCGGCACAACGGATAGGCGGTAAAACAAATCTTCGCGGAACTTTCCTTCCGCGACCATTTGGCGGAGGTCGCGATTAGTGGCGCACACCAAACGTAAATCGAGTGCGATAGGCTTATGCGAGCCGAGTCGCTCGACGCTACGGGTTTCTAAAAAACGTAAAAGTTTGATTTGGGTGGTGGCATCGATTTCACCAATTTCATCCAAGAATAAAGTGCCGCCATTGGCTGACTCGAAGCGACCCACGCGCCGTTCGTTAGCACCGGTGAACGCGCCCTTCTCGTGACCAAATAATTCACTCTCCAAGAGATTTGCCGGAATCGCCGCACAATGTACCGCCATAAATGGTCCTTTTGAGCGCGGACTCGCCTGGTGAATCATTTGGGCAAACAGCTCTTTGCCGGTACCTGTTTCACCGAGCAACAGAATGGTCGCGTTAGAAGCAGCTACGGTACGTACCTGTTCAATCGCCCGCTGTAAGGGCTCCGAAGAACCCACCACTTCGCCTAAAGAAAATTTATGATCGAGTCGGGTTTTAAGCGCGACCACTTCTTTCTCGTTGGTGCGAGCCTTTAGGCCGCGCTCCAATAAGATTTCAATCTGTCGAAGGTCGACTGGCTTCTGCAAAAACCAATACGCTCCGCGGCTCATGGCCTTCACCGCGGTATCCACATCCCCATAAGCGGTCATCATGATGCACACCGGTTGAGGGGAAAGCTTCAGCGCCCGATCAATCACCGCCATGCCGTCTTCTCCAGCCATGCGTAAATCGGTGAGCACGGCATCAGGAGGAACGTCTTGCATCAGCCGAGCGGCTTCAGCCGCGTCCTTAGCGACAAAGGTTTCATATTTATCTTCTAAAGCCGCGCGTAGCCCATCACGGGTCGGCTTTTCATCATCAACAATCAGAACGGTTGGCTTCATAAAGTTTCGCGCGCGGGTGATGAATGAGTGGCAAGCCAAACGCGTTCGGCGCGCTGATCTAAGGCTTCCCGCGCGCGACCCACTTCGGCTAAGCGTGCCTGCAGGTGAGCATTCGCGACGGCAGCTAAATCGTCGAGGTCACTTAAGTAAACTCCGTCAAGGGTGCGGCCTTCGGCAGAAAAATTTCGGGGGACCCCGAGGTCTACCAATAAAATCGGTCGGTCTTGGCGGCGGGCAACGATGGCGGCAAGGCTCGTGATATCGAGCAGCGGGCGCTCCACTTGAGCGCAGCCGATAATCACGTCGTGTGCGTGTGCTTGATTGAGTGCGTCCGCCAAGGCGAGCGATGAACCCGAAAATTCTTCAGCCAAAATTCGGGCATTCTCAAAGGTGCGGGATGCCACCGCCACCTGGGTTGCGCCCCGTGAAACCAAGGCCTGCACGACTTGTCGTCCAACTTCACCGGTGCCTAAAACTAAAATTCTGGCCTCCGAAAGAGAACCAAACACACGATTGGCTAAATCCACCGCCACATTGCCGAGACTGACCTGGCCCTGTGCGATGCCCGTGTGTGTGCGCGCCCAGGCACTTGCTTGAAACGCTTTTTGAAAAATTCGGTTGAGCACGGGGCCAGTCATGCCGCGTGCTAAGGCATCCGCATACGCCACTCTAGTCTGTCCCGCGATTTCCGCTTCTCCGACCATTTGTGAATCTAGGCCCGCTACGACAGAAAATAAATGTTCAACGGCTCGCTGACCCGGAATCGGTTTCAAATGTGGATCCAGCGTACTCGATTCCACGCCCGTGGCTTTAAGTAATGCCGCCCTTACATGTAGCGCCACCGCTTCATCGCCAACAGCGTATGCCTCGAGGCGATTGCATGTCGCCAGTAGAACCACTTCGCGCAAACCAGCTTCGCGTGCGGCTAAATAAAACTCCGCCTTACCTTCTTCGGAAAGTGCAAACGCAGCACGTGCATCCAAGCCTGCGGTGTGGTGCGTGGCGCTGAGAGCCACTAATGTTGGAACCGTGGTGCTCATTTTATCTAGGGCCGCGCGGCAGCGAAAGCCATAACGCTAAGAGCGCAGGAATAAGGATGAGGAGCGAGCCACGCGCAAAACGTGCGCCGCTCAATTGGTGACGCCGACGCTGAATAATTAAAATTAATCCGCCGGCCCATGTTATCATCGCAAAAAATAATTTTGGGAGCTTCACTAAACTTAACGCGCTTTGAACCCAATCAGCCGTGCCAATAATGAGCGAAACGCCCAAGACCCAAACCGCCGCACCCATTAATTGGGTGCCGATTTTATCCATCGGCACCAAAGCAGGAAGCAACGAATACACACCGCCGAATTTCCGTTTCGCGAGTGCCCGGTCTTGTAATAAGTAAGCCACTGAATTGAGCGACTGTGCCGCGAGTATCATGTAGGCCAAAATCGCCGTACCCACGTGCATCATTAAAAGTGGTTTGCCGCTCTGGTTAGCTAAGGCGCCCTCAATGCCCATCCACTCGGCGGTGAAAATACACGCCGCAGTTAAAATGCTGACCAACCAAACGGGGAGGCGGTGTTCAAATACCAGATCCAGGAAAATGGAAAGTCCGGCAAAGCCCCAGGCAATCGAGAGAAGGATTTCGCCAGCACCGTTGATAGGGAAAACATTCAACGCTAACCCCCGGTAGGCTAGTAAGGCAGAAAGCACCAACCAGCTGATGCGGAAAAGCCATGACGCGATGGCCGGAAAGTTGCGACCCGTGCCGCGAAACCCCAGGTCCATGCTGTACGCCAAAACAAATGCCCACGCACAGTAGAACCAGGCAAAATCTGGCGAGGCGGCGGCCGAGCTTGCAGAATTAAGCAGCATTAGGGGTAGGATGAGGGGGTGTGACATTTTGGCAACCCTCAGAATCTCCTTTTTCGAGATTTCTTGCCCTAAATAGGGGGATATCTAGGTAGATTCCATGTCCTATAACCCTTACGACCTCACCCAACACCCTCCACGCAGCCCCCGCTGCCGCCTAGGCGGACTGGTTATTCTACCCCGCCTCCTTGATAAGGCCCGGGCAACGGTGGCCGGCAAACAAGGTGAATACACTTACAACTGTTCTTTAGATCGGTACGTCTTGGACTTCTTAGGCGTGAACGCTGAGGCGCTTTTAGCCGAGGTCGCCGCCGGGAAAGGCGATGGAGAAATTTTTGCCTGGATGACGAAAAACGCCAAGCACGCCCGCACCAGCTGGGAGATTGCGGCCTTCAGTAGCTACCACGAGCAACGCGGCGCGGGCTCTCCTGAAAAACGCACCCGCCTTTCTGCGTACCAATCTTCCACGCCCGCCGGAGGTGCGCGCGAGGATATCTTTACCTGGTTTGATGTGTTGGACCTCGACGACCACCAAAGCTTTGGTGGCAAAGTTTAAGGTGCCCCCGCAGCGCGTTTTAATTGTCTGTAAAGGCAACATCTGCCGGTCGCCCACCGTCGCGGTGGTGCTTCACGAAAAAATTAAATCACATAAGCTTAACATCGATATCGATGCGGCAGGCACTGAAGATTATCACGTTGGCTCTCCGCCAGACAAGCGATCCATCAATCATGCAGCCAAGCGCGGCTATGATTTGAGTCGGCGTCGTGCCCGACAGGTAACGCTTTCCGATTTTGAATCTTTCGACCTCATTCTGGCCGCAGATGAGTCAAATATCGAAGAGCTACTGCGGATCTGCCCCTCTGAACATCGTCCGAAGCTCACGCTCTTTCTTGGGACGCGTGATTTACCCGACCCCTATTACGGTGGAGCTGAAGGCTTCGAGACGGTGTTAAACTTAACCGAAGAACGTGCCGAATTTCTCGTTAATCTCTGGTTAAAAACTAACTGAAGGGTTGCGGCTTCAACTGAGACGGAATTAACTTTGCGAGCGATGTACCAAGTCAATTTTAGCGATCAGGCCATGCAAGAATTGGCTAAGCTGCCGACCTTAGAGCAAATGGAAGTCGTGGAAGCCTTCACCTCGCTCACGCCGGAACTCCTTTTACAGGGCCGCTCGGATTTGGGTCGGGTGCGTCGCGGTGGATTAACCTATCACCGGCTGCGCGTGGGAGAGTTTCGAATTTATTTTGAGGCCTCCGAATCTGCCTTACTCGCTCACTACGTTTTGCACCGTCATACTTATACCGATTTCGCTTTTCGCAGTCGGCTCCCCTTCGCCGATGACGAAGCTCGGATCGAACAAGAGGGCGGCTTTTGGAAATACCTCGACGAACCTAAATCCTAAACATGGCTCAACCTCCCGAACCTAAAGTTTATCGGACGCCCGAAGAAGCGGCGCGGATCTACTTACTCCCTAATTTATTCACGGCTGGTAATATGTTGTGCGGTTTTCTCGCTATTAAAAATTGCGTTGAAGCCCGGTTTACTGATCTCTCGGCCGCGGCTCGTGCCGACCACTATTTGATGGCGGTTTGGTTTATCTTGTTCGCCTGTGTTTGCGACCTCTTTGATGGCCGCGTGGCTCGTGCCACCCACCGCGAATCGCTTTTCGGCGCGGAGTTTGATTCGATTGCTGACACCGTTTCGTTCGGCGTGGCCCCGGCGTTAATGGCCTGTTTCCTGATAATTAACCCCAACCAAGATAAAGACATTCAGCTCGCCACCTGGTTGCTGGCCTTCATCTATTTGCTCTGTGCAGGCGTGCGTTTGGCGCGATTCAACGTGCTCACCAGTCCACTTGTTCCGGGCAACGAGAAGCGCGTGGCGGGCGGCGATTTCGTAGGGCTGCCAAGTCCAGCTGCTGCTGGTATGATGGCGTCTTTAGTTTTAGCTTTAACCAAAGTGATTCGCTTGGCCGACCCCCTCAGTCCGCCCGACCAAACCCTCCAATCTTGGTCGCGCGTTTTGCTGCCGCTCATGCTGATTACCTCATATTTAATGGTCAGCAATGTCCGCTTCCCGAGTTTAAAGAAAATCAATTGGGACACACGGGCCAAAACACGGATCTTTATTCTCATTATCCTAGGCGGCGCAGGGCTCTATTTCTTTAGTGAAATTGCAGTTCCCTGTATTTTTCTTGGGTACATTATCTACGGCGTGATTCGTCACACCTTCCTCCTTAAAAAAGAAGAAACCGACCCCGCACCCGATGACGATGAAGACGCTGCGGTTTAACTGTGAATAGTCCGTGAAGCGTTTGGTTTTGTGGTTGGGTGTGAGCAAGGTAGGGTTTATTCACCCCTTCTACACAGGATAAAGAAATTCATATCTGCCTTATAATTAGAACTTTACATAACTATACACGCTCTTCCGGTCTTTACTACTACTACTGTATTTATTTAACTCTCTTTCTAATCATACATAGCCCTGGGTGTAATCATTGCACGATTGCCTCAAGCCTCACATCAACCCCATTCTATTTTTATCATGAAGTTCAAAGTTAACCGGAACCATTTCTTCAACGGCCTTTCGAGCGTTACCAATGTCGTTGGTAATCGTGCGACGATGCCAATTTTACAAAACGTTTTAATCGAAGCCGAAGGTGATACCGTAACTTTAACGACGACCAATTTAGATCTCGGAATTTGCTGCCGCATCAAAGCAAATATTTCTTCTCCTGGAAGAATCACGCTGCCCGTTAAAAAATTAGTTCCAATTATCCGCGCACTTTCCGGAGCTGAAACCACGGTTGAGTTAACCGGTAAGGATCGCGTTAAAATTACCTCCGGAAGTTCAGTTTTCCATGTCGCCGGTTTACCTGCCGATCAATTCCCGCCACTCGCCAGTTTCTCTGGTCAATCCGCAATCTCCATCGAGCAAGAAGACCTGGGTGCAATGTTACGCAAGGTGAGCTATGCACAGTCGACCGACGAAAATCGTTATATTTTAAATGGCGTCTTCTTTGAATTCGCAGGCGGTAAATTAACGGTTGTCGCTACTGATGGCCGTCGCCTCGCGAAGTGTGAACGCCAGCTGGAAGGCCCCGAAAAGCCCCTCGCACTCATTTTACCTGCACGCACGATCACAGAGTTACAACGCCTCCTCAAAGTCGGCGGCAAGGCCCACGTGATGCACAACGAACGTCAAGTTGGTTTCACCATCGATATTCCAAAGAATGAAGAAGGTCTCGTGGATCGCATTCAACTTGTGTCCAAAGTCGTGGAAGGAAATTATCCTAACTACCGTCAGGTGATTCCTAAAGATGCCGGCAGCAAAGTGCGCGTCGAGCGCGAGAAACTTTTGGACAGCGTTGCGCGTGCCGGACTGATGTGCGATGAGCGCAATAACACGATTCGCATGAGCGTTTCCAAGAAGACTCAAAACTTAGAGATCTCCGCAAAGTCTGACAGCGGCGAGGCGCATGAGCCGATTGCGATTAAGTATGACGGACCCGACGTGAACATCGCCTTTAACCCCACTTACGTTTTAGAGCCCCTCCGCGCGGTGACCGAAGACGAGCTTGATTTCGAGTTCAAGGACGACATGTCCCCAGGCGTGATTCGCGGACTAAAAGAAGATTTTCTCTGCGTCGTAATGCCGCAGCGAATTTCTTAAAGCCCCGGCTCAGAACAATCGGGGAGGTCCTTGATGGCTTCGAGGATGCGACGAGACGCCTCCAAGGAGCGGCCAGGCGCGCCAGCCCCTGGGTCGTATTCGGCGGGCATTAGTGCCTTGCCGAAGCGCACTCGCAAGCGGGCAGCACCCACTGGAAAAAACGAACCGCGCGGTAAAATATCGCGCGTTCCCCGAATTCGAATCGGTACAACGGGCACGCCAGACTTACAGGCGAGCAAACCGGCACCTGCCTTGGGCTCTTTGATGACACCATCAAAACTGCGGGTCCCCTCAGGAAAAATGAGGAGCCCACGATTTTCTCCAAGTGCAGTTAGTGCCGCCCGGATAGCGCCGACATCAGCTTCGCCACGATCGACAGGAATAGAATTACAGGCTCGAATAACTGCTCCAAAAAGAGGATTATAAAAAAGGCTGCGGCGGGCGATGTAAGAAATTTCGCGGGGCAGGCAGGAGCCAATCAAAGGCGGGTCGACCATGCTTTGATGATTGGAAGCAAACAGACACGCACCATCTGGAACGTTTTCCCAGCCCTCGACCTCAAGCGTGGAAAAAACTTCCACAAAGGAGCGGGCTCCGTGGTAAACGGCCTTATAAACTAAGTTCTTTGAATTTAAAATCATGCGGAATACATCACGCCCTTAATTTTATCTTCCAGCAGAGCCACCACTTCATCCAAAGGGAGGTGCGTATTATCAATCCGAAGGGAGCCCTCCGGGCAGACCATGGGCGCAATCTTACGCGTCGAGTCTAACAAGTCGCGCTGCGCAATGGCATCACTTTGGCCTTCGTTGTTGCGTCGGTCTGAGCGCGCTTGAGCGTCGGCTTCGAGAAAGACGCGAAGAGTCGCATCGGGTAAAACCACCGATCCAATATCACGTCCCTCCATAATTAAACCGCCAAAGCCCGAGGTACGTGCGAGCGAAACCTGTGAGCGTTGGTAATTAAGTAAAGCGGCACGGACTGGCGCGAGGGCGGCAAACTTGGAGACTGCGGCATTCACGGCTTCGGTGCGCAGGGAGGTTGGCTCGATGAATTCACCGTTAATTGTGAGGTGTGCGGAGTGACCGCGAATTTGCGTGCCCAAAATAAACTTAGAAAGAAGCGAAGTGATTAACGGAAGGTTATCAGCTGTAGCACCCGATTTTAAAAGTGCGGAGGTTAGGCTGCGGTAATGTGCACCCGTATCCACGTGCAAGAGGCCGAGGTGTGCGGCGACGGCTTTAGAGGTACTAGATTTTCCAGAAGCCGCACCGCCATCAACAGCGACCACAACGAAATTTGCTCGTAACGCCTCAAGCGCCTTAAAGAAATGCGGGAAGGTTTTTCCTGTGCATGCTGGATCTTCGATTTTAATCCAGGGACGTCCGTCGCCGAATAGATCGTAGGAACCAAGCACGCCAAAGCTCATGGCGACGCGGTGGTCTTCGTAGGTGTGGATAGAGACGGGGCCATTTTGAGCGGCCTTAAGGAGGGCATCGCGCGCTGGATAAATAGTGTAAGAAGCAATTTTGGGATCCGCACGTAATTGTGCTGCGGAAGGTTCAACGCGAACGCCGAGTCGCTCCAATTCCGTGGCGACGGCGAGCATGCGATCCGTTTCCTGTTTTCGGGTGTGGGCGATATTTTTAATTTCCGTGGGCGAAGATGCTAGAGGAGCCAGGGTCGCCAGGGTTAAAAAGGTATCGGAGAATTTATTGAAATCAAAACTCCCGCCGCGAAGCGCAGGCCAAGACTTAACAACCATGGCCGAAGCTTCTGGAATTAAATCAGCCCCACACGCGGCGGCCACTTCGGCAAAAGCGGTGTCACCTTGGAGTGCGCCTTTTACGTAACCTTGAAGTCGGACCGAAGCGCGGGCTCCCGTGACAGCGGGTAGGGCAATAAAGTAACTCGCCGCAGTCGCATCGGGTTCAATTTCATAAACGCCCGGTGCACGGTATGGGCCAGGCTGTGTGCAATGCCATTGCCCCGAAGAATCGCGATGCAGTGGGCGGCCGAACTGCGCACACATCTTCTCGGTCATTTCTACAAACGGTTCAGAAACCGTGGAGCCACGCATTTTCACCGTGGCACCTGGACACAAAGGTAAAACCATTAATAACGCCGAGAGCAGTTGCGAGCTCGCTGAGGCATCGACCTCCAAGTTTTGTAAGCGGCCGGTAGTTTTTAAAATAAAAGGAAACGACCGAGTGGGCAGCCCTTCAGCAGTGACGGCTTTGTGCCCTGATGATTCGAGTGCCTCTAAGAGACCACCCATGGGGCGCGCACGCATCGCTGTATCGCCATCAAGTGAGTAAATGCCATGCGGTGATAAAGTTAAAAACGCCGTGAGAAAGCGTGCGGCGGTTCCCGCGTTGCCCACGTGAATTTCGGCTTTGGCCGCAGGAATTTTTCCTGCTTCACCTTTAATGCGGATGGTGTGTGCGGAGGGATTATCTTGAATAGAAAAGCCAAGCGAGCGCAGCGCCTTGATTAAGATCAAAGTGTCGCGACTAAAAAGCGCGCCCGTTAAGAGGGTTTCGCCATCGGCCAGTGCGGCTAAAATCAACGCCCGGTTCGTGATACTCTTAGAGCCGGGAACTTGAGCGAGGCCAGTGGCTGGAGAGCGAAACGGTTTAATTAAAAGGGAATCGGTCATCGAGGGGGGTCAAGGGATTGGCGAGCGAGGCGTGCGGCTTTAAGTAGGGCCGCCACTTTTTCTTTATCACCTGCGGTAATTGCCTCACGCAGCGCGCTCAGGTTTTTTTCTACGGCACTAAGCCCTGATACTACATTTTCGGCGTTGGAGAGTAAAATGCTTACCCAAAGGTTTTCTTCACCTGCGGCGACACGCGTGGTATCGCGTAAGCCCGAGCCAGCGGCGGTAATGTCAAATTGAGGCGCTTGTGCGACCGCTAGCATTAAGGCGGAAGCGGTGGCATGTGGCACATGGCTGGTAACGGCGACAATAGCGTCGTGTTGCTCCGCGGAACAGTTGCGGACAATGGAGCCGAGGTCTTGCCAGAAATTATGCAGATCGGAAAGGGCTTCGGGGTTTTCCTTGCCGGACGGGGTAATAAAACAAAGGCGACCCTCAAAGAGGTCGGCCTTCGCCTGGGCGATGCCCGCTTTTTCTGAGCCGGCCATGGGGTGTGAGCCAATAAAGGTTACCGTAGGTGGTAAAATCGAGGCATCCCGGAGGACGCTGGCCTTAACGCTTCCCACATCGGTAACCATCGCGCCCGGCTTTAAGACCGGAGCAATGGCTATGAAGGTTTCCTTTATTTTATCTACCGGCGTGGCGATAATCACTAAATCTGCACCATTTGCTGCTTCTTTGGCTGTTTCACAGACATCGATCCCATGGAATCCACCCAGAAAATCTCTGGATTTCTTAGAATGCGACCAGCCGGCAAGCGTTGGGCCGCTTTTGCGACGTAACAGAGCCAACAGAACCGAACCTCCAATGAGGCCGGCACCAATAACGGCAATGCGATTAAAGCGGGACATTTCTTGAAAGAATGGTCTATACTCGAAGGTTAACGGTGGGAAACTATTAAAATAATAAAACACCAAGCGACGATAGAGAGTCAACCGCCAGTCATGTCTCAGCCATCCACACCCAACCCCATGCGTTTTGAAAAACAGGCCCCACGCCCCCCATCTAAGCGTCGTGCCAACAGGGTTGCAGGCCGCTTTTCTTGGCAAGTCCTCGTCCTGATTGCGGTGGGATTTTTACTACTAATTTCAGCCCTTGCTGCCTTGTATGTAAGAGAACGCCAGCGCACCAGCCAAGGGGGAAGCCGTATTAGTTCAAATGAAGTGACCGCCCTGAGAGAGATTTCTCTGAAAAAGGAAGATGCCTTTGAAGAGATTAAGCTCAGCAAAGCCGAACTCACCGAAACCGACATTGAATTATTAGATGAGGCCGTAAAATCTTTAGAAAGGTACACGGAGATTGAGACAACCGACGGCGAGCAGGGTACGAGACTAATCGAACTTCGTCGCCGTCAGCATATCGTTCACGCAGAAAGGCTACGCGTGCAGGCCCGGAAAGCGGAGGCCCGTGCTGACCAAGAGAGTGAACAATTAGGAGGCGTGGCGCTTAGTGAGTTAAATAAAGCGCTGGAAGCAGAAAAAGAAATCGAGAAGAGGTGGTACAACTCAGGGTTGGGTAATCCTGGAAAAATTACGCAACTCGACACACGCATTCGTCGTTTAGAAGCAGGGCCGATTTGGAAAAAGACACGCACGCTTGAAGCTCAAGCCGAGGGCTTTTTTAAAGAGCAGAAACTTTCTGAAGCAGAAGACTGTTTTAAAGAGTCCATTCGTCTCGAGCGCGAATTTACCGAAAAATACCGCGACGTTCTCAACACCGAATTCAATCGCTTAGAGAAACTCAAAGCACGTTTGGAGACCGTGCAATCGTACCCCGATCAGGTCGCACTCGAGAAAATCGAAAAAGAAGCCCAAGGCTTTGAGGCTATTAAAGACTGGGCCAAAGCGTGCGTACTGTGGGAGGAGGCAATGGGTCAGCTCGCGAGAATGATTGTGCAATTTCCTTTGAGTCAATACGCGAGCCGGACGCACGAGGCGGAGCTGACGAAGCGCCGCAACCTGGCAAGGTACCGACCAGAAATCGACGCATCGCTCAATGAACTGAGCAACTTACGTCAGTTATTAAGAGCCAAGCAAATTGATGCAGCCACCGACCGGGCACGAGCACTTTTGGCAAAGATGAATAAACTAGAAGCCCTTAGCCCTGGGATCTTCCCTGAAACAAATCCTTCGGTCCAAGAAGTGGATTATATTACGAAACATGAAGGGACGTTGCGCGTCTTACTACCATTGCTCGACCGCCTGTTACTCCCCATTCCTGGCACACCCAATCAACAACTACTTAAAAACGAAGTCGCTCAGTCGTTTTATTCGCTCGTGCATGGTAAAAATCCGAGTGCCATGGTGCGCGGGACGGCCCCCGTCGAGTCAGTCTCGTATGAAGAAGCAATGGTATTTTGTCGGGAGATTTCGTGGCTCACGGGTCGAAAGGTAAGGCTCCCGAGTCTCGCAGAAATTAAATTAGCTGCCGGGGACTTAGCTCAACCGCCTGCTCGAAAACAAGCGTGGACCTTTGATACGACGGACGGGCTGACGATTATGGACACCGCGACAAGCCAGCCCAACTCTCTCGGCTTCTACGATATTATTGGGAATGTAGAGGAGTGGGTTGAGTCAGACCCCGAAACAAGTGTTGCCACCGTGGTTGGCGGCAATGTTAACTGGGTTCCCTCAGCTGGCTTACCCCAACGCCAGGCTCAAAAGAAAGAACGAAGTCGCACCCTTGGCTTCCGTTTCATTGTTGAATAAAACGCCCTTATGAGTCCGCAGACCACACTACCGCTGACCAAAAAACTCAGAAGGCTCGCCGTCTTCGCATTGTTGTACGCTGCTTTAGCGGCGCTTAGCCTATGCTTGGCCTACGTTATAAGATTTTCAGCTTTGGATGAGACTCTACTTCCTGGGTTTAGCACCTTGGTTGGGTTTATTATCGTTAAATTAACAGCACTCTGGTTTTGTGGTCAGTTCCGCGGCGTTATTTACTATTTTAGGTTTAAAGAGGCTAAAGACATGCTGTTCGCACTGCTCACGGCCTCGCTGGCGGTGGCTATTTTTGATTCGAACATCCAGAAGTGGATTAATTTTTATGTCTTCGAGGTCCCCCGCAGCGTTCTACTGGTTGATTTTAATTTAAGCCTAATTCTGTTCGTTGGCTTTAGGGTAATCGTGCGCATTGCTTACGAAAAATCAAAAGCTCCGGCCTGGCAAAGCAACGCCCCCGCCAAACGGATTGCCATTTACGGGGCAGGAAAGGTTGGCGAACAGCTCATCACGGATTTAATGTCGCGTCACGGACATGGCTTAAAGCCAGTGTGCATTCTAGATGATAATACCGAAAAGCACGGGCATGATGTGCATGGCTTGACGGTAATCGGCGGAGAAAAGCTCATCGCCAAACTTGCGGAACTATATGGGGTCACCGAAATTATTTTAACCTTACCTGCTCGCTCGGTTCGCCGGGTGAAAGAAATCAGTACCCTAGCGATTAAAAACGGACTGTCGGTTTTGGTTTTACCCTCGAGTGCAGATTTAGCAACCGGCCGAGTGCGGGCCAATGATTTGCGCGCGGTTTCGGTTGAAGACTTATTGGGACGCGAGTCCGCGAAATTAGATGACAACCTCATTGGGGAATTAATCCATGGACGCACCGTGCTTGTCACTGGTGCGGGAGGAAGTATCGGTGGTGAAATCTGCCAACAGGTTGCCCGTCGCCAACCGCAGCGCCTTATTATTTTAGATCAATGTGAAGTGCTGCTCTATCAAACCGAGCAGCAACTCATCGACGCGGGTGCAGGCGCGTTAATTACGCCGATTATTGCCGACGTTACCGATCGCACCCGCATGGAAGCCGTCTTTACACGTTTTAAGCCCGAGCTCGTTTTGCACGCCGCTGCACATAAACACGTGCCCATGATGGAGTCTCAACCCAGCGAAGCCCTAAAGAATAATACTTTGGGTACCGCCACTGTAGCGGAATTGGCCTCCTTACATAAGGCGAAAGAATTTGTTTTGGTTTCTACAGATAAGGCCATCAACCCTACGAACGTGATGGGTGCGTCTAAGCGTTTGGCGGAAATCATTGTGCAATCACAACAAACGCGCCCTGGAAACTTAACCCGCTTCATTGCGGTGCGTTTTGGTAATGTGCTGGGCTCGTCTGGCTCGGTCATTCCAGCGTTTAAAAAACAAATCTTAGCTGGCGGCCCGGTGACGGTTACGCATCCCGACGTGCAACGGTACTTCATGACCATCCCCGAGGCAGTGGGCTTAGTCTTGCAGAGCGCTAGCCAAGGTCGAGGTGGCGACATTCTTGTTTTAGAAATGGGCAAGCCGATGAAGATTGTGGATCTGGCGCGTCAGCTCATTGAGCTAAGTGGCCTCCGCCCCGATGTTGATATCGAAATCAAAATTACCGGACTCCGCCCCGGCGAAAAGATGATTGAGGAGCTGCAGCACCATGGTGAGGAATATTTAGAGACCACGCACGAACGCATTTTCCGTTTCGTGGGTCCGCCACTTCCCTTTGAGCAACTGCCCGAATTCCTGGAGTCGGTCCGCAACCTCATCCCCCTAGAGAAAGAGCAATGCAAGCAGGGGATTAAGCAGTTAGTGCCCGAGTACGTCCCTTATATGGACTAGTTTTTGTGCTTCGGGCTTCACAGTTGGGCAACGGTCCTACATGTTAGCCCCATGGCGAAAAAAACCAAGAGCAGCGTTTCCGTGGGCATCATTATGGGCTCACAGTCTGACTGGGAGACGATGGTTCACACGGCTGATACTCTCAAGCTTCTCGGAGTCAGCTTTGAAGCCGAAGTGGTCAGTGCGCACCGCACGCCTCTTAAGTTAAAAGATTATGCCCTGAGTGCTCAGGCCCGTGGACTCAAAATTATCATCGCGGGTGCGGGCGGTGCGGCGCACCTCCCAGGAATGGCGGCAGCCATGACCTTGCTCCCTGTGATGGGTGTGCCCGTCCAGTCCAAGTCGCTCGACGGCATCGATTCGCTTTTATCAATCGTGCAAATGCCTGCGGGCATTCCGGTACACACGTTTGCCATCGGACGTGCGGGTGCGATCAATGCCGCCTTGGCGGCGGCCTCAATCCTTGGCCTGACCGACAAAAAGGTCGCGATGAAGCTCGCCAAGTTTCGTACGAAGCAAACGCAGGCAGTTTTAAAAAATCCGCGACCAAGTTTTAAAAAGAAGAAATAATTCATGGCCGCACCACTTTTGCCCGGAGGAACAATTGGAATTTTAGGCGGTGGCCAACTCGGCCGAATGTCGGCCATTGCGGCCCGACGCCTGGGCTATAAGGTTAAAACTTTCGACCCCGCAGTCAATGCTTGCGCAGCGGCGGTTTCCGATCAGCACACGACGGCCGCCTGGAATGATATTAAAGCATTAAAAAACTTTGCCGAAGGCTGCGGTCGTGTGACTTTAGAATTTGAGAACATTCCGCCTGCTACCGTGACGCAGGTGAATGCCCTAGTGCCATGCCATCCGTCGGCCGAGGTCTTAGCAACTTGTCAGAATCGCCGCCGTGAAAAAGAGTTTCTCAAGGCTCAAGGAATTCCCTGCGCAAACTTCGCCGTCGTCTCATCGCTCCAGGAGTTAACGGTCGCTGTAAAACAAATCGGCACCCCCTGCGTGTTGAAGACGGCAGACTTTGGTTACGACGGTAAAGGACAGGTAAAAATTCCTAATGCGCAAACTAACCTCGAAGAGGTATGGGAGAAAATCGGTGACGGCATCGGCGTTCTTGAGGCATGGATTCCCTTTCAACTCGAGATTTCAGTCATCGTGGCCCGCACCGAAGATGGCCGCACTGCCGTGTATGATCCCGCCGAAAATATTCACCGAAACCATATTTTGCACCTCTCGCTTTCACCGGCCCGCATCAGCGATGCGACGCACCGAGAGGCCCAAGCCCTCGCGCTTAAGATTGCCACGCAAATCAAACTCGTGGGCTTGATGGCCGTTGAAATGTTTGTGCAGGACGGTCGTATCATCGTGAACGAACTCGCGCCGCGCCCACATAACAGCGGGCACCAAACCTTTGATGCGAACGAAACCAGTCAGTTCGAACAACACGTTCGTGCCGTTTGCGGCCTGCCACTCGGCGGGACCCGTATGCTCAAACCTTCAGTGATGCTTAATTTGTTGGGCGATTTGTGGCGCAATGGACAGACCCCAGATTGGCAGGCGGTATTGCAGGAGCCTGCCGCCAAACTTCACTTGTATGATAAAGGCCAAGCCGCCCCAGGACGAAAGATGGGACACATCACGGTTACCGCGGACACCCTTGAGGTTGCGCTGCAAAAAGCCGAATCCCTGTTTGCGACGCTCGCGAAATAATTAATCGAGTAACTCGGGGCGGCGTACAAAGAGCAGAATCGGGATTTGCCCGAGGGCGCTAAAAAGAAGAATGGCCTGGAACACGGGAAGCCGCGCCTTCGTTTTTGCCGCCGAGGCCACGTAGTTTTTAGCCATTACTTCCGAGATCATGGCGAAAGCAAAAATTACCGAGGCCACACACAATAGGGCAAATAATTTTTTCCATAACGCGTCTGACCGAATTTTTTCCCACGGCAAGGCGATGAGAGCACCGTAGAAAATAAAGAAACCACATTCAATGTGCAGTGCCAGCGGGAAGGTTACGTCGGCCGGTTTCCAGCGCGGCGGGATGTGGATAAAGCCAAGGTTAAGACCGCCGCTTAATTCTAAAATCGCTAAGAAAAAGATAACACCCGCAAAGAGGTAGCTCGCCCAACGGGCATAACGGATTCCGCGGAGTGAAGAAGAAGGCATGAGAGGAGCGAACTTAGGTAAAGATTAATGGCAAGCCCCGCCCAAATATTTAGGGCCTAAACAAGGCCACATCACTCCATTCGCCCATGACTCGCCCGTCGACTTTCACTGCTCCCCACGCAGCGGCGCACTTGGCCTCAAAGTGCGCCTGCACGGACGCTTGTTCTTTGGCCAAAATTCCGCTGAGCGCCAAGACGCCACCTGGGTTGACGGCGGCGATTAAATCATCGGCATAAATGCAAAGTACATCGCTGATAATATTAGCGAGTACGACATCGGCGGGCCCGGTTAATTTAAATCCCTCTTCGAGTCCGGCGTGATAAAAGGAAACTTTATTTTCAGCGATACCATTATCGGCACGGTTCACTAAGCTCACGCGTACGGATTCGGGATCACGGTCAAAACCATTTACTTTGCCGCAGCCCAATTGCACCGCGGAGAGGGCCAAGATTCCGGAACCACAGCCTGCATCAATGACGGAGGTTTTTTCAGGCGCATGTTTTTCCAGAAAATCCATCAAGCGAATGGCACAGAGTCGTGTCGTTGGATGATCCCCGGTGCCAAAAGCCAAACCCGCATCAAACCAAATCACGGCGGCGTCCGCGGGTACAGCGTGTTTGCCGCGCATCCACGCAGGTACCCAATGCAGGCGCCCTTGTTGCCACGGCTTCAAATGTTCCTTGTAGGCCTCTTTCCAGTCTTTGTCCTCGAGCGTGATTGATTCGTATTGCTCGGGAAGTTTTTTGAACGCTTTGCGTAGTCCAGCCCAGGCCGCATCGGCTTCGGATTTCGTTTCAAAATAGCCCATCACAAAATGTGGCTTTCCGGGACCCTCGTGAAAAAGCATCCAAGAAGAACGTGTTAATTCGCAAAAATGATCCTCCATCGGCTGCACGAAGTCTTCATGGATGGGGCAGCGTAACTCGATCATGGCTGAGAAAGATTTTGGGATAATTCGGCAATCGCCTTTGGCAGTAGGGCGTGTTCCGCCTGATGAATTTTTTGAGCGAACGAATCCAATGTGTCAGACGCTTCACGCGGCACCCGAGCTTGCCCGAGGTGTTTGCCGCCATCGACTTCGGCGGTCACCCAGTGCACCGTGCAGCCGCCTTCGGCGGCATTGGAGCGCCAGGTTTGTCCAATGCCATCAAGACCCGGAAATTCGGGTAATAGCGTAGGGTGTAGGTTAATAATTCGGCCGGCAAAGGGCTCTAGGAGTGGTGCTTTTACGACGCGCATGAAGCCCGCGAGGACAACGAGGTCGACTTGGTGCTGCTTTAGGGTGTCGGCCCAAAAGACCTCCTGTTCTGGGGAGAACTTCGTCTTAAACGGTCCAGGGTCTAAATAAAACGCAGGTACTCCAAACTTAGGCCCCAGTTGCAGCATGGGCGCCGTGGGGATGTCGCAATAAATTCCGACTACCTGGGCCTTGCCAAGTCGGCCCTCCGCCTGCGCGCGCAAGACGGCCTCGGCATTTGAGCCGCGGCCAGATCCTAGGAGTGCGACGCGCATGGGTTACGGTGCGAGGGTTGGCTCGGCTCGGCAAATCGAATTTACCATTCGTAGAATAAATCGAAAACTCATTTGAACCTTCGCCGTTTAACCGAAAGATAAATGGTACTTAGAAATATGGATCGTCGCGAATTTTTCCGTCTCACCGCTTTGGCGACACTCAGTGCCGCCTTAATTCCTGGCTGTGCCTCGGGTCCAGCTGGTGGTGGCGGAAGTGTTTCAAGCTCAAGTGGACCGGAGTCTCCCAGTAAGGAGTTCACGGGTGCCAAGGTCATGCTCGGGATTGATGTCCTGGCCGCCGAAGGTTTCGCCCCCCTGAAAGGGTTGCGCTGCGGCTTAGTCACACACAAGGCCGGCGTTAACGGAGCGGGGGTGCGAACGGTCGATGTTTTGGCCGGAGCACCGGGCGTAAAGCTCACGAAATTATTCGGCCCCGAACATGGTATCGATGGCAATGCCGCCGCGGAAGTCGTCGTCAAAAACGCCCGCGACGCCCGCACGGGTTTGCCGATATATTCTTTATATGGAGCCACGCGACGCCCCACGCCCGCGATGTTGGCCGACCTCGACGTGGTCGTGATTGATTTTCAAGATATCGGCTCACGTTCCTACACCTACATCAGCTGCATGCGGTATGTGATCGAAGCATGCTTCTCCTTAGAACGTCCAATTAAAGTAATCGTCCTCGATCGACCCAACCCCTTGGGCGGCGAAAAAGTCGATGGTCCATTTATTGATCGGGCCCGTCGCAGTTACGTGGGTGCTTACGAGATGCCTTATGTGCACGGCCTAACCATCGGAGAAATTGCCCGCTGGGCGGCTGCGACCCCTGGTGTCTTAGAAATTACCGAAGCGCAACGTGCACGCGGTAAACTCGAAGTCATCAGTATGCGTGGCTGGCGCCGCAGTATGACCTGGGACCAAACGGGTTTAACTTGGGTCCCCACCTCGCCGCGCGTGCCTTCACCGCAAGCGACGCTTGGTTATGCGATGGTTGGCCTGGGCTGCATCATCGGCGACTTTAGTCATAGCTTCGGCAATCAGATGCATTTCCGCTTCCTGAAATACAGTCGCAAGCGTTCAGCCGATTTAATCAGTACGCTCGGCAACACAGTGCCTGGTTTACAATTAAAGCCGATGGTGATGCCGGACGGCACGCAGGGCGTTTACACACAGGTCAGCGATTGGAATAAATTAAAACCTTCCGCACTTTCAGTTTACATGATGCGGCAGTGTTGCGCCTGGAGTGCAACCAATCCATTCGCGAAAGCTACCAATACTGAACGCGATCTCTTTATTAAGCACGTCGGCAGCGAGGCCCTCTTCGATGAATTAAAGACGAAGGGTGCCGCGGTTGATGTCGGCGCCTGGTTAGCCAAGTGGGACGCCCAATCGGCGTCGTTCCGTGCGCGCACCGCACCGTTCCGACTCTACGTTTAATTAATAGGCGCGGCCTTCGCGCTTTTCCCAGTAATTAATGTAGGCTTGGTTAAGCACACCGTAGCCGCCGGGGGTGGGGTAGTTACCAGTGAAGTACCAGTCACCTAGACTTTGTGGGCATGCCTTGTGCAACGATTCAATCTTTTGGAACACGATGACGAGTTCGCCCTTCCAGGTGGACTTATGAGGGTAAACCAACTCGGCGGCCTTCACGGCGATTTCTTGCGCGGTGAAAGCATCATAAATGCGCTTCACGTGATTCTTCATCGCGCTCGCGGGGCCTTTAGCCTGCGCCAAGCAATCTTCATAAACATCGCGCAGCAGGTCATTCATGCCGCGCTCCTTACAGAGGGCAACGGCCGCCTGGAAGGCAATGAACTTACCCATCTCCGACATATCAATGCCATAGCAATCGGGGTAACGAATTTGCGGAGCAGTCGAAGCGATAACAATGCGCTTCGGATTCGGACGCGCCAAGATGCGTAGAATGGACTGACGCAGCGTGGTGCCACGCACGATGGAATCGTCGACGCACACTAAGGTGTCGCCTTCGCGCACGGTGCCATACGAAATATCATACACGTGCGAAGCCATCTGCATGCGGTTTTTTTCCTGCGAGATAAAGGTGCGGAGTTTAACGTCCTTGTGGGCGACTTTTTCGCCGCGTGGCCAACCACCTAAAACGAGACGATCAATCGCGGCTTCATCTAAATTGCCGGCCCGTAAGGCTTCGGCTAATTTATTACGGACTTGAACGCGACGGCGACGGCGGAGCTCTTCCATTAAGCCATACCAGGCAATTTCCGCCGTGTTAGGAATGTAAGAGAAGACCGCACGGTCGTGGTCTTCTTTAATTAATTCCAGCACGTCATTGGCCAGTGCCGCACCGAGGGCTTTGCGCTCGGCGTAAATTTCGGGGTCGTTGCCGCGCGAGAAATAAATCCGTTCAAATGAGCAATGGAGTTTCTTTCCAGGAGTATGGATGGGCTCAATGACATGGCGTCCGTCCGCTTTAATAATTAACGCTGATCCCGGCGGAACTTCTTTTACGTCATCTTGGTTTACGCCCACGATGGTCATCAGTGCGACGCGTTCCGAGGCGACGGCAATTAAATCATCGGTCTTCACATACCACGCGGGGCGAATGCCATTAGGGTCGCGCACGACAAAGGCGTCGCCATTACCGACCAGCCCAGCGATGGCATAACCACCATCCCAATTTTTGGCTGCTTTGCGCAGCACGTTGCCTACGTCGAGGTGCTTGGAAATTTCTTTTTGAACGGCGGTGCCCTCGAGGCCTTGATCACGGAACGCCTTAAACAGGCGGTCGTGTTCTTCATCGAGCCAAAAGCCGATTTCTTCGAGGATTGATTGCGTGTCGGTTGAATAAATCACGTGCGCGCCACGCTCAGTCAGTGAAGCATTCAGGGCCGGCGTGTTCGTGAGATTGAAATTGCCTGCGACTAACAGGTTACGCGTCGGCCAAATGGACTTACGAGCGTAGGGGTGGCAGGAAACGGAATCAAAATTGCCCGACGTCCCGTAACGTAAGTGGCCGAGTAAGAGTTCGCCGCCGAAATCGAAGTAGCGCTTAACCGTTTCAGGAAACTCGGGGACGATGGTCGCCTCGCGCACCATGTCGGAGTAAGCTTTAATTTGGCGGGTAAAAATTTGCGTCAGGCCCTGTGCGCCGATTTCGCGGTCGCGGAATAAAAACGCTTCACCATTTTCCGCACCAATCTTCACGCTGCCGATACCCGCACCATCTTGGCCACGATTGTGCTGCTTCTCCATTAAGAGGAATAACTGATTAAAGCCGTGTAAGGCCGTGCCGTACTTTTCCTGATACCACTTGTGGTCCTTAGTCAGTCGGACCAGGGCAATGCCACATTCGTGCCTTAAGGAGTCGCTCATCGCAGGCTTCAGAGTTTGCCTGCTTAGCGCGCTTCCTGTCCAGCGCTTACTCTTTTAAGTGCGCAAGATTCTGTCCAAACGGGCTAAACTT
>CANGNX010000007.1 GCA_947455415.1 Opitutia bacterium | reverse complement strand
GGAGGCGGCTATAAATGTCCCACGCTCTTTCGCCACGAGCGTCGCGTTCGACAACGTTTGGAATGATGTAGGACATGGTAGGTGTAGGAGTGACTGTATCGACTCTTTAGGCTTTCTCAACACCTTCAGGCTTCTTTTCGCCGTCTAAAATGAGGTCGAGGGCCTTATTGAGAATGGCATCGCGGCGGATGGTGGCCACGCGGTTGCGGTCTTTAGCAATTTTCTCGGGAGGGGTCTTCTCGGCGTACGCGGTGCTGATAATGGCGCGGGTGAATTCCTCTTGGGTAAGGTCAACTTTCTCCTCTTCAGCGATGCGAGCGAGAACGACTTGAGCACGAACGCGGACCTCGGCGGCCTTGCGGGCCTCTTCGAGGATTTCATCGCGCTTGGTTTCGAGTTCGTTGGGGGCGAGGCCAGAACGCATGCGGAGTTGAGCGTACTGAATGAAGAGGTCCTTCGCGACGGAATCCACGGCGGATTGAGGGAGGGGGAGTTCGAGTCCGGCGACGAGGGCTTCGACAGCCTTTTCGCGGCGAGCGGTTTCGGCGGCTTGTTGCTTGGAGCCTTCGACACCTTTACGCACTTGATCGCGGAGGTCGGCTTCGTCTTTTACGCCGACAGATTTGCAGAATTCGGCATCAATCTCGGGGAGTTTTTTGCAGCGAACTTCAGCGATATTAAGGCTGAATTGAATGGTTTTTCCGCGCAACGCTTCACGAGCGTGGTCAGCAGGAACCTTGAATTCGACCTTGGCGGTATCGCCTGTTTTCAGCCCAACCACCGCTTTAGCGATGGCGGGAACGGCCACGATTTCGTTATCGGCGCCGGCTTCTTCCCAGGTGGATTCGGTGCCTGCGAGAGGACCTGCTTCTGCGTCGATTTCCTTCACGTCTTTACCGTCGATTTGGGCGGTGTAACTCAGGCGCACGTAGTCGCCCTTGGCGGCCGCTGCTTCGGTCTTTTCGAAGCGTGCACGCTGAGCGCGGATTTTTTGTAAGTGTTCTTCGACGTCGGCATCGGAAACGACGATTGTCTCGGCTGCGATTTTTACCTTCTTCCAGTCGGGAGTTTTGAATTCAGGCAAAACATCTACTTCGTAATGGATGACGACGTCTTTACCTTTGACGGCTTCGTCCTGTTTAACGTCGGCCAAGGTGTAAACGGTGAAGCTTTTTTCTTTGCGAATATGTTCGTAGCCCTTGGTGAGGAGGCGTTGATTGACCTCTTCGTCGATGTTTTTGGCGTATTTTTGACGTACGATGGCCTCGGGGGCCTTACCGGGGCGGAAGCCTGGAATCGCTGCTTCGCTGGTGAAGCCCTTGAGGACTTCCTTCTCAGACGAGGCGACATCGGCGGCCGGGATGGTCACGGTGACGGCGCGACGGGTTGGGTTGGTGACTTTGATTTTAATGTCCATGGATTGATGAAGTTTGAGAGGTAAAGGGTCTCGGGGCTTTACGCACCAAGGGGAAGGGCGAGCAAATGAAACAAACCTCCACCGTCAACAGCGGAGGAAGGCCTATTTTGGGCTTATCCGAGGCGTTTTTTGAGCCTAGGAAGCACGCAGCGGGGCACAAACGCGGCGGCTTGGGATAGTTTGTGGCGGGCGATGTCTTTGACGAAGGACGAAGAGGTCACGAATTGGTCTTGGCTGGGCATCAGAACCACGGTCTCGATTTCGGGTGCCATCAGCCGATTGGCGTGGGCGAGGTCGAATTCGAACTCGAAATCGCTGAACTTACGGAGGCCGCGAATGATTGCGATAGCCCTGTGTTTCTGGGCGAATTCAACGGTTAAGCCGGTGAGGGTTTCGATTCGAACATTCTTCATGCCTTTACAGGCCTCGCGAGCCATGGTGAGGCGCTCTTCAAGGGGGAACCATGGATTCTTGGAATCGCTCGGGGCGACGGCGACGATGACGCGGTCGAACAGGTTGCTCGCTCGGCGTAGGACATCGAGGTGCCCCAGGGTGACGGGGTCGAAAGTGCCGGGGTAGACGGCGATGCGGAGCTTGCTTGCCATTGTTTTCCTGTTGCGGCTGAGACTCGCACCTTAACATTATCTTCGCAAGCCCCTATGCGATTTCTTCGCCAGATACCCAATCTTTTGACCGCCGCCCGACTTCCGGCGGTGTTCTTGATTGGGATTTGGACCTATTGGGCGGGGGTTTGGGCGAGTGCAGCACTGGCTTTATTCATCGTGGCAGCACTCACGGACATTTTCGACGGGTGGATTGCCCGTAAATTAGGGGCGGTTTCCGATTTTGGCCGGTTGATGGATGCTTTGGTGGACAAGATTTTTATCTTGGGGTTGTTGGTGGCTCTCGCGGCGACTGATTGTTTGCCCGTGCGCCAATGGGATGACCTCGGTGAATATAAAGCGATCAATCCGCAATTAACTCTAATTGCTGCCTGTGGGGTAATCTTGATTTTGATGCGTGAGTTTTTGATTACGGGTTTGCGCTTGGTGGCGGCGGCTAAGGGTCAGGTTCTGGAAGCGGAGGGATTAGGTAAAATTAAGACCTTCGCACAGATTATAGCCATTGGACATTTGATTGGTCTACGTGCGTATGAAACTCACTGGAAGCTCTCAGCCGTTTGGCATCAGCGCTGGGAAGTTATTATTATGACGCTATTCTGGATCTCGGTGGCACTCACAGTAGTTTCAGGAATGAGTTATTTAATTCGTCACCGCCGGCATTTGCCCGGTCTGTCGGAATGATTGTTGAATTTGCCACGTTAGGTCCGTTGGGAAAGAAAATGCGAGCACCGGGCACTTGGGGTTCGGCGATGGGCTTATTGTGGTGGATTTTAGTCGTACGACAAATCGCCACGCCCAAAGGGTGGCGCCACGAATTGGCCTTTGATTTACTTGTCGTTTTGGCGGCCATTTTTATCTGCGGAGCCGCGGCCGCGATGTTGAAGAAGAAGGACCCCTCAGAAATTATTTTAGATGAGTTCGTTGCGATGCCATTGGTTTTTTTATTTAATCCCCACCTCTTTCTCGGAACGAAGGTTGGATTCCTGATGGTAATTCTTGGTTTTCTCCTTTTTCGCCTTTTTGATATCATCAAGCCCTTTGGTATTCGCTACCTCGAGGGTGCCCCAAGTGGCTTCGGCATTGTGCTCGATGATGTGATGGCCGCATTTTACGCCAATCTTGTTTTGCAGCTCATTGGCTTGCTCTGGGTTATCTAAGCCGCCGCCCTAATTTTCAGCAATGGAACACTCTCAACAATCCTATCAGCAACAGTTTGAGGCAGCCGTCGCATTGCACAATGCGGGGCAGTCACTTCAGGCTAAGGAGGCCTATGAGGCAATCGTTGCGGCTTGCCCAAGTCACGCCTCGGCGATGCATAATTTAGGTCTGCTTTTTGTGCAGCATGCCCATTTTGGCGAAGCGGCAGAATGGATGCAGCGCGCGGTCGAGGCCGATCCGACGCAGCCGATATACTTGTCTAATTTTGGCAACGTGCTTCAAGATTTGCAGCGCTGGCAAGAAGCTGTGCCGCAGTACCAGCGTGCCATTTCATTAGACCCGAATTACGCGGATGCTCATTATAATTTAGGCAATGCATTGCAGAAGATGGGGCAGCACGCTTTGGCGATTGAAAGTTACCAGCGCGCGATAGTGCTTAACCCATTTTGGGCTGAGGCCTACCTTAATTGCGGCAACTCGTTTGACGCAATGGGGCAACTTGAACCGGCCTTGCGGAATTACGAAAAGGTAATCGAATGCAATCCCGCTTTCTCGGGGGGCTACATTAATCGTGCGAATATTTTAGTAAAGTTAGGACGAGCAGCTGAAGCACTGGCTGGGTACAATCAGGCAGCGGCTTTGGGTGGAGATGCATACCAGTCTTATATTGGAAGTGCCGAAATTTTAATGGCACAGTCGCACTTCCAGGAGGCGATTGAGAGGTGTCAGATGGCGATGAAAATCAAGCCAATGGAGTCATTGCCCAACTACCTTCTCGGGACTGTATATTTTCGAATCCGTGACCTGAATAATTCGGTGGCCTATTTTCGTCGGGCGGTTGAATTAAAACCTGATTATGCGGAAGCTCTGAACGGCTTGGGAATGTCTTATGTCAAGGCGGGCTATTTTAATGAAGGGCAGGAAAGTTTCCGTAAGGCTTTAGAGATTAATCCGACGCTATATATTGCCCGAATCAATATGGCAGATTCTTTTTTCACGCAGGGAGACTTAAAGTCAGCCCTTGATAACTTCTTGATGCTCGACCCAGGGTTGCAACCCCTTGGGCTGATGCAATTCTTCAAGCAACAGTTGGGAGACTGGTCGACCTATGATGAAGATCGCGCCAATTTCTTAAATCGGATTCGCACCCCGCGCTTATTAGGTCTGACAGAGGACCCCTGGCATGTGCAGCGGGTTTCAGATTCACCCGCTTTAGCCAAAGAGGTGGCACAAAGTTTTTTCCGTACATCTATGCAAGGTGTCGCTGCGGTGCCTCCAGTGGAGAAGAGGCCGAAACCAAAGAAAATTAAGATCGGTTATTTTTCCCCCGACTTTCGAGATCATGCCGTTTCGCACCTGGCGTTGGAATTATTCGAGTCTCATTCACGGGATAAATTTGAAACGTACGCTTTCGCTTTCGGCTTACACTCACCCCAAGATGCTTTGCGACCAAGGTTGGCTAAAGCGTTCGATCACTTTATAGAGATTAATGGCAAAAATGACATCGATGTCGTAAAGTTAGCACGCGAATTAGAGCTCGATATCGCGGTCGATTTAGCGGGCATCACTTCTGAGGCACGTCTAGGCATTTTCGTTAACCGGGCGGCTCCAGTGCAGGTGAACTTCTTGGGCTTCACGGGAACCATTGGTACAAATTGCCACGATTACATAATCGTGGACCCAGTAGTAGTTCCCGAAGGGTCGGAGCAGTATTACACGGAGAAGGCTGCACGCATTCCTTGCATGATGCCGTACGACACTCGGCATAGTATTCTCGACAAGAAGCCCTCGCGCGAAGCAGCAGGTCTGCCGACCGAAGGGTTTATTTTCTGTTCGTTTAATCAGTGCTTCAAATTCACGCCAGAAATTTTTGATTCCTGGATGCGAATCTTGTTAAAGACTCCAGGTTCTTACCTTTGGATTAGCCGCCAGCGTGAGTCCGCAATGGAAAGTTTCAAACAACAGGCCGGTGCCCGAGGGGTAGATCCGGAGCGCATTATTTTTGCGCCACGCGTACAATCTATGAGCGATCACCTCGCACGTCTCCAGTGTGCGGACTTATTTTTAGACACTTTTCCTTACAACGCCCACACTTCGGCGATTGACTCATTGTGGGCGGGGGTTCCCCTCATCACTCGCATGGGCGGAACTTTTGCGAGTCGATTAGCGGGCAGTTTGATTACCTCGCTTGGATTGACTGACTTAATTGTGCCCGACGTAGCAGCTTATGAGGATTTAGCTGTGGATTTGGCAACGCACCCCGAAAAAATAAATGCATTAAAGGAGCGTTTGGCAAAGAATCGTTCTACGCATCGACTCTTTAACTCCAAATTATATCTTCAGAGTTACGAAAAAGCCCTGACGGAAATGCATGAGCGCTACCAGGCCGACTTACCGCCAGATTTGATTACGATTACTTAGTCTATGTCGCTGGATTCGTCCCAAGACTCACCCCAGTCGGGTAACCATGAATTTGAACTCGCGCTTGGATTATGCCAGGCTGGTCAATATTCTTTAGCCCAAGAAAAACTTGAAAGTTTTTTACAAAAAAACCCGAAGCACGCAGCAGCCCTCCACCAACTAGGATTGGTTCACGCCGTGCAGCGTGATTTTAAGGCCGCTGAATCAGCGGTTAGGGCAGCGGTTGAGCTGCAACCCGGGGAGGCAACATTTCACTCCAATTACGGGAATATTCTTCAATACCTAAACCGTCCGGCGGAGGCCATGGCCCAATACGACCAAGCAATCGCACTGGAGCCCAGCTTTTCCCAGGCACATTTTAATCGCGGCTTAGCCCTGCAAAAGCTGGGCCAGCATGAATCCGCATTGGTAAGTTTTACTAAGGCTATGGAGTTGAGTCCAAGGTGGGATGATCCAGTTTTAAATCGCGGTAACTCGTTTCTGTTTTTACTTCGATATGAGGAGGCAATTACGGATTACGATCGGGCGATTGCCCTTAACCCTTCAGCTGCCCTGGCTTATATTAATCGCGGTGCGCTATTCTTTAAGCAAAATCGCCCCAAGGAAGGTTTGGATAGCTTCGTACAAGGCCTACGAATTGACCCAACCAATGCTTCCGCCTTCCGGAATTATGCGGATATGTTGGCTCAGCTGGGAGACTGTGTTTCAGCCGCTAACGCCTACGGTCGGGCTTATGAGCTCAGTCCCTCCGAGAATTTTGCGCTGGGTTCATGTATTCACCAGAAAGTCTTGGGTGCCGATTGGTATAGGCTAGGCGAGCTGATGACCGAGCACCGTCAACGACTTGCGCGACATGAAGCGGTCGCGGCCCCCTTCGGCTTTATGGGGTTTGCGGAAACCGAAGATGCGTTATTTGCCGCAGCTAACATTTATAGCAAAGAAAAGTATCCAGTGCGCGCGTTATCAGCACCCACTTTATTTCCGCATGATAAGATCCGTATTGGTTACCTAGGAGGGGAGTTTTGTGCACAAGCCACGGCTTACCTCCTGACCGGAATTTTAGAAGCCCACGACAGGGATCATTTTGAAATTGTGGCTTTTGATAATGGACGTGACGACGGCAGTGAAATCCGCCGGCGGCAAAACGCAGCTTTTGACGAGGTAATTCCGATTAGCGGGTTCACCGATGAGGTTGCCGCCAGTATGATTAAGCAAAGTCAGATTGATATCTTGATCGATTTAAACGGCTTTTTTGGCAATGCCCGTCAAGGGGTTTTGGCTTATCGACCTAGCCCAGTGCAGGTGAGTTATCTTGGTTGTCCAGGGACCATGGGAACAGACTACATGGATTATCTGATTGCAGATGAGACAGTCATTCCACGAGGCAGTGAATTATTTTATAGCGAAAAAATCGTGCGATTGCCGCACAGCTATCAGTGTAATGATGATAAGCGCGAAATTTCCCCACGCATTTTTTCTCGGGCCGAATTAGGTCTGCCTGATACAGGTTTCGTATTCTGTTGTTTCAATAATATCTACAAAATTTTGCCTGAGACCTTTGACCGCTGGGTGCGAATTTTAAAACAAGTAGAGGGCAGCGTTCTTTGGTTGTTCGAGAGTCATCCCGTGGCAGTGGAAAACTTGCGAAAAGAGGCGGCGGCACGAGGGCTCGATCCTGCTCGGTTAATTTTTGCTAAACAGGTTCCGTTACCTGATCATTTGGCGCGACATCGCTTAGCGGATTTATTTCTCGATACTCTCCCGTATAATGCTCATACCACAGCGAGCGATGCCTTGTGGGCGGGGTTACCCCTGTTAACCTTAACAGGTAGCACCTTCCCCGGACGAGTTGCGACAAGTTTGCTTAGGGCGATTGATTTGCCCGAATTAATTACAACCCGCCCTGAAGAATATGAGGCGAAGGCGATTGATTTAGCGACGCACCCTGAAAAGTTGTCGGCACTAAAAGTCAAGTTAGCCAAGAATCGGCTAACCTCCCCACTTTTTAACACTAAACTTTACACAGAGCATTTCGAAGCGGCATTGACTGCAATCTATGAGCGGTCGAAGGCTGGGCTGCGGCCTGATCATATTGAGATTAAGGCATAGTCGGATTGCCAGTTAGGTTACGCTCGTTTACTTTATTTTCATGTCACTGCGTTTTACGCCTACCGCTTCGTGTGTGCTTCGTGTCTCCGGCGAAGATGCGAAGGCATACTTGCAGGGACAATGCACGGCAGACTTGCGGCAGGGCAGTAGTCACCACGCACTTTGGCTCAATCGGAAGGGGCGCGTTTTGGCGTATACGTTAATATTACCACAGGCGGATAACACGTGGTTGTTGGTCGGACCAGGCGTGTCTGCCGAGGAACTTGAGAAAATCGTCGCCGCCAATCTTATCGCGGATGACGTGACGGTGGTAAATGAATCCTCGCATTGGCAGACGGGCGTGCTGTGGGGAGAAGGCGTAGCTGTTACTGGGGCCTGGATCTCAATACCCACGGCGGCGTATGGCGTTAAGGCTTGGAATGTTTTAGCACCCGCTGGTGCCGTGATGGGCTGGCAGTTGGCTGCGGCGACAGAACTGGACGCCGTCCGAGTCGTGCAGGGGGTGCCCTCAGTTCCGACGGATTGCGGGCCAAATGAATTTCCACAGGAGTGCGGACTGGATAGCTGGGTGAGTTACACTAAAGGCTGTTACCTCGGGCAGGAAGTGATGGCACGCATCCAGTCGATGGGTGCGTTGCGTCGGGTGCTGCGCTCGGTCGAGTCGGTGAGCTCGAATCTTTCATCGGGCTTAGAGTTGCGGTCGGCGGATGGGGCTAAAGTTTTGGGCACGATAAAATCCGCCGCGGGCAGGGTAGGTTTGGCGCTCGTCTCGATTGATTTAGCCGAGGGGGCAACACTCAGCAGTGCTGTGGGTGAAGTGCGTTTAGGTAAGCTGGCTCAATTAGGCCCATCCATTTAAAGATTTCGATTTGCGGCTCAGCCTAAATTGGGCATCGTATTTAACGATGCCCGCTAACTTTCATTATCAAGAACCCTTCCCCTTGGGTGCGGATCAAACGAAGTACCGTTTGTTGACGCGTGATTATGTTTCGGTTTCCGAATTTGAGGGTAAGCCCATCCTAAAGGTTGCTCCTGAAGGTTTGACGCTTTTGGCCAATCAAGCTTTTCACGATATAAATTTTTACCTTCGGACGGAACACCTGCAGCAAGTGGCGTCAATTTTAGCGGATCCCGAAGCGAGTGACAATGATCGCACCGTGGCGCTGGCCATGTTGCGTAACGCGGAGGTGGCAGCGAAAGGCGTTTTACCATTTTGTCAGGACACGGGTACTGCCGCGATTACGGCGAAAAAAGGGCAGCAAGTCTGGACCTCGGCGGATGATGCGGAGGCCCTTTCCTTGGGTGTCTATCAAGCCTACGCCCAAAATTATTTACGCTATTCGCAATTAGCACCGGTTGATTTATACACGGAGAAGAATACGGGGACTAATTTGCCTGCGCAAATTGACATCGCAGCAACGAGCGGTGCGAAGTTTGAATTTCTCTTCGTCGCAAAGGGCGGGGGCTCGGCGAACAAGTGTTTGCTGTTTCAAGAAACTAAGGCCGTTTTAAATCCGAAATCGTTGCCTGCATTCTTGGTCGAAAAGATGAAGGGTTTGGGCACGGCAGCCTGTCCGCCTTACCATTTAGCCATTGTGATTGGCGGCACCTCGGCGGAAGCGACCATGAAGGCCGTAAAGTTGGCTTCGACGCATTATTACGATGAGCTTCCCACGAAGGGCAATGAGTATGGGCAGGCCTTTCGTGATAAAGAATTAGAATCCATCCTTCTTAAAGAAGCGCATCAACTTGGTATTGGTGCCCAGTTTGGCGGCAAGTGGTTTGCCCTCGATGTTCGGGTGATTCGTCTACCGCGCCACGGCGCTTCTTGTCCAATTGGCATGGCGGTTTCTTGTTCGGCGGATCGCAATGCCAAGGCCCGGATTGATAAGGACGGGATTTGGATTGAGCAGCTAGAGATGAATCCAGGACGCTTCATTCCCGAGGCGAATCGCAAGCATCAGGACTCTTCTAAGGTTGTGAAAGTTGACCTTAATCGGCCGATGAAGGAGGTCTTGACTGAACTTTCGAAGTACCCTGTGACTACGAGATTAGCACTGACAGGCACGCTGGTGGTGGCCCGTGATTTAGCACATGCAAAATTGCGCGAGCGTTTAGAGCGAGGCGAAGGCTTGCCCGACTACATTAAGAATTTCCCAGTATATTATGCGGGCCCCGCAAAGACGCCAGCTGGCATGGCCTCGGGTTCCTTCGGGCCGACAACGGCGGGGCGTATGGATAGTTACGTGGAACTATTCCAGAAGCATGGCGGCTCTTTGATCATGATCGCAAAGGGCAATCGCGGCCAGGCAGTGACCGACTCCTGTAAGAAGCACGGGGGCTTTTACCTAGGTTCCATTGGTGGCCCTGCGGCAATCTTAGCTCAGGAGAATATTAGGAAAGTTGATGTCATTGATTACGCCGAGCTGGGTATGGAAGCCGTTTGGAAAATTGAAGTGGTCGATTTCCCTGCGTTTATCTTGATCGACGATAAAGGGGTAGACTTCTTCCAGAACCTTCCACCCGGTTGCGGAATTTGTTCAGCCTAGCCTGCTTTTATTGACAGTTGTTAGGCCTCGGACACTTTTAAGGAATGCCCCTGCCTAAGAATTTACTGCCGCTCACACTTTTGATGATCGTGGCCTCATCTTTTGCGGCCAATGCTGAGCCCGTTGTCCCTGCGGCGTCCGCCAGCAAGATTGAGCAGTCGGCCGAACCTCCTTCGGAGGACACGCCAAAAGTATTAAAGAAAAAACTTCCCTATCCTACATCGGTCAAAGTTCAGGTGGATGTTTCATTTTTAGGGGAAGGACGTAAAGAGAAGGCCGATATTTATTCACCACTTGATCACGATAAGGCCAAGCCCTTACCGGGAATTATTGTTATCCATGGCGGCGGCTTTAACGACGGCGATAAGGCGCGTGGTCGCGAAATGAACATCGCTGAAAATCTCACGCTTAAAGGTTACGTGTGCATGAGTATTAATTATAAGCTGCGAAAGATGAAGGGGCAGGTCACGTGGCCTCAGAGTGTTTACGACGCTAAAGCGGCGGTGCGGTACATGCGTAAGGAAGCGGTCAACCTTGGCATCGACCCTGACAAAATTGGGGTGATTGGATGTTCTGCTGGTTGCAACCTTTCGATGATGTTGGCGACAACCAGCCCGGCAGACGGCTTCGACGTCGTAAAAGATGAGCCCTACCAAGACATTTCGTCAAAAGTCAGCTGTGCGATTGGGTTTTATGGCGCAGTGGATTTAATGAATTACCACGACATGAAGATGTTCGCGAAGACCCGCGAAGAAGCGCCCGAACTTTACAAAAAGGGTTCACCCATTACCTACTTGGATGACAAAGACCCTCCCATGCTCTTGGTCCATGGCACCGCCGATGTGACGGTACCTTTAAGTCAGAGTGAGACTTTCCTGAAAATCGCGAAAGAGAAGGGCGCCAATTGTCTATTAGAGGTAATTCCTGACGCGCCACACACTTTTGACCTGCAGCCCAAGCAACGTGATTTACGCCCATTGGTGACGGCCTTTTTCGATCAACACCTCAAGGGTAAGTTGCCGGTGATTGAGGCCAAACCAGCTAACGAAATTAAGCGATGAAATTCAGGTGCTTGCTTTTGTTGTGCTCGGGTCTTTTCGTGCCTGCTTTGCAAGCAGAGCAAAAAATTGAAGTTGCGAAAAAGCCTGGTGAAAAATTTACGCTCCAGTCAGTCACAACCTTGGCTGATCTGCCGCCCGTGCAGGTCGATCAAGGACTTAATGTTTACGGCGGCGTAGCCGAGCCGAAACAAAAGGCTACTAGGTTTTTCCGTGCCGAAAAAATTAATGGACGCTGGTGGATTATCGACCCTCAAGGCGGACGCTTTATTCATCGCGGCGTGGCTTCGGTTAATCCCCTGACCACGGATGGCGCGAAGGCGTCATTAGCCAAATTATTCAAGGACAGGGCTGGCTGGGCAGAAGCGACCACGAAGCAATTGTGGGATGCAGGCTTTAATGGCACCGGCTCATGGAGTGACGATGAGAACCTAGGCAAGGCTAGTCGAAAAGTGGTTTATACGAAGCTTGTGAGCCTCATGGCAGGTTTTGCCAAAACACGAGGCAAGGAGTTCGCCTGGATGGGTCGGGGTCACATGGACTACCTTGGCGATTGCCCGTTTATTTTTGATCCTGGGTTTAAAGAGTATTCTCGGACGGCCTGTAAGGCCTTGGTCGCGAGTAAAGATGACCCCTGGTTGCTTGGTTACTACACCGACAATGAAATGCCTTGGAGTCCTAAGATGTTGGAGCGGTATTTGGCGTTAAAAGAAGACGAGCCGGGTCGGCGGGCGGCAGAAGCTTGGTTGAAGGATAATAAAATTTCCAAAGACAGAATCACCGATTCCCATCGCGACGCTTTTTTACAATTCGCGGCGGAGAGGTATTTTGAAATCGTAAGTTCGGCAATTCGTGAAGCCGACCCCAATCACATGATTTTGGGTGCGCGCTTCCATGATTCGGTAATCAATTTCGACCCCATTTTTGTGGCCGCTGGAAAGTACTGCGATATCGTGAGTGTGAATTACTACCGTGCTTGGACCCCGCGCCCCGCTCAGATGTCGGGCTGGCTAGAAAAGTCGGGCAAACCTTTCTTGATCACCGAGTGGTACGCGAAAGGTGAGGATAGCGGCATGGCCAATACGGGCGGTGCGGGCTGGCTGGTGCACACGCAGAAAGATCGTGGTCTTTACTATCAACACTTCGCTTTGGGTCTCTTGGCTAATCCTGGTTGCGTTGGTTGGCATTGGTTTAGGTATGCCGACAATGATCCAGAGGCTAAAGGTGTGGATCCCTCGAATTTAGATTCGAATAAGGGAATCGTTACCTGCCGCTATGTCCCTTACGTGCCCTTAATTGATGCCATGCGTGAACTCAATCAACGCACCTATGGGTTGATTGAACTCTTAGATAAGTCGGCGAAGTAAGACTTACTTATCCCACTCCAGCGCTCCGCGTTTCACTTCGTAGGCGAGTCCGAGGACGAGCGTACCGAGGAAGACGGCGGTGGCGGCGGTGATGGCAATGCCCGCTGCTAAAAATTCACGGTAGACCAACGCCCAGGGTACGAGAAAGACCACTTCGATGTCGAAGAGGATGAAGAGCATCGCGGTGACGTAAAATTTAACGGCGAAACGTGGGTGCACTTTACCTTCGGCGGGCAGGCCGCACTCGTAAGCTTTGTCTTTAATGTAATTTCCTTTGGCGCGTTGACCAAAAATGTGACTGGCAACGACCACGATAACAGGAATCGCAAAACCCAAGACGGCTTGGACCAGCACGGGCAGGTAGGTCGAAAGGTTTTGGGTTTCGGTGGCAGCCATGGGGACACGAAAAAGCCCCGCCTCGGGGAGGCAAGGGCTTTTAGCGTTACGGTGAATTATTTAGCAGGAGTAGGTTCCGCTGGTGCTGCCGTGGTGGTCGGTAAAGTACGTAGATTGAAGTCGGCTAGTGTTGTCGGAATTTGTTCAGCCAGCCATGGGGCGCAGCTGAATTCAGCCTTGGTGCCCAACTGGTTAATGCGATTAGCGGGATCGGAGTGGCTGACGCGTACGAATACTTTGGCCGGACTTTTTTCGGTGCCGATGGTTTGGGCCCAGCGCGTAGTGAGGGTACTGCCGTCGTAGAGTTCCACTTTGATTTCTACGTGGCTGGCGGTATTTTTCTGAGCAGCGAGGGCATCGGGGTGGTTGAGTTCAACCGCTTCGGAGATACGTAGGACGGACAGGGTTTTGGCGAGACCTTCGAGGAGCGGGGCTTCTTTGCCGGTAAACACTTTGTCTTTTTCGCTGCGCACAAAACGTTCTTCGCCGTCCTTGAACTTAAGGGTGAGGGCCTTAATGGCTTCGGCCTTGGTGGAGAAGAGGGTGGTATTCACCCAAGCGGCGGGGTCGGCTTCGATGTAGCCACTAAAGTTGGTGCGCAGGGCGAAGGTGTCGCCGACCATCTGAAGGGCGTTGCCCACGCCATCGTCAGTTTCTTTCCCGATATTAAAACTGATGGATTTACCGCCTTGGCTTTCGATGGTGAGTGACGCGTTTGATAGCTCGAGTTTTTCAAGGCGTTTAGGGTTGGCGGTGAGCACGCCAAGATTCTCGGCGCGTTGAAGTGATTGTACGAGCGGGCTGAGGCGTGATTCGAGATCAGCCGGCAAATTAAACTTCTGTTTGATGACCCATTCGCCGTCAGCGGATTTCTCGATGGTTACGGCTTTATCCTGAGCTTTAAGGATGAAGCGTTGCGCCGTGTTGAGGATTTCGTTAGGAATTAAAGCGGTCTTGGTAGTGGCAATCGTTTCTTTCTGACTCTTGATGTTGAGTGCGACCAAGGCGATGACTCCAAGGCCCAGGGTGCTAATGAGGAGGGTGCGAAGACGCATGGAGTTTAGGCGGATTTGCGACGACGGTAGAGGGCGTAGAGTAAGCCGAAGATTCCTGCAATGGCGGGGCCGATCAGTAGGTTGAGAATCTGCAGGCGACGTCCGAGTGAATTCACATCTTCGCTGAGTCCACGTCGGGTGATGCGACGTTCCTCGGCCAGTTCTTCGGCGCGCTTCTGGAAGCTTTCGATTTCTTTCTGCATTTCAGGGGTGATGACTAATCCCTTAGAAAGGTCGGCGCCAGAGCGCTGCGAAATCTCCGTAAGCTTCGCTTGGGTTTCCGCGAGGCTCTTCTCGATTTTATCAAGTTGCGCTTGGTAGCGTTTTTGGGCGCTGCGTTGCATTTGATCGACAATCTTAAAGGGTCGAAGCGAGGTGCCCTTGGAACGAATGGTTACGAGTTCGTCGGTGCCACCGAGTGTATCCATGATGTTTAAAACTAATTTTAAATTATCGTTAATCTCTTCGGCGATAATTTGTCCGTTGGCTTGACGTTGGCGAACGGTGAAGGGGTCGAGCAAGAAGTCGGAATCGGCAAACACGATGAGTCGGCCAGGCTTGGCAGAAGTATTTAAGTGTGAACCGGGCTTTTTGTCGGTAGGCGGGCTGGGTTTATTTTCCGCGGTCGCTTTTTCGGCCGGTGCACCTTGGGGGAAGGCGCTGGGGAATGTGCCGGTGAATGAGGCGCCGATTAAACGTATGCGGCCATCGCTCTTAAACGTTTCAGCTGCTTTATCGAATGACACAGCATTGGCCAAAGACGTATCGATGGTTCCGGCGTTGGGTCCGCTGAGGGTAACGAGCTTTTCGGTTTGTAGGCGTTTTTCGGCACCAGCAACCAGAGTGATTTCCCCTGCTTCCATGAAAGAGATTTCTTTGAAGTTCGCCGTGAGTGCGGACTCTTTAGAAATGTCTTCAGGTCCCACGGAGAAGGCGGGCGGGTAGAGCATGGGTTCGCCGCGCTGACTGCGAATCGGTACTGAGCGTTGGCTGTCACCCGAAAGGGAATTTATTTCAACCTTGATGCCCCAGGCTTGCAGGAGTGAGGGGTCGCTCGAGGCACCCATGGCCATCGGTGCGACCGAGAAGGGCATGCTGCCTTGTTGGAATTTTTGGAAGCGCGACAAAGGATCGACGGCCGCGAAGACCGAGCCGCCATTAAGCAGGAATTGGTCGACGGCGTAGGCCAGTTTGTCGGCGAGGTGATGAGGATGGATGAGGGCAACCACCGCAGTGCCAGTGGGCAATTCGGCTGCTTGATTACTGAGTGTAACGACTTCGAAGGCTTGTCCTAATTCAGAAAGCAAAACATCGGCGGGTCCGGCCTGCTGCTGTTCGCCGCCTTGTGGTAGGCTATTACTAATCGCGAGCGTGTTGATGATGACCAACTTTGGTTTTTCAAGACGAGCGGCCGAGGTGATGAGTTTAGAAAGGTCGTACTCAAGGAATTTTTCACGGGCTGGATCAAAGAAGTTAATCGCCTTAACGGTGTCGGCCTGTTGGGCGGTGAGCCCGAAATAGGCGGCACCATTAGGCGTGTTCATCGCGTTGAGTGCGAAGCGCTGCGCCCGTTGTTCGTCTTTGGTGTCGGGCTTAGGGTCCGTGATGACCAATTTTAACTTACCATCGCTGGCGGCGACGTATTCGCGGAGTAAAGTTTCGATGCGACGCGAGTAGCTTTCGAGGTAAGGGCGCAGTTTAACGTCGGACCGACTGACGAAAAGCTCGAGAGTGATGGGCTCATCGAGTTTTTTAATAATGCGTACAGAGCCGTTGGAGAGTGTGAAGGTGCGGTCTTCCGTGAGGTCAATGCGCGGACTGTAAACGCTAATAATTAAATTAACAAAGAAGGCGGCCGCGAGAATAGCGAGGGTGGCGACAAAAGCTTGGGTGCGTGACATAGGTGTGATTTATCGACGTTCAATGATGAGGGTGCTGATGCCCAATCCAGCGAAGGCCACCGAGAGGAAGTAGACGATGGGTCGGAAATCAAGGACCCCGAGCGTGAAGGGCTCGAGGTTGCGCCACAGTCCGAGGCGACGAATTTCTTCGACGACACGGGGTGAAAAAGCACCACTGAGAAACTCATCAAAAATTCCGTAGCCCATCATAACGAGGGCGAAGCATGCCAGAAAGCCGGTGACAAAGGCGATGACTTGACTGCGCGTGAGGGCGGAGGCGATGGCAGCAACGCCGAGGCAGGCGCCGGCACAGAGCAGCGAGCCAACATAGCCCGCAATGATTACGCCCACATCAGGTGAGCCTAAAAATCCAATCGTAAAGGCGATGGGAGTTGTGATGGCGAGGGCACAGGCGAGGAATAACCAGGCTGCGAGGAATTTGCCGAGGGCGGTTTGCCAGACGGTAATTGGCCAAGTGAGAATGAGTTCAATCGTCCCTTGTTTTCTTTCTTCAGCCCAGAGTCGAGCGCCGGCGGCGGGTGCGAGAAAGGCCCATAGCCATGGGTGGTAGAGGAAGAAGCGATCGAGGTTCGCAACGTTCGCCTCGTAGAGATTGCCGACGAAGAAGGCTAACGAGATGGCGAACGCATTAAAGACGGCGAGAAAAACGTAGGCGAGGGGCGTGCGGAAGTAGCCGGAGAATTCGCGACGCAAGACGGCCCAAATAGCGGTGAGGGCGCTCGGAGTGGCTTGAGGTGAAGTCGACATAATATTAGGCGGTGAGCTCGCGGAAGACTTTGTTTAAATCTTGGCCGCGTTGTAGAAAAACTTCTTTGGGTTCATCGCAGCGAACTTCGCCGCGAGCGATGATGATAATGCGGGTACAGAGTTCTTCGATTTCTTCGAGGATATGCGTCGACACGATGACGGCTTTGCGGGCGGCCATCTCTTTAAGGATGCGACGCACTTCGAATTTTTGATTGGGGTCGAGTCCGTCGGTGGGCTCATCGAGAATAAGAACAGACGGATCGTGGATGACGGCTTGAGCAAAACCTAGGCGCATCCGGTAGCCCTTGGAAAGGGTGTCGATGGTTTGGCTGGCAACCTCGGTGAGTCGACAAAGTGTGAGCGTATCTTGGACGCTGGCGGAGGGATTGCTCAGTCCGCGGAGTTGGGCCACGAAGGAAAGAAATTCACGTACGGTCATTTCGCCGTAAGCAGGGGCGCCTTCGGGCGAGTAGCCGAGTTGGCTTTTTGCTTCGATGGGATTTTGCACGACATCGAAATCGGCAATGCGGGCCGAGCCAGAATCAGGCTGCAAGTGACCCGTGAGTAGCTTCATTGTGGTGGACTTCCCGGCACCGTTAGGCCCGAGGAAGCCAATCACTTCACCGCGATTAACGCTGAAGGACACTCCGCGCACGGCCTGAATGGGGCCGTAGGATTTTCGTAAAGCTTTGGCTTCGATGAGTGCCATGAAAATAAATTAGCGGGTTTGCGGAGTGCCTTGTGAAGCCAAGCGAATGTTTGCCTTCTGCAGTCGCTCCACAATTTGTAGCATCAGCTTTTGATTAAACTCGAGTTGCTTTGAGCTGTTGGCGGGTCGGTACCAATACATGAAGCGGATGTTGACGGCCCATTCGCCGAACTCGAGTACGTGTACAGCGGGAGGATGGCGGTGGTCATGTCCTTCATGGTTGGTGACTAACTCACGAATGATTTTCAGGGCTTCCTCGATTTTCTCGACGGGCGTGTTCATCTCCAAATGCACGAGGTCTTGAGCGCGAATGAATTCGCGACGTGTGACATTGGTGATGGCACGACCCGCGAGGTCGCCATTCGGAATCGCCACGCGTTGACCGTCGAGTAGGATGATGGTGGTAGAGCGCAGTCCAAGAGATTCAATTTTTCCTTCGTGTGAGCCGATGTTTACAACGTCACCCAGGGTGAAGGGCTGATCGATGATGAGCATGACGGCACCAAAGATATTCTTGATAGTGTCTTGAGCGGCAAAACCGACAGCGACGGCACCAGTAGCCAGAAGGGCGAGTACCGATTTCGCAATTTCCGGATCGAAGATAGATACCGCTTTAACTGAGCCGACCATAACAACGGCGACCTTAGCCACGGTACCGATCATCGGTACTAAAACGTCATCTAATTTATTGTCGGTCTCGTCCGCTAATTTTTGAGCCCAAGCAATTGGGACCGCAATGAGTTGAAACACGGTAGCAGTGTGGGCAACGGAAAGCAGCAGGGTGTAGGTGGTGATTACCAAGCCCTGTTTGTTTGCGGGGAAGTGCTGCATGTTATGGTCGAGCAGCAGGTAGAGGGTGTAGGCTGGAAGCAGGAACTGGGTTGATTTACCGAAGGCAGTAACGGCCGCTTGGGCGATAGGGCTTTGGCTCATGCGTTGAGCCAGCCAGCTGAGCGACTTCTTAATCACCCAGCCGATTGCGAGGGCTAGGGCCAGTAGTCCGACGGCATCAATGAGGATATCTTTGATGTCGGCGACAAGTGGGGTGCTGGGATTCATAGGTGTGACGGTGTTTAGGTATGAAGGTAAAGGTAGGCTTTCGGGTATAGGGAGGTCGGCCAGTATTATCAAGCGTCACCCATCTCCCAATCCGCTTGATGATTTGCCTTAGCCTCGCCACTCTGGCGGAGAGGAATGAGCGAAATACCTGAAAAAAAGCCCACCAAGCCTGTGGTTCTAACCTGTGCCCAGCCGACTGGGCGTCTTCACCTAGGTAATTATTTAGGTGCGGTTTTGAACTGGGGTCGGATGCAACAGGATTACGATTGTTTCTTTGGCATCGTGGATCAGCACGCCATCACGGTACGTCAGGTGCCTGCTGAACTGAGGGACAATACCTATTCTTGTTTAGCTCAGTATATGGCCTGCGGCTTAGACCCTGCACGCAGTCATCTTTTTGCGCAATCGCACGTGCTCGGTCACACAGAATTGGCCTGGATTTTGGGATGTATCTGTCCGCTGGGTCAATTGGAGCGAATGACGCAGTTTAAAGATAAGGCCCGCAAGCAGGAGTCCATCGATGCGGGTTTATTGTATTATCCTGTGCTCATGGCGGCTGATATTTTATTATATAATGCGGAGTTAGTGCCCGTGGGTGATGATCAAAAGCAACACCTCGAGTTGGCCCGCGACTTAGCCGAGAAATTTAATCATCGGTATTCCGACACCTTTAAGGTGCCGGAGCCCTTTATTTCCAAGGTCGGTTCACGCATTATGTCTTTGCAGGACCCGACCGCGAAGATGTCGAAGTCCGACCCCAATCAAGCGTCGACGGTTTACATCACGGATCGCCCAGAAGAAATTCGTAAGAAAATTATGTCATCGGTGACAGACTCGGGCGCGGAAGTGCGGGCGGGGGATGATAAGCCAGGAGTGACCAATCTGCTCACGATTATGTCGGCATGTACGGGTCGTTCGCTGGACGTTTTGCAGTCTGAATTTTCCGGTAAAGGCTATGGCGATTTTAAGAAGGCTGTTGCCGATGCCGTGGTTGCCACGCTCGACCCTGTGCGCCTAAGGTACGATGATTTAATTAAAGACCGCGAGGCGTTGAATAAGGTGTTTAAGGCCGGTGCTGAACAGGCACAGGCTGTTGCTTTTAAGACTCTATCCAAAGTAAATCGTAAGGTTGGCTTTGTGGAGAGACCTCGCTAAATTTTTACCTACCCCACCCATGAACCGCGAAATTGAAAAAATACTGAAAGAAAAATGGTTTTTAGTCGCCGCTGATTTTATTGCGGTGATTGGCGTACTATTGTTGGGCTTAAATCCGCACGATGGAGTCGAGGCTTTTTTGGCGGTTCTCGGAATTTTAGGTGCTTCGTTGATTGTGGTGGTCCCTGTGATTTTAGAGGGTGGCGAAACCAAGCAACGCCTGGCGGAATTGGCCCGTCTACGAGCGGCCGTGAAAGAAGAGATTGATTCGACACGTGCGGATTACCGCAGTGGCACGGAGGTTTTGGTCGCTCGTGTGAATGAGTTAGAAAAAAATTTACGGCTGGCGAACGAGGCTTTGGCCCAAAAAGCTTCGACGGAATTAAACGCGGTTAAGGCGTCACAGTTAGCAATGGAAGCGAAGCTCCAAGCCCTGGAATTGGCGGCGGCTGAGGCTGGTCAGTCGGTAAAAAAAGAGGACATCGAAGCACTAAATGAACAACTCGAAGGCTTGGCTAATACGGTGCGCGGCTTGGTCTCGGATGCCGAAGAATCGCTTGATGATGTAAAGAAAGCACGCGATGAAGCCAAGAAAGCTGCCAAGGGATTAGAGAAGGCCAACGACGCTTTGGACAAATTGCAGTCGGAAGTTGAAGCCCTACGTACGACTGCGCATTCGCATGCTGCTGTGACTGCACCAATCGCGGAAGCGGTTGAAGAAGTTGCCGCTACAGAAGAAGTAACCAACGAAGAAGCGTCCGAAGAAGATGCTGCCGAAGCGATTGAAGAAGTAGAGGTGGAAGAGGAAGACGAAGACGAAGAGGCTATTGAAGAAACGGTTGCTCCAGTTGAGGCAGAAGCTTCGCCGGCCACAAGTGCCTCAGGCACTTCCCTCACGATTAATTTGATGATTGGTATTGGGAATAAGCCTTACGTCCGCGGTACGGGTCCGGGGTTGAGTCAGGATCGAGGGGTGCCGATGAATTTCTTGGGCATTGGTCGCTGGCAGTGGGTTTCGCCAGAGCCAGATGCGCCAGTGACAATTGAGGTTTGGAAGAACGACCAAGCACCTTTGGGTGAGCCCTTGCACCTGTCGGGCGGTGAGCCGGTTGAAGTAGATGAGAGCCATTTCACGGGTGCTTAAGCATGTTTAGGTTGCTGGCCCTATCGGTTTGTTTGGCCACGTTGTGTCCGGCGGAGGAGGCTTTGCCTGAGCTCCCCCGGGTTTACTCAAATGAGACATCTTTGGGTTTAGTTTTGGGCCATGACTTGTCGCAGGTCGGCTATGTGGCAGCGCACTGCGAGGCGTTGGACCGATACCTTCGGCAGGTTTTATTTATGCCTGCCTTGCCACCTCCGAAGGCTCGTATCGAAATTCTCGATGCATCAAAAGTTAGCCAAGTTTCGGTACGAAATTTTGGCGGTGAAGCTTTTGTGCAGGTGCAGCTCAGTGAAGCGGTCGACCCTTCCAAGGTTACGGCGGAGGTTGCCGTGCGAGCTTGGTTGGCACGGGTGGCGCTTGCCGGTGGTAAGCCGGTAGATGTCGCTTCGCGATGGGTACCGGTGGCGTTGATAGCGGAAACGCAAGCGATGTTACGGCCGGCTTTAGTGGACTTATGGTATCGTGAGGGCCGATTAAATAATCCGAACACATTAGAAAATATTTTAGCCGGACGGGCCACGGCGGGGGAGACATTTTTATTTTGGCGGACGATGCGTGCGGAGTTTGGGTCATCGGCCGAGCAGGTTAAGGCCTTGATTGTGGCGGCTCAGGGTGGCGATATCAATCAATGTTTACCGAAGCCAAAAGTGCTTAACGAGGCTAGCTGGCAGTTGGCACGAGCGAATTTATTACTGACGCGTAATCCGGTGAGTTTGGGTATGATTGAGTCGGCGGAGTCGCTCGATGACATTGCCCATTTCGTTTTTGACCTCGGAGAGGGGGACGTGGTTTTGACGGGCCCGCAAGCGGTGACGCATCGTGAGGCGCCTGGAATTAAGTCGGCCATGGAGGCTCGTTTGGCAGCACTCCGTCGGGAAATTTTACGACAAAACCCCGTTTACCATAATGCCTGGCGAGCCTTGGGTTATTGGTTGGAGAATTTTTCCAGTGCGCCGCCCGAAGTGCTGCAAAAGCTCTGGGATGATTTTTTGAAAGAGCGCGAAGCCGCCGATGTTTTGCGTCGAGAAGTGGACGGGGTGTTGTTGAAAGTCCCCGCTCAATAAAAAAGCCAACCGGCTGGTTGGCTTTTTTATTACCGATATAAAACGGAATTACTGGTTGTGCTTCGAGGCTTCAGCCTTTTGCAGGACTTGGTCGGCAAGGGTAACGCGGAAGAGGGAGAGGGCCATCCAGAGTACGCCAGCAAGGCAGGCACCGCAATAGGCGGCACCGAGCCAGATGGCGGTCTCGCTGGCTTCCTGCCAGGGCACGTGTTTCTTAAGGACGGTGACGATCCAGACGTAAAAAATTCCAGTCAGGATAAGGTCAATGATGGCACCCTGTTTGGTGACTAACTTTGGCTTCATGTTGTCCATGGAGGCAACATTGGTGAATGGATTGGGCGGACCTGTCAACCTTCGCTGATTTCGCCTTATTTTAGGTGAATATTGTACAAAAATCACATCTCCGCCCTTGCCTAGATTGAATTGCCGTTCAGCCTGCCCGCCCTTGGCAGTTTCTTGCCACATTTGAATAACTCCTTTTATCTGACTTTCCACTATGGCCGAAGAGCTCAAGGACACCCTAAATTTGCCAGTCACTGACTTTCCGATGCGGGCTGGCTTAGCGGAGCGTGAGCCCCAGCGGATGGCCCATTGGGACCGATTGGGCCTCTATGAGCAGATCCAAAAACGTGCCAAGGGTAAGCCGGCGTTTGTGTTGCATGATGGCCCGCCATTTACGAATGGCGATGTGCACATTGGTACGGCATTGAACAAACTTTTGAAGGACTCGATTCTGCGTTACAAGTCGATGCGTGGTTTCCGGACGCCTTACGTGCCGGGCTGGGATTGCCATGGTTTACCGATTGAGCACAAGGTGATGAAGGAATTGCAGGCCAAGAAACAATCGCTTGATGCATTGGGCGTGCGCAAGGCCTGTGCAGAATTTTCGGCGGCGTACATTGAGAAACAGCGCGGACAATTTAAGCGTCTCGGTGTACTAGCCGATTGGAAATCGGAATACCGCACGATGGATTCCGCTTATGAAGCGGAGATTTTAAAAGGCTTCGCCAGTTTCGTGGAACAGGATTTGGTTTATCGCTCAAAGAAGCCGGTGTATTGGTCGATTCCTTGTCAGACCGCATTAGCGGAAGCCGAAATCGAATACCTTTCGAAGCGTTCGCATTCTATTTGGGTCGCCTTCGCCGTGCCGCAACCTGAGGCCAAATCGCTTAAGCCTGCGCATCCTTTGTCGGTCGTCATCTGGACGACAACGCCTTGGACGTTGCCTGCAAATTTGGCTATCGCGGTGCATCCAGAACTTGAATACGTTGAAGTTCGTCATGGCGAAAAGTCTTATTTAGTCGCGACCGCACGACGTGATGCCTTTGTGGCGGAGTGCGGCTTGGAAGGTGCCACGGATGGTTTTCGTATGAAAGGTCAGGCCCTCGAAGGCTTGATTACTCGTCACCCCTTTATTGAACGCGATTCGCCTGTGGTAGTGGCGGATTACGTCACCACGGACGCGGGCTCTGGCTGTGTGCATACCGCACCTGGCCACGGCCTTGAAGACTTTCAAACCGGCAACAAATACGGCATGGAGCCATATTGTCCGGTGAAGGATGATGGCACTTATGCGAATGACGGTAAGGTTCCGCCCGAGCTGGTCGGCGTGACGGTTTTAGAAACCGATGGCAAGAACCCTGCAAACATTGCGGTCCTTGGCCTATTGAAAGCCCGTGGCGCTTTAATTAAGTCCCAAACTTTCGAGCATCAGTATCCACACTGTTGGCGTTCAAAATCCCCTGTCGTCTTCCGGGCGATGGATCAATGGTTCGTCGGTTTAAATCGTGGCGGATTACGTGCTAAGGCACTGGCCGCGATTGGTCAGGTCACTTGGATTCCGGCGAGCGGCGAAAATCGTATTCGCGCGGCCGTGGAGGGTCGGCCCGACTGGTGTATCTCCCGTCAGCGTGCGTGGGGTGTGCCGATTCCTTCATTCTATTCCCCCTCTACGGGTGAATCTTATTTAGATGCAGGTATGGTGCGTCACGTCGCGGCTCAGGTGGCGACGCAAGGTGGCGATTGGTGGTGGGCTTCCTCGATTGAGCAAATTTTACAAGGTGCACCGGTGCCGGCGGCTTGGCCCAAGGATATTCGCAAGGGTACCGATACTTTGGATGTGTGGATTGATTCGGGATCGAGCCACTTGGCGGTTTGTGCACGCCACCCCGATTTACATTGGCCTGCAGACCTTTACTTGGAGGGCTCAGATCAACACCGCGGCTGGTTCCAGTCGTCGCTCTGGACCGCCATTGCGGTGAAGGGCTCGGCCCCTTATCGCTCGGTGTTAACGCACGGCTTCGTGGTTAATGAGAACCGCCAGAAAATTTCTAAGTCAGATAATTCCGGCAAGCCACAGACCGCTGATGATTACGTGAAGAAATACGGCGCGGATATCGTGCGCTTGTGGGTCGCTTCGGAAAACTATCAAAGCGACATCCCGATTTCGGAAGCAATTTTTGAGACCATTTCGAATCAGTATCGCGGTATGCGCAATTCGTTGCGTTACCAGATTGGGAATTTGTACGACTTCGACGCGTCGAAGGATGCGTTGCCTTTGGCGAAGCTGACGCTGATTGATCGTTGGCTGTTGGTGGAGACTGCGAAGTTGATTCGCGAAGTCACCGACGCCTGTGAGCGCAATGAATTCCACCGGGCGGCAGCCGCATTGGCGGGTTTTACGACCGGCGTACTCTCGGCTACTTATCATAATATCGTTAAAGACCGATTATACACACGCGCCCCGAACGACGTGGAACGTCGCTCGACTCAAACGGCGATTCATTTGGTGTTGCGAGCTTACCTAAAGCTGATTGCCCCCTTTGTGCCTTTCACGGCGGACGAGGCTTGGTCGCACTTGAATACACGTCAGGAATATAACACCGAAACCTCCATTCACCTCCAAGACTGGCCCGAAGTAGACGCTCAGTGGGAGGACGCCGCGGGCAAAGAGGCTCATGTCGCCTTCCAGGCCATTCAGGCCTTAGCGGCACAGGTTAACATCCCCCTCGAGAAGTTGCGACAGGAGAAGAAGATTGGTCAATCGCTCGAAGCCTCGGTCGTGGTTACGGGCGACCCCACTTCACCTGATTTCACAGTTTTAAGCCGCTATTCCGAGATGTTGGCGGAGTTCTGGATTGTTTCGTCCGTTGCGCTGGTCGCTAAGCCTGGTGCGGACTTGTCGTTCGCCGTCGATCATGCGAGCGGCGTGCGCTGTCCACGCTCTTGGCGCTGGGTTCCTGCACTTGTCGAAGCCGGCAAATATGGTATGGTCTCCCCTCGTTGCCGAGATGCGCTTGCGGCGAAATACTCCCTCAGCTAAACTTTTCATCTTCATGCCTAAGAAACCTGCCCCCAAAAAATCTGCAATTAAACCTGCAGCAAAGAAAGCACCTGCTAAAATTGTACCAGTGGCAAAGAAGCCGTTAGTGCCAGCGAAGAAGGCTGTCGCCACCAAGGTTGTGCCGACTAAAGCTGCGCCAGTTAAGGCCGCTAACGCCAAGGCACCTTTGGTAAAGGGAGCTAAGTCTCAACCCAAGATTGATCCCAAGAAAGTTGTACCCGCTAAGCCCGTTGCGAGCGGCAAGCCTGTAAAAGGTGCACTAAAGAAGGCGGATAAAATTGAGCATGAAAAACAAAAGAAGCTGCTCGATAACCACCGCACGAGTCACTCCCAGTCAGGTGAAATCGTGGTTCCAGTTCGTCCGAAGTTACAATTTTACACCATTCAGTCGGTACTAGATTTTCTTAAGACTCGAAAGAAGGAGGGCGTAAAATTAAACCTTTGGGTGCCTGATGAAGAGCGCAAGGCACGCGAGAAAGCTGCCATTGCTTCGCGGGATAAAAATCCGAAGAAACAAAACGTAGCCGCGGCTTCGATTGCGGATCTTTTAGGTGGCTCTAATCCTTTCCGCAAGGGTGCGACTGGGCACGATGAGTCTAAGCAGGTGCCCGAGAAATTGCGTCGTTACTATCACCTCTTGGTGGCAATGCGTGAGGCCATTCAGAAGGGCTTGGCCTTCCATGCGGAAGAAGCCCTCAAGAAGAATGGAAAAGACGATGCCGGCGACCTCTCAGGCTATTCGCAACACTTAGCAGACGCGGGCAGTGATACGGCGGATCGCGATTTCGCCTTATCACTCATTTCGAATGAACAAGAAGCTTTAAAAGAGATTGCGGATGCCATCACCCGCATGAAGAGCGGTGGTTACGGCGTCTGTGAAATCACAGGCAAGGCCATTCCGCATGCCCGCTTGATGGCGGTTCCTTTTACGCGTTACTCACTGGAAGGTCAGAAGGAACTCGAACGCAACCGTCGTGCTAACCGTCGCCGGGGTGGTAATCCACTCGGAGAGATTGGTGACGAAGTAGGCTTCGGTACTGGCGGTGGTGGCGGCGAAGATGATTCTCCAGAATCTTAATCTCTATTAAGTCCATGCTCGCACGCCTGCGTCCCTATGCCTCCTTTTGGAGTGTGGTCGCGGGCGTTTTTATTTTGGATGTACTCACCAAGCTCTGGGTGGTGAGCGCGATTCCGTTTGGTGCTTATTACCTAGACGACCCCGAGCGTACGCCGTTGGTAATTTTTTCACGCCTATGGATTGTGCACGTGGGTAACAAGGGTGCGGCGTGGGGGTTGGGCGCACAGTATGATGTACGACCATTTTTAGTCTTCTTGGCCTTGGCTGTCTTAGCCCTTGTCTGGCGTTGGCGTAAGCCGTTGTTACGTGAATTAGCCTTGGGTCAGTGGGCCTTCGGATTGTTTGTCGGTGGCACGCTGGGTAACGTGCGCGACCGTGTTTTTGGTGACCATGTCGTGGATTTTATCGATGTACATTTACCGTATTATCGGTTCCCCGCTTTCAATGTGGCGGACTCCTGCATCTGTGTGGGCGTATTCCTGTATTTGATTATGTCGTACCGCGACGACCGTTTACGTCGTGAAGCCATCGCTTCGCACGCCGGCGAAGATTTTCCGCCCCGTCCATGATTCGGTTCGACGTGGCAGCGCACCCCGGAGCACTCGCCTACAAGTTGCTTGCTGGGCTTGTGGTGCCGCGCCCGATTGCGTTGGTCACGACGATAGATGCACAAGGTCGCACCAATGCCGCCCCCTTTTCCTTTTTCAATGTCATGGGTACTGAGCCGCCGATGGCGGTGCTTGCCCCCAGTGATCGCGATGACGGCACCCCCAAAGACACGGCGGCTAATTTAATCTTAAATGGCGAATGCGTGATTCACCTATGTGATGAGCCGTTGGCAGAGAGAATGGTGGCGTGTGCGAGGTCATTGCCCGCGGGCGAGAGCGAAATTGAGCGGGCGGGATTTTTAATGCAAAAAGCCGAGCGGGTGCGTCCGCCGATTTTAACGGAGTGTCCAGTCGCTTTGGAATGTCGGGTGCTGGACATCCGCTATTACGGCGAAAACCGTTTAGTGGTCCTCGAGGTTCTACTCGCCCATGTGCGTGCAGGTATTGCCGATCCAGAGACATGGAAGGTGGATTACGCACAGTATGCGCCGATTGGTCGAATGAACAGTCCGGATGGCTATGTGCGGACCGCGGATCGTTTCCGCCTAAATTTCCCGAAAGACTAGCGCGACTTCTGAAGGCGCTTTAGTACGGTCGCAAAATCGTCGGGCGGTGGGGCGGTGATGCTGAAAGGTGTGCCTGCGATGTTACCCGAAATTTTCCCGAGGTGTAGGAGGAGTGAGCGGTGCAAGGGCTTATCTTCGCCCTTATTAATTCGCCCGCGGTAAACCGTGTCGGCCAGCGTGACGCGGCCCGTGCGGGCGTATTGCAGTTCCCCCGCGATGCGTAGCCCGCATTCGTTGGCATGGATTTGAACTTGGTCGCGGCGTGGGTAGCGGGTGGTCGCGGTCCAGACGCGCCAGCGCTCATAACTTTCGCCGCCGATGAATTCGGTTTCCGCTTGTTTGCCGCGGTGGTGAGAGATGAAGGCACGCCCTCGGGTGTCGTCCATGCCGATGGGTAGATCGCACACGCCGCCTTCTTCAGGTGCGTCTTCGGTGCGGGCGATGAAAGTGTATTCGAATTCCAATTGGAACGAGCCAAGGGCGTCGCGCCAATCACTCAGTGTGCTTGAGCGGTCGGCGATAATGGCCACGCCGGAGACTTCGGGTTCGGGTCCGTAAACCGAGGCCGGCTCTTTGAGTCCAAGTTTAACAATTTCGGGCTTCGCCAGTTCGAGCTGAATGCGGAGGGCCCCGATTAAATGTGGTGACCCGTTTTGCCAGGGGTGATCTTCGAAGGCGATGTGGGAAGGCTTATTGATTGCGATCCAGCCTGGTCCACCACCGATGACATCCATGCGGATAGCCTCCTCATTAAGTAGCCCCGGGGAAAATCCGATGGAGGCGGGGAGGGTGCTCATGGAGAAATAAAAAACCCCGTCGTCTCATTACAGACGTCGGGGTTTGCGTGGATGCCCGAAGGCATTATTTCTTAGCGGCAGCTAATTTCTTCGCGAGGCGAGCCTTGATGCGATTCGCCTTGTTGCGGTGAATCACGCCCGACTTCACGGCCTTGTCGGCAGCGGAAGCGACGAGTGAGGCGCTGGCAGCATTGCCACCGGTGGAGAAGCCCTTGACGAGGGTCTTTAAGCGGGTGCGAACGATTTTGTTGCGAGCGGCGCGAGCAGCGGTCTGACGGATGCTCTTTTTGTTAGCTTTGATGTTTGCCATGTGTGGTAGTAGGGAAGCCGTGGCGAGCCCTCGGAGTCAACGCGGAATAAACGAATTTAGCACGGAACACCCTTGGTGGTGCCCGATTTTCCTGCTGGTGGAAGGGGTGGGATTCGAACCCACGAACAGCGAAGCTGAACGGATTTACAGTCCGCGACCTTTAGCCACTTGGATACCCTTCCGGCCAGTAGGAAGGGTTTATTTGGCAGTCAGCCGCCCCTATGACAAGCGCTTTCCCATGTTTTGAGCCGCTTTTCGTGGTTCAGCGAAATCTGAGCCAAAAGGCCTTCACTCCCACGTGATTTGGGTCAATGTTTTGAGGTATGTCGCCCTCGCCCTTGATTGTTTTATTCGATGGCGACTGTCCGTTCTGCAACCGTTCGGCCGCCTGGTTTGCCCGACGTAACCGCCAAGGGGCATTTATTTTTGGGAAAAACACCGGCGAAGCGGCGAAGGTCTTGGGTGAGCCCCATGGAGGCGATCAAGGGACGATTGTGGTCTGGCAGGGCTCACGTCGATTGGTTCGTTCCACGGCGGTTCTGAATATGCTGCGTGTGTTGGGCGGTGGTTGGCGGTGTTTGGCTATCCTCGGGCTGGGTGTGCCACTCGGGCTGCGCGACGGGGTGTATGATTTTATTGCTCAGCGCCGTCATCGTTTAAGCGGTTGCACCTTAGGTGCACGCTTGAGTCCACTGGATTTAGCCGAATGATTTTTCTTATGAAACGTATCTACCTTTTGAGTCTCATCGCATTGAGTGTTGGATCGGGCTGTAATACTTTTGATAAAGACCGTTCTAAAAATGAGACGGAGGCGCGCATGTACCAACAGAGTGCGGCTCGTCAGGCACGCCTGCATGAAAGCGGCACATTGAATGACCAAGAGTATAAAGCCGTGTCGGATCGTATGGGTTGGTCTCGTCCAGATGCCCGAGGTTTGCCGCCGCCTCCGACCACTGAAGAGTTGGAGAAAAAAGTAAAAGCCGCTGCTGGGTCGACCCCTTGAGTGCGTAGGCTTGCAACTCCCGAGGGGCGTTACACGCTGGGGCTCAACTGATGATTGCTTACGTCTTCAAGCGACTGGTGGAAATCGTCCCGGTTTTATTATTGGTCGTCGTCGCAACCTTCTTTTTGGCGCATGCCGTGCCTGGTGGCCCTTTTGATCGTGAACGCCCGCTGCCCGCCGAAGTGAAGGTCAAGATGGAAGCTTACTATGGATTGGATCAGCCGCTGCCCGTGCAGTTGCTTCGTTATATAAAAAATTTAGCGCAGGGCGATTTGGGTCCGTCCTTGAAATACCCAGGTTGGACGGTGAATGAAATCATTGGATCGCGTATCCCTGTTTCCGTCACGGTTGGCAGCTTGTCATTATTGCTGGCGATTTTAATCGGCATTCCCGTTGGCGTTTTGGCGGCGGCGCGGCCGCACTCGTGGTTGGACCGAGTGCCGATGGGCTTTGCGTTGATTGGGATTTGTGTCCCTGCGTTTGTGTTGGGCCCAGTTCTCTCGTTGGTTTTTTCATCGGGCTTGGGTTGGGTGCCTCCGTGTGGCTGGGGTAATCCAGTTCATTTAGTTTTGCCGGTGCTCACGATGGGTTTGATTACGGCGGCTCCTTTGGCGCGTTTGACGCGCGGGGAGTTGCGGGAAATTTATAATTTAGATTATATTCGCACGGCGCAGGCAAAGGGGCTCGCGCCGTTGCGCATTCGTTTTGTGCATGCATTGCGGAATGGTGTTTTACCGGTGGTAACTTACTTGGGTCCAGCGGCCGCCGCCTTGGTTTCTGGTTCTTTTGTAGTGGAGTCACTTTTCGATGTGCCTGGGTTGGGCCGACTTTTCGTCACTTCGATTATCAATCGCGACGTGACTTTGATTTTGGGCACGACACTCATTTACGCCATGGCGTTGTTGGTTTTGAATCTCGTCGCCGACCTCATGAAGGCGGTCTTGGATCCGCGGTTAGCGCGTAAAGCCTCATGAGCAAGGCTTCGTCCATCAGCACTTCCTTAATGGGTGCGACATGGCGCAGGTTTTCGCGTCGTCGCTTGGCCCCGTTGGCCCTGGGCTTTATCGCTTTTCTTGCCCTCGTCTGTTTTTTATCTCCATGGATTGCACCCTATGATTATAAAACGCAAAACCTCGCTTTAGGTCCAGTGGCGCCGAGTGCGCAGCATTGGTTTGGCACGGACTTATTGGGACGCGATTTACTTTCTCGTTTGCTGCAAGGCGGCATGATTTCGATTTCGGTCGGACTCATTGCGACCGCGGTGGCATTGTTGGTTGGCGTGGTCTATGGCATTATGGCTGCTGAAGTCGGAGGTCGCTTCGAAGACCTCTGCATGCGGTTCATTGATATCGTCAGCACCTTGCCGCTTACGTTGATTGTGGTCTTAGCCACGGTGGTCTTTGGTCAGAATATTTGGATGATTTTTTTAGCGGTCGGCGGAGTCTCATGGTTAACGATGGCTCGCATCATTTGTACCAAGACACGTGCGTTGAAGAACCGGCAGTTCTTGGATGCAGCGGTGGCCTTAGGGCAATCGCGCTGGGGAATTATTCGGAAGCATTACTTGCCTAACCTTGCAGGTACGATTGCGGTTTATGCAACGCTGACGGTGCCAGGGGTAATGTTGCTCGAAGCCTTTGTTAGCTTTTTGGGTCTAGGCGTGAAGGCGCCGATGACCTCTTGGGGAATGCTGATTAAGGAAGGTGCCGATGTGATGGAGCAGTGCCCTTGGCTCTTAATTATCCCCTCCGCCGCGTTTGGCTTTACCTTACTGGCCTTAAGCTTTTTGGGCGATGGCTTGCGCGATGCGTTTGATCCACGTACCCTGTCAGAATAACCCATGTCGATCAGGCGTTACATTGTGATACGGAAAGACGGCACCGAAGGTGAAGAGTTTGAAATCGATTTACCGGCGGAGGCGCCGGACTTCACCCACCATCCCGTCACAATGGAGCCGTGCCGACGCGTAATCATTTCTCCGAGTCTGACGGTGCGTTATGGTGAGGGTGCGATGAAGCAGGCGACGTCGGACAAAAAACTTCGTCAGGCCGGTTTTCGTAAGTTGGAAAAAGACGGCAATGGCGGTTGGACTGAGATCAATTAGTAAGTGCGGTCAGGTTAATGATGCCCATAAACGAATCGCCCCGCAGATTTGCGGGGCGAGACGTCGTCAGGAGGCGTTTCCGCCGTGTTTTGCTTTAG
>CANGNX010000006.1 GCA_947455415.1 Opitutia bacterium | reverse complement strand
TAAACAGAGACCGCTACGAGGTCGCCCGCCAAGGTCTCGGGTTGTCGCATCGCCGCAAGGCGAGACCGCAAGGTCAGAGAAATGAATGCGCAGGGAGTGGTGAGTACCACCCCAGACAGAATCCGGCTTACAATGTATGACTCCACAGACGAAGGGCCGATCGGAAACGATCGGCCCTTCCCCTTTTATATTTTATACAATCGATAACGGGTTGATTAAAAACTCCATCTCGTCATCCAATCTAGCCCATGGTGACCGCCTCCACCCCGTCTGCTCGACTGACCGAAATTATTTCGCGCGGTGCCAGTGTCATGATTTTAGCCCCTCACCCTGACGACGAATGCCTAGGTACTGGCGGGCTGATTCAACACGTCCTCCAAGCGGACGGTAAAGTTCACGTCACCTTCATCACGAACGGGGATAATAATCCCTGGCCCCAACGCTACGTCGACCGCCGCTGGTCCATTGGTCCCCGCGAACGTCATCAATGGGGCCAACGCCGTAAACTCGAAGCTCAGAGATCACTTCATGTCCTCGGCGACGGTAAAGTGACTAGCGACTTCCTAGAGCTACCCGATGCGGGTATTTTAAAACTGTGGCAGTCGGGCGACCGAAACCTCAGCCAAATTATCGCCGGCCAAGTTTCTAAACTAAAGCCCGACCTAATCGTCACCCCCTGCGAATTCGACCGCCATTCCGACCACCGAGCCACTCAAGCGTATGCGATCGATGCCCTTAAAGTTGCCCAACACGATTGCGACCGATTGACCTACCTCATCCATCGCCCTTGGGGTATGAAAATTCTCAACAGCCCCAAGCCTGACTTACTGCTTTCACTCACCGCATCCCAACAACAGAAAAAATTGCAAGCGATTCAGTGCCACGAAACCCAAATGGCCCTCAGTCGTTCACGTTTTTGTAAGTTTGCTAAGTCCACCGAGCCCTTTAATTTCCACACCTAAATGCCCAAACTGCTTCACTCGACTCGATTCCAGGCCATCGTCTTAACCGCCGTCGTCACTTTCTTGTTCTGGTGGCGCCTAGGAAGTCTCGGACTCATTGATCCCGATGAACCATTCTACGCTCAGACCACTCGCGAGATGGTGCAAAGCGGCGACTGGATTACGCCCCGACTCTTCGGCGAACCACAATTCGAAAAACCCATTTTGTTTTATTGGCAGACCTGCCTCTCGCAAACGGTCTTCGGCGACAATGAATTCGCTGCCCGCGTCCCCGGCGCCCTCGCTGCATCTCTCCTCGTCTTCCTGACTTGGGGCATTGGACGAAAACTCCTGTCACCCTTAGCGGGCTTCCTGTCGGCGCTCGTTCTCGCGACGGGTGCCATGTTCGTCGTGATGTCGCGACTGATGCTGACCGACATCTCACACACCCTCTTTATCAGCACCGGCATCTACTGCCTTTGGGAAGCCTTCCACGCCCCCGAGAAGCAAAGCCTGCGCTGGCTCCTCGGCTTCACAGTCGTCTCCGCCCTCTCCATGCTCACCAAAGGCCCGCAAGGCCTCGTCTTTAGCATCATGGCGGGCTTCACCTACGGTTATATTCAAAATATCAAACAACCGTGGTCATTGCGTTCACTGGCCATCTGTGTCCCTCTCTGGCTACTTATCGCCGCCCCCTGGTACCTAGCGATGTTCACCCTACACCAATCCGGCCCTACGGCACCTGGCACGGGCTGGTCTTATTATTGGAACTCCTTCTTCGTACATGAAAACTGGGATCGTTTTTGGCATTCCGAACACCAGGGCAACAACACCTGGTACTACTATTTAGAAATTCTCATCGGCGGCACCTTACCCTGGATCCCGTTGACCCTCGCTGCGCTTTGGCAAAACGGAAAATCAATTTTTAATTTCCACTACCTCCGTCAACACAACGGCATCTGCCTGATTCTCTGCTGGCTGGTTCCGTCTTACATTTTCATGAACGTGGCTCAGACTAAAATCCCCAGCTACATCTTCTTCCTCTTCCCGCCGCTCGCCCTGCTCGCTGGCCACACCCTCGAGCGCTGGATTAACGAAGGTTTTAGTCGCCGTGAGCTTTGGCTCGTGGGCGGCTTCACCCTCCTTGAGGGCCTGCTCTTGGTCTGGTACGTCCCCGAATTTCACCCCAACGCTCACCCCTTCCTCGCCCAACTCATCGCCCTCGGCGCACCACTCACCATCGCAGGCATTTTAGCGTTTCGTCGCTCCACCCTTGGCTGGGTCTCTTTCTCCGTCCTCTTCAGCCTCGTCCTGATCTTTGTGGCGTTCTTCTGGATTGAAGACCGTCTGGAAGGCACCGTGGGCAGTCGCAATGTCTTTAAAATCGCCCAAGAGGCACGTCAGCCCAACGAGATTATACTGACCAGCAGCTTCCTAGGGCGCGCAGCAAATTACTACATGCATGAAAAGCCGACCGCCATTTTCGTCACCGCACCCAAAAACCTTGAAGGTAAATCCAAAGAAAATTTTCGACCATTCTACCCATTCTACTCCTATCACGCCCTGCCCCAAATCGATTTGGAAAAAGACTTAGGAAACTTCGTCGATAAAAACCATTCCGTCCTCTGTATCGCCGAGAAACGTGACTTCTATTCACTCAACGAGTCCGATAACTCTTCCGTGAAAGGTCGTTGCGAACTCATTGCCACCACGGGCGATAAACCTGGTCGGTCCGTCTTTCGGATTCACGAAAAAAGCTGGCAGCCCACTCCTGCAAAGTAAATCAAAGCCTCCAAAGGAGCTTAAAGAAACGAATCGTGTCGCGAACCGGTCTAATTTTACTGGTCTCGCCACGATAAATCGTACGGACCGGCACGCTGCGAATCAACCCTTTCGCCCGCGCAGTTAAAATCAAAACTTCCGTCTCGTAATCGTAGTGATCACTCTGGGCCGCTAACACCGCGGCATTCGCCACCGCCACACCGCGGTAGCCACATTGCGAATCAGGAATGGCACAGCGACAAATCCGGCTGATGAGCCAAGACATCGAAGCATTCACCAGGCGTCGCACGATGGGCATACCGCGTGGATTAGAGAATCGATTACCGACCACCAACATAACCTCAGGCTCGCGAAGCGCCTCGAGAAAGGCCGGCAACTGCTCGGGGTCGTGCTGACCATCGCCATCGAGTGTAATACCATGCGTATAACCCAGCTCTTTTAATTTAACGAAGGCAGTCTTCAAGGCTGCGCCCTTACCGCGATTAACATCATGACGAATCACAATCGCCCCCGCCGCTTGAGCCTCAGCTGAAGTGGCGTCAGGCGAACAGTCGTCCACCACAATCACCGTATCAATAAATTGACGAACCCGACGAACCACTTCCGCAATATGCGACGCCTCACGATACGCCGGTATCACCACTGCGACACGCGGCGAGCCAGTAGAAGCGATGGTCATAGGATGCTTATCGAGGAATGGCCTAAGCTTACCCGCGTTGATTCATTGCGACGTATTTACGCTCGGTGTGACCGATGTAAATTTGGCGCGGACGGTGAATCTTTTGCTTCGGATTCTCGGCGATTTCCTTCCAGTGCGAAATCCAACCAGGCATGCGACCAATCGCAAAAATCACCGTGAACATTTCGGAAGGAATACCAATCGCCTTCAGAATAATGCCGCTGTAAAAATCGACATTGGGGTAAAGGTTCCGCTGCTTGAAATAGGGATCAGTCAAGGCGGCATCTTCTAGACGCATCGCAATGGCTAAAAGCGGATCGTTAATGCCCAACACCTTGAGCACCTTATCGCACTGGGCCTTAATGATCTTCGCACGAGGATCGTAGTTCTTGTAAACGCGGTGACCAAAGCCCATCAGACGAACCTGCTTGGTCTTGTCCTTCGCATCGGCAATAAACTTCGAGCCATCGTCACCAGAGTCGTGAATCTCCTGCAACATCTCAATCACCGCTTGGTTGGCACCACCGTGCAACGGACCCCACAGGGCACATACACCCGCCGAAACCGACGGGAAGAGATTCGCTCCACCCGACGCCACCATGCGCACCGTCGAGGTCGAACAGTTCTGCTCGTGGTCGGCATGCAAAATTAAAATTAAATCCAAGGCCCGTGCGATTTCAGGGTGCACCACGTAATCCGCATTGGGCTGCGAAAACAGGAGGTGAAGGAAGTTCGAGCAATAATCAAAACCTGGCTTAGGGTACACGGGCGGCTCGCCTTCCTTTGAACGGTGGGCCAAGGCGGCCAGCGTACGCACCTTTGAAATCAATACCGCGGCAGTTTCATCAAACTTGGCTAAGTCATGCGCCCGTTCATTGGTGCCTAAGTCAGGATAATAGCATCCGAGCGTATTGAGTGTAGCCGACAGTACCGCCATGGGGTGCGCATTTCCCGGAAAACCGCTGAGCGAGATGCGCATACCTTCGTGCACCTGCGAATTATCCAAAATACGCGTCTTGAAAGTCGTCAACTGCGCAGCCGTCGGCAGCTCGCCATAAATCAAAAGGTAGGCGGTCTCAATAAAGGTCGATTTTTCGGCTAATTCTTCAATCGAATACCCGCGGTAACGAAGCACACCTTTCTCGCCATCAATAAAAGTGACCTTCGACTCACATGCACCGGTATTCGCATAACCGTCGTCAAAAGTAACGTACGAGGTGTCATCACGTAACTTACGCACGTCAATCGCACGCTCGCCTTCGGTGCCGACGACAATGGGTAGGACAACTTCTTTGTCATCCAGTTTTAGAAAAGCGTTTTTAGAGGTCATGACGGTTGAGGGGCCGCCAAAGTTAAAACCCTCAGCGGGCCACTAAAGTCAGGAAATTACGGTAGATTTGCAAGCCTTTGACCTGACTTTTCTCGGGGTGAAACTGGGTCGCCATCACCCGCCCCTTACGCACCCCACTCACAAAGCGTCCCGCATAGTCCGTCTCGCACCATACCAGCCGCGGATCTGTTTCCGATAATCGGTAACTATGCACAAAGTAGAAGGGCTCACCCTCCACTCGCAGACCCGCAGTCAATGGGCTTGCCTCCTTAAAAACCGCCTCATTCCACCCCATGTGCGGAATGCGCAGACCCGGCTCAGATTTAAAGCGAGCGATGACTCCAGGGAAAATCCCTAGGCCGGCACGATTACCTTCTTCAGAACGCTCAAAGAGAGCCTGTAAGCCTAGGCACACGCCAAGAAAAGGACGGTCGGCCGCAATCCACTCCTTAAGAAATTGGTCAAACTCCGTGCGCTTCAAACAGTCCATGCAATCGGCAATCGCACCCTGCCCCGGAAAAACCACGGCATCCGCATTTTCAGCCTTGCCTGGATTGTCCACCAGAAATGGGTCGGCCCCCGCCGCACTCAGGGCACGAGCGACACTACGTAAATTGCCCATACCATAGTCCACCACCGCAACTCGTGGACGATCGTCAGAGCCAGGTGCCTTCACGTTCAAAATTACGAGAGTGAACCCTTGGTGCTCGGCACACGTCCGCCCTGACGGGGATCGTTTTCAACCGCAGCCCGTAAGGCACGTGCAAAGGCTTTAAACAAAGCTTCCGCAACGTGGTGAGGTTCTTCACCGTACTCCAACTTCAAGTGCAGGTTGCAACCCAGCGCATTCGCCAAGCCTTGGAAAAATTCACGAACGAGCGCGATGTTAAAGTCCTTCACCATGTAATTGGTGACGTCGACTTGGTAGACCATCATCGGACGGTTACTTAAATCTACGACGCAACGTGCCAGCGTCTCATCCATGGGTAAGATGAAAAAGCCGTAACGACGAATACCCGCCTTGTCACCTAAGGCTTCTTTAATCGCCACACCTAAAACAATACCCACGTCCTCCACGGTGTGGTGGTAATCAACATCCGTGTCGCCCGTGGCCTGAATCTTCAAGTCAATCATCGAGTGACGACTCAATAGTGTGAGCATGTGGTCAAAAAAAGCGACGCCAGTAGAGATTTCAGCTAAGCCCGTGCCGTCCAAATTAACGCTTAAGTTAATTTTTGTTTCCGCCGTGTCGCGGCGAATGGTGGCTTGGCGGGCTCCAGAACTCATACCCATTCAATCGTCCCACCCCGCTAAAATGTCAACCTCACCCTTTCGTCCAAACCGCCGCGGCACCCAACATGACATCGATTTCTGCGTCCGTGCCCACGGTGATGCGCAAGGCTTTTTCGGTCAATGGATGGTGCGGGAAACGACGGACTAAGATTTTTTGGGAACGTAAAAAATTGAAGGCGGACTCCGCTGCTGCCACCGACGCAGCACCACCATTTGCCACCGGTTCAGCGAGCACAAAATTTGCCGAAGAATTATTCACCTTCCAACCCAGCCCACGTAAGGCCGCAATCATTCGTTGGCGTGTCGCAATAATCTTTGCGGCTGTCACCCGGAGCCAACCCTCATCTTGCAGCGCCGCCGCCGCCGCGACTTGTGCCAATCGATCCAAATTATAACTGTCACGTACTCGATGTAAAATATCGGCCACGCCCAGCGGACAAATGGCATACCCAGCCCGCAAGCCCGCTAAGGCATGCCCCTTTGAAAGGGTTCGTGTGACCACGACATTGGGAAATTGCTTAGGTAAATCCGCACAGTTCTGCCCCGCAAAAGCAGCGTACGCTTCATCCACGATTAATAACCCAGGGAAGGCTTTCGCCAAGGCCATCACTTGCTCGACCGTAAACGCTACACCGAGTGGAGCGTTCGGGTTCGTTAAAAAGAAAATCGATGCACCACACTTGGCCACCGCTTCCACTTCAAATGTATAATCCGCTTTCACTGGGACCTTCACCACCGCCGCACCTTGCGCCGCGGCTAAGACTGGATACAACGAATAACTGGGATCCAACATTCCAATCGGTCGGTCTGGCCCCGCGTAGGACCTTATCAGTAAATTCAAAATATCATCCGAGCCATTGCCGGCCACAATCGCCGCCGGGACGTAGCCGTGTAATTGTGCCGCGGCTTCACGCAGGGGCGTGGAATCAGGCGACGGATAAAGGCGCAACAGCGAGCCGTCGTTCGCCAAGGCTGCGCGTACAGCCTCTACCGCCTTCAGACTCGGCGGATAAGGGTTTTCATTGGTATTCAACTTTACCCAGCCACCACCCTGCGGTTGCTCCCCAGGCGTATACGCCTGCATGGCTTCAATGTGCGGATTGGCTTTCGGCTCCAATGACTTCATGTGCGGTGCTTCACCTTGCTCAAGGCAAAGTCCGCTAGCAAATTCTTAATCTTCACCGAATCAGTCTGTCCCATTGTGGCCTTGGCCAACGCCTTTAACTCTTCATCGCTAGAGTGTCGCAAAATGAAACGGACCTCTGGAATCGAGGGCGAAGACATACTTAACTCCTTCGCACCTAAACCAATTAGCAACGGAGCCCACAGCGGATCGCCCGCCAACTCACCACAAACGGCAGCGGTAACACCCCGTTGGGCGGCTGACCGGAAAATTCTCTCTAAGGTGCGTACCACCGCTGGGTTCGCTGGTTCATACAAGGTCGCAATGCGCTGGTTCCCGCGATCCACCGCCAAAAGGTACTGCACTAAATCATTCGTGCCAATACTGATGAAATCAACTTCTGCCACCAAATCATCAATCACCACCGCCGCGGCAGGAATTTCAATCATCGCACCTACTCGAATCGGAGCCTTGGGCAACACGCCCTCGCTGGCCATTTGCATCGCAATGGTTTGATAAAATTCTTTGGCGCGTCGTAGTTCTTCGACCCCTGAAATCATAGGGAACATCACGGCGACCGGCCCGTAAACGGCGGCCCTTAAAATCGCCCGCAACTGCGAAGCGAAAATGTCAGGTCGGTCCAAACATAGGCGGATGGCTCGATAGCCCATGAAGGGGTTCGCTTCATCCGTTAAATCACCGAGCTTTTTATCTCCGCCCAAATCCAACGTCCGAAAAGTCACTAGTCGACCCTTCGCCTGGCGGACGACTTCGGCGTATTCTTTAAATTGCTCCTCCTCTGTTGGCCAGGCATCGAGCCGCAGAAATAAATTTTCCGTACGATACAGTCCCACGCCATGCGCCACATAGGTATGGGCATCCTCCATGTCTTCCGGACCGCCAATATTGGCTAATAAATGATAGGCTGCACCATCGACCGTTTCATCGGGCAAAGCGACTTCCGCCATCACGCGATTACGACGTGTCTTAATCGCCACTTGCTTGTCACGGTAACTATCCAGTGTCGCCGACGACGGGTTCACAAAAACCAAGCCAGCTTCGCCATCCACGAGCAAAACATCATCATCTTGGACGGCATCTAATAAGCCCCGAACGCCAACCACCGCCGGTATTTCTAGGGCACGCGCCATGATTGCTGAATGGCCAGTACGCCCACCCTCTTCGGTTACAAATGCCAAGACACTATCGGCCGACATACTCGCGGTCTCCGAGGGTGTTAAATCCTTAGCAACGACAATTTGCTTCTCCACTGCCACCACGGGCCTTACCGACTTGGTGCCGAGTAATTTATCCATCACCCGACCGGTCACATCGCGAATATCGGCCGCGCGCTCACGCAAGAAATCGTCTTCGATATTTTCGAAAATTGTAATGTAGCGCTGCGCGACTTCCTGAAAGCAAAATTCAATATTAAAACCGGTCTTCCGAACTTCCTTCGCGACGTCGTCAATCAGTGCGACGTCTTCTAAGACTAAAAGGTGGGCGTCAAAAATTGCCGCTTCCGACTCGCCTAATCGCTCCACTACTTCCTGACGCAGCTTCGCAATTTCTACACGGGTGGCGTGCAACGCTTCCTCAAAGCGTCGAATCTCAACCTCTTGATCATTGGCTTTTTCACAGGCCACAATACCCATGCCCTGCAACAATACGTAGACGGGCCCATGCCCCACGCCTGGTGCGGCTGCGATGCCTTTAAGGCGAATTTCTGGCCTGGAAGTATCGGCCGACATAGGAGGTTAGAAGATTGGCCTAAAAAATAGAGGCAAGGGCAATAACTGCTAAATCCTTAATTCCTCCTACCCCTCGTCTTCATCGTCTGCCGCATCAAGCGAGCTGGCATCAACCGCATGTAAATCACCCACCGTAGACTCCATCCACTTGTCTGACTCGTCCCCCTCATACGCCTCGAAACTTTCTTGCCCCGAAAGACTACTCATGACGTAAAGGTTCAGTCCTTTGTAGTCCGTATCCATGGTCACCCGAGTTTGGACCAAAACAACCATCAATAAACACAGGTACGTGGCCGAACGATTAAAGCGCTGGGCAAAACTCATGAGCCACGAACCCACCCATGCCCAGTCTTTCCGTTGAAAATCAGCCAAGCACTTCAATTGCGCCCGGTGCAACATCTCCCGCTGCTTAAAGCGACGAGTCAGCTCGGGTGAAGCCACCAAGAGTTCACGGAGACGTGCCACCTCGGCCGCCGTGGCTGAGCGATCTAGGTAACTATCCACCAGCCGTTCAAATTCGGCTTGGCTCATTTTGCAAAGTCCTCCCCCATGAGTTCACGCAACGCTTCGCGCGCGCGGTTAATGCGACTCTTCACCGTGCCAATGGAGAGGCCAAGCTCCTCCGCGATCTCTTCGTATGAAAGGTTCTGCACATTGCGCATCATAAGAATGTGAGCATGCTCGGGCTTCAATTGTTCCATACTTTCCGCAACTTTACGGACAAATTCATTTTGATCCACTTCGCCCCCCGGCCCTTGTGCCGTATCGGCTAAAATATCATGCAAGGTCGCTCCTGCATCTTCTCCAATGGTCGCATCAAGCGACATCGACTCATTGCGCTTACGTCGCCGCCAATACCAGTAACGGTTGTGAGCTAAGTTAATCCCAATTTGGTAAATCCAAGATGAAAAATTGGCGGTACCGCGGAAGGACGATAAAACACGGTAAGCCCGAATAAAAGTGTCCTGCGTAATCTCCTCGGCATCCTGCCGATTACGCAGCATCGAAAAAACCTTAGAGAAAATTCGGCCCTGATACTTTAAGACCAATTCATTGTAAGCACCCGCGTCACCATTTCGGGCACGCTCAAGGGCCAACTGATCGGATTCGGTTTCCATTAGGGTACACCCAGGGGTTGGGGTATGAATTATATTGAATCACTCTTACCCCAATATCAACGCTGAGTTTCAGCCCAATTTTGGCCAGAGGACAGCGAATCCCGCCCCAAACTTCAATCCGCTTGACGCTTCGCGGGCAAATCGCTGACATCTCTAGACGGTGTTACGGTAGCGTAGCTCAGATGGTTAGAGCGCGGGACTCATAAGCCTGAGGTCGGCAGTTCAATTCTGCCCGCTACCACCACCGGAAATTTTACTTAGGCCTTCAGCAGGTCTTTAACCGACAGGTCGAGGCCATCCTTCCAAAGTGATTCCATGCTGTAATTCTCGCGTACATCCGGACGGAAGACATGGACCACGACGTCAAAGCCATCCACCACCGTCCAGCCGCTTTCCTTTTGCGACTCGGTACCACGTGCCGAAGAACCAGCTTCATCCAGCGCCCTCTCCACTTCAATGCGCAAGGCACGCAAATGCGGATCGGATGTGCCAGTCGCAATAATCATGTAGTCTGCAACCGAGGAGAGCTGACCCAACTCCAACACGCGAATCGATTCAGCTTTCTTATCATCTAAGGCTTTGACCACCGCCAAGACATGCACGGGCACTTTGGATGCCACCCGTGCCACCACGGGCTTTAAATTCTCCGAGCGGGCCTTCGCCTTACTGACCTTTGGCTTCACCGCTGCGCGACGCACCGGCTTCAAGGGGGCACGTGCTTTCTTAGCGATGACTTTAGCTTTTTTCTTTTTTAAGGCGGACATATTATTGCTTATAAAGGGAGCGTTCTTCGATGAAGTCACGCACCGACTTGGGCAAGCCGTTTCCCGACGGCTTCCCCTCCTGCAAGGCCAACCGCAACGCCGTTGACGAGACTTTGACTGGGGGCGCCCTCAAAACGGTTAACTTGAGCTTCGCCGCAATCGCGGCGGGCGGCACCACCGAAATGGCGTCGCGCGCGAGCACCGCAAATTCCACGAGCGTCGACAATTCAGCAATATCCTTCCAGCGATCCAACCTCGCCAACTGATCGGCTCCAATAATCCAAACTCGACGGGCCTGCGGAAAATCTCGTGCCAATTCGCGTGCCGTATCAACCGACCAACACACGCCCTCGCGACGTACCTCGCGGTCATCAATCACCGCCCAAGGACAAGGTTCAAAAGCCAATTTCACCATCGCCAAGCGGTCCGCCGCACTCGCCAGTGGCAAGGCTGCACGTAATGGCGCTAAGCCCGCAGGTATAACCCTCACTTCATCCATCTTCATCTGTTTCCAAGCCGCCGTCGCCGCCGCAATATGACCCGCATGCGGAGGGTCAAAGGTGCCACCTAAAATGCCGACCACGCGCGTCATACGCCCATTCCAACTCCCACCCATCCCTCTGGCAACCTAAAGCAGGCTTGAGCCCAAGCGATTCCCCCTAAACGATTAGTTCATGGCACCCGCCACCACTCGCTTCCTCCCCCCTGGCTTCGATGCCTCTAAGCCGATTGTGATTATCGCTGGAAAAGGTCGCTACCCCACCCTTCTCGCCGAGTGTGCCCGCGAATATAATGCGAATATAAAGCTTATCGCTTTTGAAGACGAAACCGAAGCATCCTTCATCGATAGTTTTAAACCCGCCGACCGTCGTATCGTCCCCGTTGGAAAGTTAGGTCAACTACTGGACTCCCTTCAAGAACTCCAAGCAACTGGCGCCGTGATGGCAGGCCAAATCACTCCGCGTAAACTTTTCTCTGGCATGGTGCCCGATTTTAAATTGGTCGCCCTCCTCGCCTCACTTAAAGAACGCAACGCCGAAACCATCTTCGGTGGCATCACGCAGGAAATCGAAAAACTTGGCATCAAAATGCTCGATGCCCGCATCTTCCTTGATCAACACCTCGCCACCACTGGCTGCCTCACGGGTTGGTCCTGTGGCATCTCTGACGAAGAATTGAAATTTAGCACGCAAATGGCCCGTGAAATGGCCCGCCTCGACATCGGTCAATCCATCGTCACCGCCAAGGGCACCGTCCTTGCCGTCGAAGCGTTTGAAGGAACCGATAAAATGCTTCAGCGCTGTGCCGACATCGGTGGCAAAGAAATGCTGCTCACTAAAACTTCAAAGCATCAACAAGACTTTCGCTTCGATGTACCTTGCTTCGGACTGCAAACCCTCGAGAGCATGGCCCAAGGCGGCGTTCGCAAAGCCGCACTGCAAGCCGACGGTGTTATTCTCATCGATCGCCCCGCTGTCCTCGCTCGCGCCCGCGAACTAAAAATCGACCTACTCGGCTTTTAATTGTTATGATCTTTGGCCACGGCCTGAGTGCTTTGCTCTCGCCCTTGCCAACGTGTCGCCTGGCCCGCTTGTCACCTAGAAGTCTTAGCCATCGAAAAAATTCCAGGCTGAAATACTTTCGGCAAGCCACCAGCCAAGCAGGAGTGCGAGAACGAGATATAAAATTTTTCGGTAACGTCCCCACGCAATCGGCTCCTTCGCTGGATTGTGCGAATACCCCGAAGGCAGCCGCGAAAACCTCAACCGTTCATACCACGGGCGACCCGCCCCCGTATCCAAGGTCGAGTGGCGATAACCGTGCAAACGGTAGTCGGGACGTCTAAAGAGGCGGCGTAGTCTCGCTAACATCTTTCTCACCCTAAAGGACTCTCCCACGCTTTACAAGCGACAGCTCACGCGATAATCCCAAAGACGTGAAGGCTACCACCCGGTCCATCCGAGCACTCAAAGGCAAACGCGCCATCGTCTGCCTCACCGCCTACGATGCCATCACGGCACGTATCGCTGACCAAGGCGGGGCCGATCTCATTCTGGTGGGCGACTCCCTCGGCAATACCGTCCTTGGGATGGACGATACCGTCGGCGTGACCCTTGAAATGATGATTCACCACACCGCCGCCGTCGCCCGAGCCAAACCGGCCGCCCTCGTCATTGCCGACCTACCCTTCGCCCTCGCTCACGACAGTTTTTCTAACCTTCTCAAATCGTGCCGTGCCCTCCTCCAAAAAGGCGGCGCCCACGGAGTCAAAATCGAAGGCGGCACTTCACTCGCCCCCGCCATCGAAAAGTTAGTCGATGCTGGCATACCCGTCATGGCCCATATCGGCCTCCTCCCCCAACGCGTTCACTCCACCGGCTATCGTCGCCGCGGCCTCACCTCAGCCGACCAACAAAAAATCTTAGCCGACGCCCAAGCGGTCACCGACGCTGGTGCCTTCAGTGTAGTCATCGAATGCGTTGACGAAAAACTTTCTCAAAAAATTACTTCATCCATTAACATTCCAACCATCGGCATCGGCTCTGGCGTGGGTTGTGATGGACAAATTCTTGTCATCCACGACCTTCTTGGACTCACCTCCACCCCGCCTCCCTTCGTGAAACCCGAAGCCAACCTCCATCGCGACGCCGTGGCCGCCGTCAAGCGCTGGGCCACTAAAATTCGAAAGGGGTCACACTCATGAACTGCGTAATTTTTGGAGCAGGCGCCTGGGGCACCGCCGTCGCCATTCACTTGGATCGACTCGGTCACACGGTCACCCTCGTACCCCGTCGACTCGAACAGGCCCTAAAATTGGCCACCGAGCGCATCAATCACGACTACCTGCCCAAACACTCACTCGCACATTCCATTCAAGTCGGACTCGAACCCGCCCCCGCTTTGATGGACGCCGATATTGTTTTCCTGGCCTGCCCCTCCAAAGGCCTCACCGACCTGCTAAAACAAATCGGACCCGACCTCCAAAAGTCCTCCGCGAAAATCGTCATCTCACTCTGCAAGGGACTCGACCAAAACACCCTGCAACGTCCGACGGAACTCATTCAAAAAGCGCTTGGTAAAATCCCGGCCGCTACTTTAAGCGGACCAAGCAACGCCAATGAAGTGGCCCAAGGAAATCCAACCGCCATGGTTCTCGCTTCTACCGCCGACGATTCCACCCTACGCGCCGTGCAAGCAGCTATCAGCGGCCCGACTCTTCGCGTCTACACGTCGAACGATGTCGCCGGTGTGGAAATCGGCGGCACCCTCAAAAATGTTTATGCCATCGGCGCTGGCCTCTGCGATGGACTCAAGCTCGGCGACAACGCCAAAGCCGCCTTTCTCACTCGTGCCCTCCAAGAAATGATTCGTGTCGGTGTCGCCCTCGGTGGCAAAAGTGAAACCTTCCTTGGACTCAGTGGCACTGGCGATCTCATGGCCACCGCCCACGGCTCTTGGAGTCGCAATCGCACACTCGGGCAGGCTATCGCCCAAGATCCCGCCGCCACACTTGCGGGACTACAAACCCGTCGCGACGCCGTTGAAGGTTACCGCGCCACCGAATCGCTCAGCCAACTCGCCAAGAGCCACAAGCTCGACGCTCCGATTTTATTCCTCCTTCAGAAAATTCTGTTTGAAGGTCTCGACGCTCGCACAGGTGTAACCACCCTAATGACGCGCGACCTCAAAGCTGAGGCATGAGCCCTTACGGCGTGGAGTCCAAAACTTCACCCATCGAAGGGCTCGGTCTCTTCGCTACGCAGTCATTTTCCGTCGGACAAAAAATCGCTCCCTACCTCGGCCATACGACCGAACGAATCGATCCGCCTTCATCATCGGCGAAGTCGGCTACCTACTGGCTAGAAATCAAACCAGGACTTTGGCTCGATGGTTCGTTTGCCGAAAATCCCGCTCGCCACGCCAACCATAGCTGCGCACCCAACGCCGAATTAATCTACGACAACACCGTCAACGAGGCCTGGTTAATCGCCTCACAAGCCATTACCGCCAACGATGAAATCACCTTTGATTACGGGTTTTCTATCGCCGAAGGACTCTTTCACCCCTGCTGCTGCAGGCAAACCAACTGTGCCGGCCACATCGTCGCCGCCCCCCTACGACCAGCCCTACGCCGTCACCTACGTTTTTCCCGTTCAAGGGATTGACCCCCAGCACCCTGACCGTCACTTTCGGCAGGTCCAATAGTTCCCATTCATGAATAAAGTCGCCCTCACCGAACTCGACCCCCGCGTCCAGAAACAAGTTTCTGCCGCCGAGTCCCAACTTAAGACCAACCCACAGTACGCCATAGAAATCCTTCAAGGCATTTTGGTTCGTAACCCTGGTTGCATCGAGGTCCGTCGCCTCCTCCGACGTGCCCAAAAAACAGTCCTCGGCACAAAGGCTGGCCTCTTCGATGGGCTTATCGGTGGGCTAACCGCAAGTGGTATCGCGAAAGCCGTCGAGAAAGACGCCTCCGCCGCGATTCTCGAAGCTGAAGCCACTCTCGCTAAAAAACCTGGCGATATCAATGCGAACAAGACCCTGGCCGCCGCAGGTGTTAAACTCGGCTTTCCGGAACTGACCGCTTTCGCGTACGAAGAACTGTCCCAAGTTGATCCGAAAAATGTTCAACACTTCGTCGACCTCGCCAATACCTGGCTCGTTGCCACTGAATATGATAACGCATTGAACGCCGCCGACGCCGGCCTGAAATTATTCCCTGGTAACGGCGACCTCCAAGAGGTGGTCCGTAAAGCTTCCGTCAGCAAGACGATGAAGACCGGCAAGTGGGAAGACAAAGGCGACTTCCAATCCAAACTCAAAGACAAGGACGAAGCCCTCCGCCTCGAACAAGCGGCCCGTACCGTCACCGACGCCGGCACCGCCCTCGAACAGGCCGCCGCCCTTGCCCAACGCATCCAAAGCCAGCCCGATAGCATCGACCTCTATCGCGATATCGTTCGCCAATTCATTTCCGCTGGCGATCTCGATAGCGCCATCGCTTGGCTCCAACGCGGACGCCTCACCACCCTCGGCCGCCAAGATTCCTCACTCGAACGTCAAGAAATCGACCTCATTACACAACGCTTTGAAAAGACCATCGCGACACTCCGCGAACAACTGGCAACCAACCCCACCGCTGCCGCCGACCTCGCGAAGAACGAAAAAGAACTCAGCGACTACCGCCTGCAAACGACCGCCAGCTTGGTCGAACGTTACCCGAACGACTACTCTTTCCGTTACGAATTCGGCAATCTGCTCCTGCAAGCCAACCGCCTCGACGAATCCGTTCAACAATTACAATACGCACAGCGTAATCCTAAGTTCCGCCAATTAGCGATCCTGTCGATCGGCAAAGCTTTTGTCGCCAGCGGTAAGTTCGACCTCGCTGTTGAACAATTCAACCTCGCCAAGAACGAGGTCCAAGTGATGAACGACCTTAAAAAGGATATCATCTACGAGTTGGGTAACGCCTTTGAAAAAATGGGCCGTACCAAAGAAGCCATCGATGAATACAAGATCATCTATATGGCCGATTCAGGTTATCGCGACGTTTCTCAGAAAATTAATCGCTTCTACGATAGCCAAAAAGGCCCCACCGCCTAATTGGATTTTTTTAAATTCGCTGATTACTCTTCATGGCGCTCACTCCTTTCAAAAGCCTTCTCATCGCTGATGTCGGCATCAGCATGGGCGATGAAGGCAAAGGCCGCCTGATTCCTGAAATCGTACGCGAACTTCAAACGATCACTAAACGCCGCGATGTCGTCGGCACCGTTCTTAAAGTCAACGGTGGTGCCAACTCCGGTCACACCGTCGCCGGCTTAAAACTGAACCTTCTCCCTGGCGGCGTGGCCGAACACGACGTGGCCTGCCTCGCCCTTGGCTCAGGAGTCGTCGCCGACCCCCGTAAAGCCCTCTGGGAGGCCCTTCCTCTCGAGAAGCTAGGTTACCCCGTCCTCTCGCGCCTCCTCATCGATGAGCGCTGCATGGTGAGCGATGTCTCCCACCGCATCCTCGATCTAGCCTGGGAAGACTACCGCATCAATGTCCTCGGCCAAGAACCTCGCGGCTCCACCGGTCGCGGCATCACGCCGGCCTACGTCGACGAAGTGAGCCAGATGCAGATTCACTATTCTGAATTCCTCGGCACCCAAGCTGACTACGCCAAGCGCCTATCCGCCCGACTCAATCGTGCCGCTCACACCGTCCAACACGTCTGCCAACTTTCTCCCGAAAAATGGGCCGGCTTATTTACCAAATTAACTGAAGCCGAAGTACGCGCCAACAAAACTGCCATCGAAGCCGGCGTCTTCACCGCCGCCGAATTCGACTTCACGCGCTTCGCTGGTTCGACACCTTTCACCTTCAATCACGAGGCCGTCCTCGCCGCTTATTGGAAAGCTGGCTCCGCCCTCGCCCACACCGTCGGCGATGTCCGCGAACGCATTCTGACCGACATGGCCAGCTCCCGCCGCATCATCGGCGAATTTGGCCAAGCCTACTGGCTCGACAAACGCGCAGGCTTTGCCCCCAACGTCACCGCCTCCCACACTTTCACTCCAGAGTTCTTCCAGTCCGCCGGAATCCCCGTCCAAGCCATCCACACCGTGGGTTGCTGTAAGGCTTATGACACCAAAGTGGGCACCCACGTCTTCCTTACAAAAATGGAAGAGTCTCACCCCTTACAACGTGCCCTCGCTAAACTGGAATTCGGCACCAGCACCGGCCGCCAACGCATGGTGGGTTGGTCCGACCTCGTCGAAAAAGCCGACGCCCTCCGCTACGGTGGCTACGATGATATCGTCATCAATAAACTCGATGCCCTCTCGCCCCACGGCGAGTGGCAAGGCGGTGAATTAAAACTTTGTACGGGCTACCGCGACGCCAGCGGGAAAATCGTCTCCAGCGTACCTCGCAATGATGCCGTCCGCCGTGCGCTCCAGCCCATCTACGCTACCCTGCCTGGCTGGACCGAAAATATTTCATCGATTCGCTCCTACGCCCAACTCCCTGCTGCTGCTCGCAAGTACATCGCTTTCACGATGGCCGAAATCGTGCGCCTGGCTGGACGTGGCCACACACTGAACGAGTTACCGAACTTGCGCTACATCGGCGTCGGACCTGACCCCGATCAAATTATCTCCGACGTCCCAGCGACGGCCGATCTGATTCGCCAAGCCTAAGGCTTACAGCAAGGTGCCGCGCAAGATTAAGGCGGCGACAAAGAAGTAAATCACCAAGCCCGTGACGTCGACAATCGTCGCGACGAAGGGTGCGGCTGCTTTAGCGGGATCAAACCCTAGTCGACGTAAAAGGAACGGTAACATTGCACCGGCCAGACTACCCCAGAGAACAACGCCAATTAGGGAGAAGAAAATTACGAAGCCAATTAACATCCAATGCTCACCGTATAGCTTGGGGAAGAATTGATTCCACACCGCAATCCGGGCGAAACCAATCGAACCTAAAATTACGCCTAAGCCGAGGCCACTAATAATCTCACGCTTAAAGACACGGAACCAATCGCGCAGACTCACTTCCGCCAAGGCCATCGCACGAATGACTAGGGCCGATGATTGCGAACCAGAATTGCCGCCCGAAGAAATAATTAGCGGCAAAAATAACGCCAAGACGACGGCTTGCTTAATCTCACCTTCAAAAAAGCCCATCGCTGTGGCCGTAAACATTTCACCAATAAATAAAATCACTAACCAACCCGCACGTTGACGAATGAGCTGCATCAACGGGGTTTCCAAAAGTGGCTCTTCGGGCACTTCCACTGCACCCAAGAACGCAATATCTTTAGCGGCTTCTTCTGCGGCGGTTTCGAGCACGTCGTCGACCGTTACAATACCCAAGACCTTCATATCGGCATTCACCACGGGAATAATCGTCCGTGAGTGACGACGGAAAGTATTTACGGCCTCTTCCTGTGTGTCCGTGACCTTTAAATATAGCGGCGGCGCTATCGGTAAGTCCGAAACATGTGTCTTAACATCGGCCAAGAAAATATCACGGATGCGGTGAACTCCGAGCAATCGACCCGATTCATCCACCGAACAAACGACGTGAACATAGTAAACGTCCTTTGCCCGGTCGCGTACATGGTCCAACGCCTGCTGAATCGTCCAGTCGCGCTGGATGGCGACAAACTTCGTCGTCATCATCCGCCCAACACTGTTCTCGGGGTAACCTAAAAGTTGTAGGGCGACTCGTTGCTGCGCGGGATCAAGCAGACCCAATAAACGCACCGCATGCTCCGGACATTCCTCCAGGAATGCGGTGCGATCGTCGTCCGACATTGCATTCAAAATCCCCGCGGCGTCATTCTCGCCTAGTGCCCGAATCAAGGCCTCTTGGTGGTCCGCATCAATGTACTCAAAAATCTCAGCGGCCGCGGTCTTAGGCAAGAGACGGAAACTAACCGCCATCTGCACAGGCGATAAATGCTCCAATAAATCGGCTGCATCCGCATGCGGTAAGGCAATTAAGGTCTGCCTAATCGAAGCAAAATCACGCTTCTCAATCAGCAGAGGAATCTCCTCAATATGCTTGGTGTCGGCGGCCATCGCAAAAAAGTCTCGTCATTATATTTACCCGAGCAAACCCTAAATCCAGCCGCCACCTAACCGTCACCTTTATGGAACACAACTTCGCCATCCCACTCTGGGCCCTCGTCGATCAATCCAGAATTGAAATCGGTAAGTCCGACCTTCGTGGCCTCGCCAAAGAACTTGGTCGCTGGCTCGATCATAATTTTGATATCACCCACAAGGGTACCGCCATTGAAGAACCCCATGGCACAGAACCTGGCTCCGACCCCATGCTCGTCATCGCCGGAGTCCCACAAGCCCAATGGCACATCATGATTGCCCTCGCCCTCAGCAAGAACACCAAACTCTTCGTTGTCATCCCGAACGAAAAAGGCCTCTTCACCCTCAAGGAACTTTCGTTACCGAAAGAGTAACGTAGTCCAGGGGACACGTTGGCAAGTTGGCACGAGTTCAGGGCGATACAACAAGCTCTCCTTGCCAACGAAACCCATGCCCACTCGTCCCCTGTGAGCTTCGCTCACACCCCTTGCCAACATGTCACCTTGCTAACGTGTCCCCTAAATTATTTTCCTTCGCCACACCCGGCTTCACCATCACCGGGTGCGCCTTCTTATTCATCACTTTCAATTCCGCGACGACCGACGCATACGCGGGATCATTCGCTAAATTATTTAACTCCTGCGGATCCTTATCGTGGTCATAAAGCTCCATCCCTTTTTCTCCATACTGCCACTCGGTAAATCTCCAACGCTCAGTACGCACACTGTATCCCTGTATCTTGCCCTTTCCCTTGGTCACCGTCTGCGTGTACGCGGCTCGATTCCATGAGGCATCAGCATCCTCCAACAAAGGTCGTAAACTAACACCCTGCAATCCGTCAGGCGCCTTCACTCCCGCTAAATCAGTCAACGTTGGGTAAATATCCACCAATTCAATGGTACGCTTCGAGGCCTTACCATTTGCCGCCGCCTTCGGTGCCACGACAATCATCGGAATCCGTGCCGCTTCCTCAAAGCAAGTCTGCTTCATCCACAAGCCGTGTTCACCTAAATGGTATCCGTGGTCACTGATGAAAACGATGACCGTGTTATCCGCTAAACCCAATCGATCCAATGCATCGACCACCCGACCAATCTGTGAATCGACATAAGAAATGGTCGCATGGTAAGCCCGTCGACATTCCCGCGCCTGCTCTGGCGTTACGCCACGATAAGGCCACTCCACCCCCGTATCATAGGCCGCCGCAGGCACGCTTGATTTCCAATTAGGGGCAATCGGCGGCAACACTTCCTGCTCCAGTGGATACATATCAAACCACTTTTGTGGAGCGACCCATGGACAGTGTGGTTTATAAAATCCTACCGCCAAGAAGAAGGGGCCATCTTTATGCTCCTCCAATAATTTAATCGCTTCTGTCGCCACCTTGCCGTCCGTGTGCTCTTCATCTTTGCCCGTGCGATCAGCGAGTAATGACATCGATGACCCCAAGGCAGTCGTCGGCGGATAAATTAAGATATCATTCTCTAATGCCGTCTTGTCGCGGCCTGCCGGATTCACCACCTGATTCCACGAAGCTGGGTCATCCGCCCCGCTCGTACCAATATCACCAGGGTTTCCGTAATGATAAACCTTCCCCACCCGCGCTGCAAAATAGCCCGCCTTCATAAAGGCCTGAGGCATCGTCACGACATCGGGTAAACCCTTTCTAAAATGATAAGTTAAATCCATAACCTTCGTCGTGTCGGGACGTAGCCCCGTCATGAACGACGCCCGACTCGGGGCACACCATGGAAACTGACAGTAAGCCCGATCAAATCTCACACCCCTCGCCGCCAGCTTATCGAGATTCGGCGATCGCACGAACGGGTGACCATATACACCCAAGTCATTATTCATATCATCTGAGATGATGAACAAAACATTCAGCTTCTTGGCTGGCACCGCTTCCGCCGCCCCCAACCACACCGTCGCTAATAATAAAAATATAATTAGGCGCTTCATCCGTACTACCTACCACATCCCACACTCCTTGCCAACTAAACCCTTGTCACCTGAACTCTTTGGTAGGGACGGCGCTCCGCCCCATCCGCTACATCTCCCCTAAACTAGAGCCCCCCTAAAAATAACTCCAACGATAATTTAGCGTTATTACGCTGCACGAGCGCTTCATACTGGGGCTTCTTCATCGTAATCGCCGCCATGCGCAATTCAGGCAAAAGCTCAGGCACTTCCACTTTCTTCGCAACAATCTGCTTATAGGGCCATTCCTTCCGCGGGGCATCGATGTAGGGTAAAAGGTACTCCATCGCTAGTCCGATGCTCCGACCGTCCTCGGATTTATAATTCCAAAGATCTACTCCGACATACTCACCCATGATGGCCAAGCCACACATGCCGCGTAGACTGAATTGTGAGTAGCTCAACGCATTGGTGCGTGCCAATTCACGCGGCTGCTTTCCGTCGACCTCAATCTGTGCGGCAATACGCTTCTTCTTAGCGTTTTCTAAAACAGTTTTTGCAAAATCCGTTTTTCCTAAATGCAGCGCCCAGCGCACCACCTGCTCGTCATAGTAGGTGCCATGATTATTCGTCGACTCACTCTCTGCCTTGCCCAGCTCATTGGTAACCATCCAATCAAAGAATTTAGCTGACCACGCTTCGATCGCTTCGCGTTCACCCGGCTTCCAACCTTTCGCATTCGCGACCAACGCCAAGGCATCCACCGTCAGCGCCAAGTGACGGCCCTCCAGCATGCCGGTCTTATTATCAAACTTCTTCGCCCCACGGATAAGCTGGGCATACTTTAAATCAGGATTCATTCGGGTGGCCTCATCCACAAACCAAACCCGGGCCTGATTGATTGCCCAATCTGCATAAACCTCTTTACCCGTAAAATAATAAGCCAAACAGGTCAGTCTCATCGCCTTAGCCAAAGCCAGACCTCGTCCGCTATCACTATTGTCGAAATCTCTACTCTCAGGATTTACCTCTCCGTCTTTCAAAATATAAGGAAGGCCATCAGCTGTCGCCGGATTGGGCCAGCGGTAAGGCGACAGACTCGCATAGTCATGCTTATCCCCGCTGGGGGCTAATAATTTTTTATCTGTCACCGTGAGCGGCTTATCATCCAAGACTTTATCCGCTTCCTTTGTTAAATTTTTTAAGACCAACAAAGCGTCCTTATCACCTTGTGCCATTAAGGCCTTGGCCTTTTCCAAAACACCTGGACGTGCCCCATAGTAGGTCGATGTCATCACAGCGGGCGCAGCCACCTGCGGAGCGACCTCCGCAGCCACCAAGCCAACCGATAGCATTAACGATAGGGATAATAACTTCATAGTCTTTGCGTATCACATTCCAACACCCCCCACCAGCAATTGTTCCCGATGGGGGTAGGGGCAGCACTGCGTGATGCCCTATTGCTCGGGTAGGGATGGCGAACCGTCGCCATCCTCTGTATCTTGTATCGGACGCGACGCAGTCGCGCCCCTACCTCTTCCGTGGCCCCTGCCCTGCGCCCTGTCCACCGCCACCACCCGACCCAGGTCCCGCCTTCGGTGTCTCAACTTCAGGCAAGCCTTTCGTTAATTCATCCATCTTCACCGAAAGCTTCGCGACCACATCCGCCTGCTTGGTCACTAAATTATTACGCTCTGAAAGATCATCTTTTAAATTATACAACGCCTTTTTGCCGTCCGAAAATTTAATCAATTTCCAATCGCCATCAATTAACGCGGTGTCGCTCACCGAAACCACAAAGGCATCACGTGGCTGCACCTTACCCGATAACCAGGCGTTTAACTGATTAGCTCCATCCACCTTGCCTTTCGTTGGCATCGTCGCCCCCGCCGCCGCCACTAAGGTCGGGTATAAATCCTGCACGCAAACGGGTTGTGCCAAACCCGTACCCGCCGCCAGCCGTCCTGGCCAACGCACCAATGCCGGCGTGTGAATTCCACCCTCATATACCGACCCCTTGCCCGAATTAAGCGGCGTGTTATCTCCACCCTCCCGACCCGACGCTCCATTGTCGGAGAAAAATACTACCAAGGTGTTCTCCTTGATTTTTTCGGACTCTAAAACATTGAGCACGCGACCAATTCCCTGGTCCATCGCCTCCACCACTGCCGCATACAGCCCCAACTTCTCACCCTTCGCCTTATGCTTCTGCACCAACTCCGCCGGCGCACTCAACGGATCGTGCGGGGCATTCAAACATAGCTGAATATAAAAGGGCTTAGTCTTATCGCGTGACTTAACCTGCCGCACCACATCATCCGCCAATAAATAAGTCGAATAGCCCTCCTCCTCCACAGCCTTCCCATCCCGTTGCCAATCAGCCCGCCCATTCTTCGCCGTATGTTTATAATAATCGACCTCTGCTGAAATGAATCCGTAAAAATGTTCAAAACCATTGCCCTGTGGCACCGTTGCTTTTCCTAAATGCCATTTGCCCACGAGCGACGTATGATAGCCAACCGACTTCAAAGTGCCGGCAATCGTCGACAGCCCCGCAGGAATCCCTGGGTCATTCCCATTTAACGCCGTGGTAATTCCAAATCGACGGGGCATCTGACCCGTTAATAAAGCCGCACGTGTCGGACTGCACACAGGATAAACGTAAAAGCGCTGCAGTTCCACCGACTCTTTCGCCAATTTATCCAAATTCGGTGTGGTCATCGCCTTATTGTGATACCCCACCCCCGCCCAACCCAAATCGTCCACCACAATAACTAAAATATTTGGACGTGGCTCCGCCGCTCGAGCCTCAGCGCCAAACATTAGGCTTAAAAATATTATAGCCACTAATTGCATCACCTCATTAACCCCTCAACCCAGCCAAAGTTCAACCCTGTGTATTATTCACAGGGGACACGTGGGCAAGTTGGCACGAGTTTAGGGACGATACATATATAGTTACTCTTGTCCCCGTGTCACCATGCCCACTGTGGCCTTCGACCACTCCCCTTACCCGCGTGCCAACGATACCCGTGCCCACTGTAGCTTTAAGCTGCACTTCGTGCACTTAAAGCCACAACACTGGCTGGGTAATCGCAATATTCCGGCGGACTTCTAAGTCCGTAGGATCAGTCGGCAACTTCTTCCAAAGTTCAATGTACTTCGGCTCATTGTAAGCCTGACCTGCAAACAATAAGGCTGGCTGACGCGACGGCCAACCGTCCCAAGCCATCACATCGGGCTTCTTAGGCCAGGTAGATTTATCCGCTAAATAAGGGTACAGCCAGGCCACAGCCTTCCTAATAGTGCGACCTTCTGGTCCCTCGTAATTCCAAAGGTTGTCCTCAGGGGTCGATAATACCTTACACAACAACACCATATTATCTAACTGGAAAATCGAGTACGCATAGGGCTTCGTGCGCGCCGTCTCACGCGGAAAACTTCCATCCGCTGCCATTTGCACATTCACAAAGACATCCTTAAAGCGCGTGCGACATTTCGCTAACGTTTCTTTTTCGCCGTTAAAATCCGCAAAGACCGCGACTTGTAAGAAGTATGCCACGGCGTGATTATTAAGCGACTCACCTTCATCGATGCCGTTCTTGTGCGTCAGCATCCAGTGATTCAACTCCGCAAACCAGGCATGCAATGCCTTCGCTAGTTCCACATCAAAGGCCTTTGATTTCTCCAATGCCTTAATCGCCGCTGGAATTTCAACTAAGTGCAGCCCATCGATTACCCCAGTCTTTGATCCAGTCGTTCGACCGGGAATGGCCTGCGTGAATGCAAGGTGCGGATTCATCCGTGTCTTTTCATCAATAAAGAAAACCTTCAATAGCTCCGATGCCTTCACGACATACTTATCATCGCCAGTGACTTTGTAGGCCGCCGCCAGGGCTGCGACCGCGTCCTTAGTGTTTCGCATGGCCATTCGGTGCGCCACGAAATTATTTGGGTTCGTCTGGCCGTCACGTTGCACATAGGGCACGCCATCTGGCTTGCTGGGGTCCGGCCACCAGTAATCCCCATTCGAATAGAAATCATTAGGGCCACCGGTGGTGTACTTGGCCACGTCCGAGGTGATAGTCAAAGGCACCTGCTTCAATGCCGCGTCCGCCAACTTTAAAATGCGCTCCTTATCATGCGCCGCTACATCGACCATTACCTCGGCCGCAGCCTTCAATGGCAAGGTGACCAATGCGACCGTCGCCAAAGCAGCGGCCGCCATAACTGCACCCATTACTTTCGTAATTTGTTTCATAATAAAATTATTTCTTAGAGATGTTAACGAAGAGGTACTGCGTCTCCAGACCTTGCGATGCTAAGCTAAAGCAGGCCTTCGGACCCGTTAACTCGGCACGAATAATCGCACGCCCGTTGTACAATTGAACGGCACGTGCACCAGTTGAGGTGCCGAGATTATCTAATAACTTTGCATCACCAATATTGCCGAAGCGAACCAACGTGGCGGCATCCAAACACGCCACACCTGCAGCATCGTAAATGCGAGCTTCCAACGTCACGACGCCATCCTTTTGTGCGACTTCTTTAAGTACCAATTTCGCCGGTGTACCCCAGACGGCGCTCTGATAGCCAACTGTGATTTCATCTGAAATCTTTTCAGCCACAGCGACCGCCTTCAATTGGTTCGCCCCTTCATTGAGTACGATATTCCAGCGCAAGCCCGCTGCCGGGTAATCCTGACTGTTACGTTTTTTCACGCCAGCCGACTTACCATTCACAAACAATTCAACCTGTGCACAGTTTGAATAGACGCGAATTTCTTTCGCCTCGCCCGCCTTACCCCAGCGGGTCTGCCACTCATGACCAAACAAGCGCACCATAGGTTTTTCCGACCAATAGCTCTGGAAAATATAAAATGACTCCTTGGGTGTACCATCACGCTCAATCACGCCCTTCTGATTCATACGTGGCACAGGATTCTCGGGACGCAGCGGCGTCGCAAAGTCCTTAAAGATCCACTGCGCACTGCCGGTTAAATTAGGCATGGTTTCCTGCTCCTTCAAATGCCAGTCAAAGAGGTTTGCCATGTAACTCTCCGACCAATCGCCGTCCTTCGACATCCGCACCTTGCCACCACTGGAGGCTTTATAGGCCTTACCCTTCTCGGCTGTACCCTGACCGACTTCAATCTTTTCAACCATCGACTCTGGGTCCTCTGCAAAGCGACGAGCGTGACTGTCACCACCCCACTCCGCGTGGAAGAAGTGCTTCACTTTCTTAATCCAACTGTCCGTCGAGTCTTTATACTCCGTGTAACGACCGGAATACCAGCCCGCCCAGATACTCGGCGAATACACGTCGACAATATCCTTACAGAAATCGCAGCGCCGAATCGTCGTCACGCGCGACGGATCCAAATCATGGGATTGCTTATTCAGCACCTTCATAAACGCCTTAATGGCTTCCTTGTCCTGCACTTCAAAATCACCGGGCCAATCATTCTCATTACCTAAACCCCACATGATAATCGATGGATGGTTCATGTGCTGATCAACCATCGCCTTTTGCATGTCCAAACATTGCTGCTTGTAACGGTCACCACCCAAACCACCGCGACACCACGGAATTTCCTCCCAGGCCAAAAGGCCTAATTCGTCACAGAGTTCCAAGACCAGCGGGGCTTGTTGATAGTGACCGAGTCGAACGAAATTCGCACCCATGTCTTTAATCATCTGCATGGTCTTACGAACCTCTTCATCTGGCACCGCTGCCGCGACGCCCGCATGGTCTTCATGGTAATGCGTACCCTTCAGCAATAAACGCTCTCCGTTCAATTTAAAGGGCCCATTGGCCACCCACTCGGTCGAACGCACCCCGAAACGTTCATTCACGATCTGCTCGCCGTGCACCGACTTAATCACGGCCTTCAATTTATAAAGATTAGGAGTCTTAGGAGACCACAACACGGGTTGACTGATGTCAAAGGCCGCCACTTCGACCTCACCAGCCCACACTGCCAGCTTACTCGTCTTCGAAAGTACAACTTTGCCCGTAGCATCAGTGACTTCCAAGGCCAATTCGACTTCGTCCTTCAAGCCTGTTGGATTACCCAAACGCGCTCGAACTTTCACATTAGCCTGACCGTTCACCAACACGGGCAAAGCATGCACCCGCTCCAGCGACACCGCTGGGAAGTATTTTAAATACACGTGGCGGTACAATCCGCCGTAACGGTTAAAGTCACTTAAATCCGAAGGCACACTCTCGGCCTCACGCGAATTATCACACTGCACGGCAATCGGCACTTCGCCGTTCGCACCCTTACGCGCCAACGCCTTCGCCGCTGCATCCGTGATGTCCACTGCCCACTGATCATAGCCACCCAAATGCTCGCCTACTTTTTGCGTGTATACAAACACCTGCGATTTCTGACCGGCACCATCAAAATGCAAAACCGTCCGACCATTCGGATACGGATTATTAATCTTCAACTTCGTGCGGTACCAACCCGGGCCTTGGTAATAACGAACATCAGGGTCGACCGAATCACGACCGTTAAAGCAGTGAGGCAAAGTTACCGCGTTCCAGGTCACATTATCGGACGCCGCTTCTCCGCGCCAGACTTCCCAGGTGCTACCTAATGATCCTTGGTAATATTCCCAACCGGTCGAAAGACGTTGGCTGGTCGATTCAGCTGCCTGGGCGGAACCAAGCAAAGCTACCACAACCATCATTGAGGCCTTGAGCATTGAGCGCATAGACCTCCCTAATTGACTGAAAATTAGGAAAAGTAAACCCCTGCGATTCAGCGGGAGAGTTGGCACGGGTATCGGTGACATGGGGCAGTTAATTGAGAGGGGTACTGCTTAAACCCTCATCTCTTAGATTTGTTCCCCCACGCCCTGCCTCGGATAGGTATGGCGCCCTGCCTCGGGTAGGGATGGCGCTCCGCACCATCCGCCGCATCTCGCCTTGCCAACGTTGTCACCTTGCCCACGTACCCCCTATGAATGAAACTACTTTTCTCCCCCAAAGGTCGTCTCCCGTAAATTAACCGCGTCGTCCCCAACATTTCCAGTAGTTGATGTGACCCCGCCGAAAGTAGTCGTACGCATCGACACATTCTCCGACCCAATATTTCCATTTGTGGAGGTCACACCGCCAAAAGTCGAAGTCCGCGTACTCACCGATTGATCACCAATCTTTCCACTCGTGGAGGTAATGCCGACGAAGGTCGACGTTCGCGTGTCAATGCGCTGATTGCCGAGCGTGCCAGTGGTAGTCGTAATACCGCCAAAGGTACTCGTGCGAGTCTGAATGGGTTTACCGTCAACCGTACCAGTGGTCGTAGTGATTCCACCAAAGGTCGTTGTACGTGTGTCCACCTTTTTACCATCGATGGTTCCATTCACCGTCGTCGTGCCCGTTTTCTTATTAGCTGCTTGTTCGGGCGCAGCTAACAACACCGAGGCTAAAAATAATCCCAACACCCAAACTGGCCATCGTGTTTTCATGTAATTAAAGTATCATAACAAAAACCAGATACAACGCAATTATACCCGATTGTGACAATGGAAACGGTTACCAATGTATCTTCTTCAAGTAGCGAGACCCGAACTATGTGCCCTTAGCCAAACAGCACACAAACTGCCGCCCAAATCCCAAGGTTAAGCCTCAATAATAGTTTTTCGCACTTTTGCTGGGTTGACCAAAGGTGGTTAATAGCGATAATTTAACTGTGCCCCAAAGTACACACACTCTTTACCGAGATGTGACCAATAGATTGGCACATTTCGGTATGGCTAAGGGCATTGCATGCCTTGCCTTACTATTGTTGAGCGGTTGCACGGTGGACCCTGAGCCCGACAACCCACCACCCATTATCTCAAAGAATTTTGATGGCACCGAATCAACCGCAACAAGCCTGCCCGCCGCGAGCATTGATTGGAAGGAGTATATTAACGATACAGAGTTATGCGGCTTGATCGGTCGCGCTTTTGAAAAGAACCGTAGTCTGCGAGTGGTCGCCTTGCGCGTCGAAGAAGCACGCGCCGCTTACGGCATCATCAAAGCCGACCAAACCCCAACACTCAATGCCGGGGCCTCTGGCATACGCGCACGCATCCCTGGTGACCTCAACGGCTTCGGCACCGCCATCACGGGCAATCAGTTTCAGCTGTCCGTCGGCATCAGCAGTTGGGAAGCAGACTTCTGGGGTCGCATTCGTAATTTAAACGACGCCGCCCTCGAAAATTATCTGGTAAGTGAAGATAACCGCCGTGCCGCCACCCTCGGTCTCATCTCACAAATTTCTAAAACGTATTTGAACCTACGTGAATTAGATGAACGCATTGGCCTCGCCAAACAAACCGCCGAAAGTCGCAAGGCTTCACTGCAACTTTTCCGCCGTCGCGTTGAACTCGGCGCCACTTCCAAACTCGAGCTCAGCCAGGTCGAGCTCTTGTCATTACAGGCCGAAACGCTGATATCGCAGTTACAACAAGCCCGTGCCATCGAAGGCCACGCCCTCAATTTACTGGTGGGCGCGCCGGTAACCCTAGTGCCACTCACTGCGCCACTAAGCTACCGTAATATCTTCCCGGAAATCGAAACCGGCCTGCCCTCTGCCCTACTGATCAATCGCCCAGACATCAGCGCCGCCGAGCACGCCCTCAAGGCAGCTAAGGCAAATATAAAAGCGGCACGGGCTGCCTTCTTTCCACGTATTGCACTCACCGCCACTGCTGGTACCGCCAGCGCCGAACTAAACGGACTCTTCAAGGACGGCAGTGGCGCTTGGAATTTCTCCCCCAGCATTTCATTGCCGATTTTTGACGGCGGCCGCCTTCAAGCCGCTCTCGATGTCGCCACCATTCGCCGCGAACAATCCGTCGCACAATACGAACAGGTCATCCAAGCCAGTTTCCGCGACGTGGCTGACGCACTCACGACCAAGCAATGGCTCACCGAACAAGCCCGTTCAATCGACGCAACCACGTCCGTACTCGCGGAACGTAGTCGACAAGCCAAACTCCGTTACGACAGCGGTGCTGCTCGCTACCTCGAAGTCCTCGATGCCGAACGCGACCTCCTCTCCGCCAGCCAAGAATCAGTCAAAGTCCGGCATGCGATTCTGACCAATCAAATCGCCCTCTTCATCGCATTGGGCGGCGGTGCCCATCGCCTTCCTGACCTCCTCAATACCACCCCTTCAAATTAATACCCATGAGATATTTACTACAAAATAAGTTCCGTGTCATCATTGGCCTGATTATCGCTATTATTGTCATTCAAAAAATCTGGACGTTTCTTAATACCGATAAAAATGCCGGGCAGTTCGTGAGCGGCAATGGTCGGATTGAGGCAACCGAAATTGATATCGCTGCCCTTGCGCCAGGTCGCGTTGAGAAAATTTATGTGAACGAAGGTGATTTCGTGAAGGCCGGCCAATTGTTGGCGACAATGGAAACCTTTAATCTCAAAGCTCAACGCGAAGAAGCACTCGCCCGACTCGAGCAGGCCACGCAGTCCGTAAACGTCGCGGAAGCCGAGGTCGCCTACCGTGAAAGCGAACAGGACGCTGCCCAACGTCGTGTGGCCCGCTCTGAAATTCTCAGTAAAGAAGGCGCCGCCTCGGCACAGGAAGTGGACGACGATCGGGCACGCGCTCGAAGCACCGCCGCCGCCGTCGCGGCCGCGAAGGCACAAGTCAACGGTGCCCGCTCGGTGATTAAAGCAATCACTGCCACCATTGCCCGCATTGATACGGAACTTAAAGACTGCGAATTAAAGGCACCGCGTGATGGTCGCATCCAATACCTCATTGCTCAACCCGGCGAAGTACTCGGTAGCGGCGGCAAGGTGCTCAACTTGGTTGATGTCTCAGATGTTTTCATGACCTTCTTCCTGCCCGAAACTGTCGCAGGCAAAGTCGCCATCGGTACCGACGTTCGATTACTTCTGGATGTCGCACCGAACTTTGTGATTCCCGCAAAAATTACATTCGTGGCCAGCGTCGCACAATTCACCCCGAAGACCGTGGAGACCGCAGTGGAACGTCAAAAGCTCATGTTCCGCGTCAAGGCCACCATTAATCGCGAATTACTGCAACGCTACCTCGAACAAGTTAAAACTGGATTACCTGGCGTGGCGTGGGTGAAGCTCGACCCCCAAGCGGCCTGGACTCCAGAACTCACGGTAAAAACTACCCCCTGACGTGTCCGGGTCAGCTCCAGTTGCGGTCAGCATTAAAGGCGTGAGCCACACTTATGGTGCCACGGTGGCGCTGGACAATGTTTCCCTGGAAGTACCCACCGGAAAAATGGTAGGGCTCATCGGACCCGATGGTGCGGGCAAGTCCTGCCTCTTAGCATTGGTCGCAGGAGCAAAGAAGATCCAACAAGGCAGCATTCGTGTACTTGGGGGCGACATGCAGCAACACGGACACCGCCAGGAAACCTGCCCACGGATTGCGTTCATGCCACAGGGCCTCGGACGTAATCTCTACCCCACTCTGTCCGTCGAAGAGAACTTGCAATTCTTTGCCCGCTTGTTTGGTCACGCCGCCGATGAACGTCGACGGCGTATCGATGAGCTCACTCAAATCACTGGGCTCTTTTCCTTTCTATCACGACCCGTTGGCAAACTCTCGGGAGGCATGCGACAAAAACTCGGGCTATGCTGTGCACTCATTCACGACCCCGACTTACTCATTCTCGATGAACCTACCACGGGCATTGATCCGCTGGCTCGTGCAAATTTCTGGCACCTAATAAAACACATCCGGGAAAGTCGACCCGACATGAGCATCTTGGTTACGACCGCCTACATGGATGAGGCTCGTAACTTTGATTATTTGGCCGCGCTAGATCACGGTAAGTTACTCATCAGTGGCACGCCTGATGAACTACTCAAGCATACCGACTGCACGACACTGGAGTCTGCCTACGTTGCCCTACTGCCCCATTCCGAAAAAAATCAATCCTGGCACGGGACCGAGCGCTCATCATCGCTCTCCGATGAAGACATCGCCATCGAGGCACGGGGACTAACACTACGGTTTGGTGACTTTACTGCAGTGAACCATGTGGATTTTCGGATCCGTCGGGGCGAGATCTTTGGATTCTTGGGTTCGAATGGTTGCGGCAAGACCACAACCATGAAAATGCTCACTGGCCTTTTGCCGCTGACCGAAGGCGAAGCGTTTCTGTTTGGTAAACCCGTCAATGCACAGGATTTAATTACTCGCAAAAAAATCGGCTACATGTCGCAGACCTTCTCGCTCTATAGCGAATTAACGGTGCGACAAAACTTGGTACTGCACGCCCGACTGTTCCAGGTACCACCAGATGAATTACAAACACGGGCACGGGAAACCGCCCAACGTTTCGGCCTTGAGGCCTCGCTCGACGAACTTCCTACGCAACTCCCACTGGGCATGCGGCAGCGACTCTCGCTGGCCGTTGCCATGGTACATCGCCCAGAGTTACTCATTCTCGATGAACCCACTTCGGGCGTGGATCCCATTACGCGCGACCATTTTTGGGATTTAATGGTCGATCTGTCCCGCAGAGACCGCATCACGATTTTTATTTCCACGCACATTATGAGTGAAGCCGAGCGCTGCGACCGCGTCTCACTCATGCATGCTGGCAGCGTGCTGGATAGCGGCGCCCCAGCGGAAATCATTGCGCGACATCAGCAGTCGACACTGGAAGGCGCTTTCATCGACTGTTTAAGCAAGGCGGATGTTAGTCTGAGCGAAGCAAGCATACCGCAGATGAGTATTCATACGGTAAACACGGAGCGTGCAACGCCCAGCTGGGAGAAGAGCCTGAGTCGGATGCGTACGTTTGTGTGGCGCGAGACATTAGAGCTCACTCGTGATCCCGTGCGGGCGACGTTGGCGTTGGTGGGTTCATTGATTTTACTTTTTGTGATGGGATATGGCATCAATATGGATGTCGAGAACCTCCGCTTCGCCGTACTCGACCGGGATCAAACCTCGGTGAGTCGAGATTATACTTATAATATAGCGGGCTCTCATTACTTTACCGAACAAGCACC
>CANGNX010000005.1 GCA_947455415.1 Opitutia bacterium | reverse complement strand
CTTCAGTCAGCAATACAAGCGTTCCGCCATGCCCGACGGACCAAAGATTGGCTCGGTCGCCCTTTCCCCCCGCGGAGATTGGCGGATGCCTTCTGACGCGGAAGCCACAGCGTGGCTTGCGGAACTGGGTTAATCGTGCTTGATGGCGGGGTGATGAAACCCGTCCAAACTCATCCCGAAGCAACGCAAGCACTTCTCGCTGCCCTAGGCTCCGAGAAGGTGAAGACCGATGAGGCCACCTGCTTCGCCGCATCGTTCGACAACATGCGACTTTCTTTCATGCCCGAGGCGGTCATTCGCCCAGGCGTCGAAGACGACATCGGTACGGTTTTAAAATTAGCCAATCAATACCGCGTACCTGTCACCGTTCGCGGACGTGGCACCGGCAACACCGGTGCGAGTTCTCCAATTCACGGCGGTTGGGTCATCCACCTCGATCACTGGGATAAAATCGAAATCGATCCCGTGTCCGCGATGGCTACCGTACAACCTGGAGCCATCACCGCGAAAATCAATGAGCTCGCCGCACCGCACGGATTATTTTTCCCGCCCGACCCCTCTTCATTAAAATACTGTAGCATCGGCGGAAATATCGCGACCAACGCCGGTGGATTGCGGGCCGCAAAATACGGTGTCGTGCGTGATCACGTTTACGCCCTCGAAGGTTTTTTGCCCACCGGCGAGAAAGTTCGCTGGGGCGCACCGCTCCGAAAATTTGTGAGCGGTATTAATTTGCGCGACCTTTGGATTGGCTCCGAAGGCACTCTCGGTGTCATCACCAAAGCCGTTATTAAACTTGTCAACAAGCCCCTCGCCCGTCGCACCTTCCTGCTCGCGTGTCGCACCGACGAAATCGCCCTAGAAGCTGCCGCCAAACTCATGGGGTCGCGCGTGAACCCTGCTGTCTTTGAATTCCTCGACACTCAAACCGTCGAAGCCGCGGAAAAACGTCGGGGCAGTCGCGTCTTTTCAACCGATGAATTAAAAGGAAACAATGAAACCCACTCGATTCTCTTAGTTGAAATCGATGGCCACCCTTCTGTCTTAGCGGATGATGCTAAAAAAGTCCGTCAGTGGATTAGCGAATACGCCGTGGCGTACCGCGAAACCGACAACGAAGCGGAGGCTGAAGCACTCTGGGATATTCGTCGCACGTGCTCCCAAGCGATGTACTCGCTGGGTAACGCTAAATTAAACGAAGACATCGTCGTGCCCTTCCGCAGCTATGTGGCACTCATTAAATACACTCGTGAAATTCGCGATCGCATTGGCTTGGCCACACCAACCTTTGGCCACGCTGCCGATGGCAACTTCCACGTTCATATCATGTACGACCGCGACAATCCCGAGCACTGCAAGAAAGCCGAAGCCGCGATTCATGAAGTGATGAAAAAAGTAGTTGAACTCGGAGGTGCCATTACCGGCGAACACGGTATCGGCATCGCCAAATCGCCCTTCCTGCGACTGCAACATTCGCCCGCGGAAATCCAAGCGATGCTCGCCGTTAAGAAAGCCCTCGACCCCAATAATATTTTAGCCCCTGGCCAAATCTTTGACCCGCTCAACGTCTGGGAACATCGCCCCGTCAAAGTTACCCTCGCTTGGGATAAACACTAATTATGTCCCGCACTGTCGCCGTCTTTGATTGGGATGGAGTCGTCATCGACTCTTCCGTCGCCCATGAACGCTCTTGGCAAACCCTCGCGCGCGAGGAGAACCTTCCGCTGCCGCCCGATCACTTTAAGCGCGGCTTCGGCAAACGTAACGAAATCATTATCCCAGAAATTCTCGGTTGGTCGAAAGACCCCCAAGAGATTCGTCGTCTCTCTCAGCAGAAAGAAGCGAACTACCGCGTCATTGCACGCCAAGGACACATTCGTCTGCTCCCCGGCGCCAAAGAGCTCACGACAAAGCTCAATGAACTCGGTATCCCTTGCGTCATCGGCACCTCCACTCACAAAGCCAATCTCGCACTGGCATTTGAACTCTTTGACCTCGGACACCTCTTTCAAGGCGCCGTCGCTAGCGAAGATGTCAGTCGTGGCAAACCCGACCCCGAAGTTTTTCTCAAAGCCTGTGCCCTTGCGGGCGGTGACCCCAGTCGGTCCTTCGTCTTCGAAGATTCATTCTCCGGACTCCAGGCTGGACTTGCGGGTGGCTTCATCACCATCGCCCTCGCCACGACTCACCCACGTGAAGCGTTAGTTCCACAAAACGCCCATCGCATCGTGAATAACCTTTCCGAGGTGGATCCGCAGTGGCTCGCTCGCGGGCGTTTGGATTAAGCCACAATGGAGTTTCGCCTAAAGTCGGACTACGTTCCCATGGGCGATCAGCCCACCGCGATTGAAGCCCTCGATGCTTCCATTCGCGCCGGGAACATGCGTCAAACCCTGCTAGGCGTCACGGGGTCAGGAAAAACGTTCACGATGGCGAACCTCATCGCCCGCCAGCAACGCCCCGCCCTCATCATTTCGCATAATAAAACCCTCGCGGCCCAACTTTATTCTGAATTCAAAAACTTTTTTCCTGAAAACGCGGTCGAGTATTTTGTCAGCTATTATGACTATTACCAACCCGAGGCCTACGTCCCCTCGACCGATACCTTTATCGAGAAAGACTCGGCAATCAACGAAGACATTGAACGCCTCCGCATTAGTGCCAGCAGTGCCCTGCTCTCTCGTCGCGACGTCATTGTTATCGCCTCAGTTTCTTGCATCTACGGATTAGGCTCACCCGAAGATTTTCTTGCGCTCTTGATTCCGCTAAAGCGCGGACTCGTCATCAAACGCGATGAACTACTGACGCGACTCGTGGCTAATCAATACACACGTAACGACGCCATTTTAGAACGCTGTAATTTTCGTGCCCGCGGCGAAACCATCGATATTTGGCCGGCTTACATGGAGACTGCCATCCGCTTAGAATTCTGGGGCGACACCTTAGAAAATATTCGCGAACTCGACCCCCTCACCGTGAAGGCGGGCAAGGCGCTGGATCACTTCGACCTCTATCCCGCGAATCAGTACGTCACCTCCGCGGCACGCGTGAAGACTGCCGCCGACTCTATTCGCGCCGAACTCGAAGTCCGCGTCGCGGAATTTGAAAAAGCCAATCGACTCGTCGAAGCCCAACGCATTCGCATGCGCGTGGAACATGACCTGGAAATGCTTCGTGAAACGGGCTTCTGCTCCGGTATCGAAAATTACTCGATGCACATGTCAGGTCGCACCAAAGGCGAACGCCCACATTGCCTTTTAGATTTCTTCCCCAAGGACCGACTCATCTTCATCGACGAAAGCCACGTCTCGGTTTCGCAAATCGGTGGCATGTACCACGGTGACCGTGCCCGAAAAGAAAAACTCGTGGACTTTGGTTTCCGCCTGCCCTCCGCTCTCGAAAATCGACCACTCATGCCGCAGGAGTTTGACGAAATCTCAGGTCAAACCGTTTATGTTTCCGCCACGCCCGCGGCCCATGAATATAAAGTGTCCAGCGTCATTGCCGAACAGGTGATTCGTCCGACTGGACTCCTGGATCCCGTCATGGAAGTCCGACCCATCAAGGGTCAGGTCGAAGACATCATCGGCGAAGCCAAACAAGTCGCCGCTCGCGGCTGGCGCACCCTTGTCACCACTCTCACTAAACGCATGTCGGAAGACCTTTCTAATTTTATGCGCGAGCATGGATTGAAGGTGGAGTACTTACACTCGGACATCGATGCCATCGAGCGCGTCGAAATCCTCCGTCGACTGCGGGCTGGGAAATTCGACGTGCTCGTGGGGGTGAATTTATTGCGCGAGGGACTCGACTTACCTGAAGTGGCACTGGTCGGTATTCTTGATGCCGACAAAGAAGGCTTTTTACGCAGTGAAACGAGCCTCATTCAAACCTCGGGTCGCGCGGCTCGTCACGTGGAAGGCAAAGTCATTCTCTACGCCGATGTGATGACTAAGTCACTCACTCGCACCCTCACCATCTGCGGCGATCGCCGCAAACGGCAAGCAGCCTATAATCTTAAACATGGCATCACGCCTAAATCAACGGTGCGAGCCATTGAAGAAAGCTTAGTCGACGAAGAAGACGATGTACTTGCCGTGGCGGAAGGCACCACCGATCACGACGTCGCACAGGTCTTAGCGAACATGGAAGTGGAAATGCTCGAAGCGGCGGACGAATTACAATTCGAAAAAGCCGCTCAATTGCGTGACCAAATCGAAGCCCTTCGCAGCGGCAAACCAGCGAGCGCAACCAAGCGAAACCGCGGACGGAGACGTTAGCCGAAACGTCGACCCAAATCGGCGTCGGTCCATTCAATATAAGTGCGACGGCCACGCGGATCTGAAGACGGCTGCGAAGTTTTAAATAACGCCTGCAAGAGCTCCATTAATTCCGCATCCGAAAACGCATCGCCTTTGCGACGAGCCTTCTGAATGGCCAATTGAGCCAAGGAGTCATAAGCTAAAGCGGGTCGACCGAAATCACCTTCACGACGGGCCATTTCCGCCAGTACGTCGCGGAGAAAACTCAATGCCTCCGCCGGATTTAACCATGCTGGCAAGGCTTCGATGCGCCAGAAATTGCGACCGTATTCTTCAAAAGAAAATCCTGCGGCAACCAATAACGCCATGCGCTCTTTCAGCACGGCCGCCGGCAAAGGCTCTAGTTCCAAACTGAGTGGCAAGAGCAGTGGCTGACTCACGGGTGCACCATCCGAAAACTGTTTCAGAATCGATTCATACAGAATGCGCTGGTGGGCTGCACCGATATCTAAAATTGCCAGACCCGTTGGCGTTTCAAACACCGCCCGCTCCTCACGTACCCGCGCAAGCAATCGCCAGCCGAGTCGCACCGACGTGGGCGATGATGGACTCGTCGCTGCGGACACCGGCACTGGTGGTGTAGGTATACTTTGCGAGGGCACACCAGGATTTGAAATTGGAGCCACAGCTGGCATTGCCACACTTATACTGGGCACAAGCGATGGCACCGTTTGGGTCGGTAAGCCGTCGCCAACGTTGGAACGCAACACAGAGAGTACTGATTCGATAATAAATCCTCTTACACGCGCCTCATCCCGAAAACGCACTTCACGCTTAGCGGGATGCACATTCACATCTACCCATGCGGGATCGATTTCAAGGAAGGCAAAAGCTAGGGGGTAACGGCCTTTGGGAATTAAAGTATGGTAACTTTCAGTGAGCGCAAAAGCCAGTGTACGACTGTCCACAGGACGACCATTGACCACCGTGACTAAATCCTGGCGAGTGCCGCGACTCACACCGGGCTTTCCCAGCAATCCACTGAGTCGCATACCTGAACGCTCGAATACAGGCATCAACGAAACTTCATCGGCGACTTGTCGACCCCAAATGGCACGCACGCGCTCGAGCACCGGCACATTACCCGGTGATCGAAAAATTTCTCGTCCGTCTTCACGCAATAAAAAGCCAACCGTTGGGTGCGACACTGCATACAGTCGGACCAAGCGAATAATATGCGCTGCTTCGGTTTCATCAGACTTCAAAAATTTAAGTCGAGCTGGCACCGGGTGAAAAAGATTAGCCACTTCAATACGCGTTCCAACGGCCATGCCATGGTCGCGTTGATGGATAATTTTTCCTCCGTTTACAGAAATTTCCGTACCGTTAGCTGCCTCCTTAACTCGCGTCTGCAAAGTAAAACGCGCCACGCTGGCAATCGATGGTAACGCCTCACCACGAAAACCAAAAGTGCTGATGCGGTCCAAGTCAGCCGCCGCATTAATCTTGCTCGTGGCGTGTCGCTCCAAACTTAACAGCGCATCTTCTGGAATCATTCCCTTGCCGTCATCCTCAATAATAATGAAGGCCTTTCCTCCCCGGGAAAAATCGATGACTACACGTGTCGCCCCCGCATCGAGTGAATTTTCCAATAATTCTTTTACCACCGCGGCTGGCCTTTCCACGACCTCGCCCGCTGCAATTTGGTTGGCAACGTTAGGGGCTAATAAACGGATAATCGACATCGACCAGTCAGCCAAAACGGCTGCCTTGAGATTTGGCGAGCCCACGGCCGCCTGCAAGACGAAGCCAGTAAAATGTCGAGATTGCACACCGCCCGGACTGTGCAAATGTACCAACGTGCCCAATCGACTTTCCAGCGAGCCCTCCCTTTACCTCCGCCAACACGCCGATAACCCCGTCGATTGGTGGCCTTGGTGCCCCGAAGCGTTCGCCGCCGCCAAGGCACAGGATAAGCCCGTCTTAGTCTCAGTCGGCTACTCCTCATGTCACTGGTGTCACGTCATGGCCCGCGAATCCTTTGCCAAAACTTGGATTGCGGAGCTCATGAACAAGCACTTCATCTGTATCAAGGTCGACCGCGAAGAAAAACCTGAAGTCGACAAATTGATGATGGATGCCGTGCAAATGATTCAAGGTCATGGCGGCTGGCCTCTCAATTGCTTCTGCCTGCCTGACGGACGGCCATTTTTCGGCGGCACTTATTTTCCGCCCGAAGATCGGGGCCAAGGACAAGTGCCCTGGCCGCAATTGCTCATGCGCGTGGCCGACTTTTATCACACGAGCAAAAATGAATTGGCCGCAAATGCCGATGCGATTGCTAAAAACCTGACGCACCTCACGCAAGCACCTGACGCCGATGGCACTTTGCCTACGCATGAAGATTTAATTAAAGCCGCCGAACGCTTATGCGAAAACCATGATGACACCCACGGCGGTTTCGGGGCAGCGCCTAAATTCCCCTCCCCTTCGACAATCGATTTCCTGCTAGCGATTCGCGCCACGGCCGCGGCGGAAGAAAACCGTGCCCTCGCCACCCGCCTCGATGCGGTCATCACCGTCACACTCGGAGCGATGGCACGCGGCGGGCTCTTCGATCAAGTCGGTGGCGGCTTCCACCGCTACTGCGTGGATCGCGATTGGACCGTACCGCATTTCGAAAAAATGCTCTACGACAACGCCCAGCTCATCGGCACCTACGCCGAAGCCTGGGCACGCTACCGAGATCCGCTCTACCTAAGGGTTTGCGAAGAAACGATTGCCTGGTTGCAACGCGAGATGGTGACCGACCACGGACTTTTCGCCTCGGCCATCGATGCCGACACGGAACATGAAGAGGGGCTAACCTACATTTGGAAACCCAAAGAAATTGTAGAAGTCTTAGGTGACCAAGCGTTCGCTTTCGCTGCCGCCTACGGGATCACTGACCAAGGAAATTTCGAAGGCGCGAACATTCTGAAACTGCGTGCTAAATTTACGGAGCGAGAACAGTTACAGTCTGCGCGCGCTCAATTACTCACGCGACGCAACCTGCGCGCACAACCCACGCGCGATGATAAAGCACTGTTAAGCTGGAATGCGCTACTGATTAAAAACCTAGCGAAGGCGGGCTGGATTTTTAACCGAAAAGACTGGTGGAAGCTCGCAGCAGCCACGGAAGAAACCCTCTGGAATCATTGCGTAGAAAATGCAAAAGGACTACCCGTCTTGAAACCCGTTGGTTATAAAAATACCTTTAGTGGGAATGGTACTTTGACCGACTATGCTTGGCTGGCGGAAGCTGAAATCCACTTAGCAGCCACCGCTGCCTGGGGCGAAGGCCAAGCCCCCTACTTAGAACGCGCCACCCAACTGATGCAGGGCATTCAGCAACAATTTCGCGATGAGCACGCCCTCGGGTATTTCTTAGTTCCCTCTCACCGCGATGACCTATCCGTCCGTCAAAAAGATTGGTTCGATAACGCCGTCCCCTCCGGCAACTCGTCACTCCTTCACACGCTCACTGCCCTTGAAGCCCTCACCAACGAATCGATTTGGGCACATGAATTCACTGAGCAATCACGTGCCTACAGCGGACTTGTCCGCAATGTACCCAGTGGCATAGCCCACGCCCTCCAAGGGTTAACGCAGGCCGCCACGGGAGTCGTGACATTAAAATTTCCGACTGGCTACTCCCAGGAGGAATTACAAACGGCTATTAATGGAGGTGTTCAGACCAGCCCGCACGAGAAACCATTTCGCCCTGTGTTCCTGCAGGCGGTAGCACGCCTTCAGGGATTCGAAATCTGCGTTGGGAAAACCTGTGTGCCTACGCTCAATTCGGCCAATAAAATCAGGGATTTCATTTAGTAATCTCGACTCCACACTTGCCAACAGTGAGACCCCTTCTGACAATGAAGGACGATGGAAAAAAAGCCTGCATACCTGTACGGGGCCAACACCGAAAGGAAGAGTGTTAAGACCATTTTCTTTGGCACAGTTATCGTCCAACAGATTGGCTATCAGAAGAAAATTTATAGTCTCAACTGGCGGCGCATCGCATTTTATTCACCGTTCTTATTAATCCTGCTTTGGATTTCCACTTCCGAGCTTTTTTACTTCCGCGAACGCTACATGAACGGAATCACCACCACTCGGCGCGGTGATGCTTACCTATACTTTCCCGACACACTTATTAATTCGGCAATTAATCTCGGTTTAAGCAGTGCAGAGGTCCAGGCCAGAGAGTACCGACTTTTATCGGAGAACGACGACAAAAAGGACTACGGGCGCATCCCACATTTAATTCATAAGGGCGATTACTACTTTGAGGTAGCAAAGAAGGCGATCAGCAAGCAGAACTACATGGAGTTTGCCCGCAATATCGGCACGGCGGCGCAGCTCTCGCCGCGCAATGCAGAAGCCCAACGCTTAGTGGCAGAACTCTACTTCGGTCTCGGTCGACAAATCGATGCCTTCCTCGTGCTCGATAACTCACTCAACTTTTGCATTAATGAGCCCGAGCACTTTCAAAACTACCTCGCGAAGTGCTTCGCCTACGATCAAGATGCACGCATTATCGCATGTGCCAGTAAATTCCTTGGACGCAAAGACCTTAATCCCGAAGTCGAACAAGCCCTTAAGATTGCCAACACGCAGGCGCATTTCCTTCGCGGTTATTATATTGAGACCGCCAATTTAATCAAAAAATACAACCTCGAAGCCACCCCTGAAGGTTTTCTGATTAATTGCCAGCTGCTCTGGGAAGGCGGCGAGAGAAAAGAGGCCATCAAGTTAATCACCGCCGCCGCCAATAGATACCCAGACATCACGCGACTCCTTGAGATTAAAGCGAAATGGTTAAAAGAAAATGGTGAAATGGCGGCTGCCCGTGACTGCGTTGACCTAATTATCATCCAATCGCCCAATGAAGCAGGGCCAAAAATTCAGATGCTGTATTTATTACCTGGCACTGAAAACGCCACCCAGAGGGATGAGCAAATCGAGAAGATGATTAACACATATGGCACCAATCCCCAGGCGATGCTGGAGCTCGCACAATATGCTAATGACTCCCTCCAGCCGAAATTAACCAAACGCCTACTCGACATCGCGCAAACTCGCCGCTTCTCCAACCGCTATAAATTCACCCTCACTCATGCGGAGTGCTTAATCAACGACAACCAAGCACATGAAGCCATTCTCTTGATTAACGAGCTATTAGATCAAAACGAAAATAAACAATGGCTCCAAAGTGTCAGCATTGCGTTGGACGCCTTGCGAACCATTGCGTATTTCGCCGATAACCAACCCGAAATTGCCTCCATTAATTTGCGGCGACTGACCCAAACCCGGAACGTGGCACCCTCGCTCTTGGTAACATCTGGTAAAAAATTAATCACAGCGAAACGCTACCTCGAGGCTAATAATATGCTGATAGATGTTCACCTCGCCAACGAAAGTAATCAGGCGATTCTCTTGGAGATAGTTAAATTGAAGATCGAACATCCCGAAGTTGCACAAGACCTCGAAGTGTATTTGCGCCGACTGATGTCGACCCGCCGACCGCCCAAAGAAATGCTAGCCAAGGCACTGACTCGTATCTCCTCGGACATTTTCCTATTTTCGAATAATCGCGATCAACTGCAGATTGACATCGAAACCATCCTCAAGAATTAGGCGGGACTTAAACAAAGCGGGGCAAGGCGTGGAGAACACCGAGACGCTGGTCATTCGTGAGCCAAAGGCCACGCTGGCCGTTTTCACCCAATAAAAGTCGCACCTCGGCTTCATCTAAAACTAAACCCATTAACGAAAGGTATTGTGCCTCTTGAGCCGTGGACGCTAAAGCGCGTACGATGCCTTCCTCACGACCGAGCTCACCGATACGAGCATCCAGTAACACCGGGCCAGTGGCTGACTTTACACGACTGCTCAAAGCTGAACGGCAGAGCAATAATTCTGCCCGAGTTCCAATCGCAATTCGCCAACCAGCCGTTTCTCCAGGCGGATCAAGGGCACGCATGACCGCACCGCCTGCCATAATGAGTGCTCGATGAATACCCCAAGTTGATTCCAGAATCTCCGACATACGATCCACGGCGTAGCCACAGATTATCGACCGGAAATCTATCGTGGCACCGGAATGCACCGCGTGAAACTCGAGACCCTCTAGGCGATAAGACGAAGCCTTGAAAGCATCCATCGCCGCCAACCATGCGGTGTCATCGGGACTAAAAGAAGCAGGCGACCTGTGTCTCCAATAATTAAAAAGCCCTCCGGCCCTAACATCAAAGGCCCCTTGCGATTCCGCACGATAGGCTTCGGCCGCCAGCCATAAATCGGCAAAACTTTGGCTCACCGCCATCATTTCGCCGCCAGGTAACCGATTTACCAAGGCCATCTGACCGGCCGACCAATCGCCATCGGCCCAACCCATTTCGCGGCTCAATTCATCTAAATAAAAAAAAGCGGCTTCGACTGCACGTTGAGCAAAAATGAAATCCTCTTCTGCCACGCGCACCCAAAAGGTCACGCCCATGGCATGATGCGAAAAATTATGAATCCGCGGTAACTCAGTCATCCCCAACTTTACGCTTGAGAAGTTTTACCAAAAAAATCCTCGAGGGCCTGCTTCACTTCAAGCGGAACCAACGCCGCCATCATCGCACCCTGCCCTTCGCGCCACGCATAGACCGTAGTCAAGGCACCCTGAGCCACTGGACGATTCCCCACCTGTGCCTTGAACCCCCAAACCAGCTTCTTGTCTCCAATCTCCTGAGGGCTGAGCGTCACCACCACCAACTCATCCCGATACACGGGCGATAAGTAATCGCACTCTACTCGCACCCGCGGGAAGCCGCTTAATTTATTTCCGTCGAATTTAAGAAATGGCAATTTGAGCGCACGAAAGAGTGCCTCTTCCGTCGCTTCGACCCAGAAAAAGATCGTCGAGAAATGCACAATGCCCGCGGCATCCGTATCCGAGAACTGGGCGCGGTGCTCTGCTTGAAACGTGGCCATACCCCATCCAAGCCATCTCTCCGTCGGGTGCAATCGCCAAGGCAAACGCTACCTTGTTTGCCGCAGCCAGCCGACGTTCGCCGACGAACCGCCTGAGGCCTCAACGCAGGCCTGTAAAAAGCCCTGTGGTGGCTTATCGATGGTAAACAGGTAAACCTTCAGGCCCCGCGATGTGGCACTTCCCTTAAACACCTCCAGCCATCGACGTTGCCAGGCGCCAGCGGGGAGCTTCTGCCCAACTTTATGGTAGGCACTATCGGAATAAACCTGGGTAAACCCGTTCGTCTTATGCGATTCATAAACCCGAACCCCGTCCATAAAATCGGAAAACACCACTAAGGCGTCGTAAGGCTCACCAAGCATACGATCAATCCACGCACCGAGCGAACCCTTCTCGCAGGCACTACGAATTCTCACCAATAATTGTCTCCCCTCTGCAGTTAATTCATTCTCTATGGTCTGCGTCGGTGCCTCCGTTAGCTTCGGTGCTTCGCCGCGGAAATTTCTGCCGAAAATAATTTCATCACCGAGAGCCACCACACGTGCACCATCAAAGCGAAAAACATCCGCCGTGGGGTACTGCTTTTTAATCTCCGCGGTGACGCGTGCTAAGTAGGGCCGCATCGAGCCCGAACAGTCCAAGTAGACCGCTACCTTCTGGGCTTTAATCATCGCACCCATCACACACTTACCGACGTACCCCGCACTGCTTCCCAAGCCACTGCCGACGCCCTTTAATCCACCTAACCCACTGCCGAGTCCTTGACCCAGCCCCGCCACACCTAGACCAGTCGCAGCCCCCTCAGTAGATTTGGACAACTCAGGAATGGCGACCGATGTGCTGGCACTTTCTACCGACAATCGTTGCGGCGAGATTCGATCCACCCGCTGGGCCTGACTCGCCGCATAAGATGGTGCGGCTGGTGGGGCACTCGCACCGCCTCCCGCCACCACAAAAACTTCATCGTGTTGCTTAACGGCTGCAGGTGGTATGCGAAAAATAATCCAGCAGGCCAACCACGCGAGTAAACCGTGTACCCCAACTGATATAATCAGGCCGCGCCAGGAGCGTTGGCCCACTTGACGGGAAAATAAAGTGTGTCGCCCAGGCATGGGGCTGATTTTAGCTCTGCATTGAAACAAACAAGCGAGGGTTCGCTCATTTTAACCTCACCCTATAGCCCTAGACGCCCGTCCACCCTACTGCTCAGGGAATTAACTTATTACGCTAAAAAAATATCTTGCGAGTCGTGCCATCCGCCCTTCTTCTCCACTTCCCACTTATTGCAGGGTGGAGCAGCCCGGTTAGCTCGTCAGGCTCATAACCTGAAGGTCGTAGGTTCAAATCCTACCCCTGCACCCAATTTTAAGTTATTTAATATCAGTTACTTACATAAGTAACGCCTGTGAATTATCCAATATTCCTTGCAAATACACCCTAAGTACTTTCTGTTAATCACATCAATTTGTCCTACGGGGCAATGGGGTAAGTAAGTTAAAATAGTAAAAAACAGCCGGCTTACGTAGGGGTACGTAAGCCGGCTCCTTTTTGGGCCCTTACGATGGGACACAAAAAAGCCCGACGGTACCGTCGGGCTTTTTGCGAACAGGTCGGAACGAATTACGCCCCGCCCGTCATCTTGGTGATCAGCGCAATCAACGGTAAGAACATCGCCAAAACGATGGCACCAACCACGACGGCGAGGAAGACGATGAGTACGGGCTCGATAATCGAAGTCAGCGCCGTCACCGCGTTGTCCACTTCTTCGTCATAAATATCCGCCACGCGGTTCAACATCTCAGGCAGCTGTCCGGTTTCTTCGCCGACTTGAATCATGGAAGTAACCATTTGTGGAAAAACTCCGGTTTGTTCCAGTGGTACCGAAAGCGGCTCACCATCGCGCACACGATCATGCACGAGTTCCAAGGAGTTCGCGATGACTACATTGTCCAAGGTATCACGCGTAATCGTAATAGCCTGTAAAATGGGAACACCAGATGACATCAAGGTTCCGAAGGTGCGGGCAAAACGTGAAACCGAGACAATCTGCACGAAGCCACCGACTTTTGGTAACTTGAAGATAATTTTGTCAAAAATAGCCTTACCCTTCTCGGTTGCCAGCCAGGTTTTGAGAAAGAAATAAACGCCGAAAATCACAAACGGAGTGACGTACCAAAATTCGGTTAAAGCCTTCGAAATACCCACGACAAACTGCGTCAGCGGAGGCATCTGAGTTTTCTGTCCGTCTAAGAGCTTTTGGAACGAAGGCACGACCTTCACCATCAGAATATAAACAATCACGACCGCCACCGTCACGACGACACCAGGATAAACCATTGCCGACTTCACCTTCTTTTGAATGCGTTGGGCTTTTTCACGGAATTTGGCCAGACGATCCAAGACCTTATCTAAAACACCACCGGCTTCACCGGCCTTAATCATATTCACGTACAGTCGGTCAAAAACCTTGGGGTGTGACTGCAATGCCTCGGACAAGTTATTACCTTGGGAAACACTCTCGGCAATATTACCTAAAATTTCTTTGAAGTAAGGATTACGCTCCTGACGGTGAATCAATTCCAGGGCCCGCAACAGAGGCAACCCCGCCACAATCAGCGTGGCCAACTGACGGGTCATGATTGTGACTTCGTCGGGCTTAACTTTCGCCCCAAAGCTCAAACTGAAACCCGATTTCTTAGGAGCCGAAACCACTGCGGCGGCCTTCGCGGCGCCACCATCGGCGGCCAAGGTCGTCACCATCAGGCCTTTGGCCATGAGCTTCTGACGGGCCTGCTCATCGCTGGCGGCCTCGATCTTACCTGAGGCTTGAGCGCCATTGCGATCAATCGCGTTATACTTATATTCGGGCATGGGAATGTGTGGGGTAAAAGAATTAGGTGTATTTCAGAACTTCTTCAATGGTGGTTAAACCATCGAAGATACAACGCAGGCCGTCATCACGCAAGGGACGCATGCCGACTTCAATAGCCTTCTGTTTCAGCACCAAGGTCGGTGCACGCTGCGTAATCAGTGTTCGGATTGAATCACTGATTGTCATCAACTCAAAGAGGCCTTGGCGGCCGCGGTAGCCGGAGCGATTACACTCGGGACAGCCCTTGCCGAAGTAGAACTTCTTATTAGCGATTTCGAGCGCATCCACGTCGAGCATGTTGACGACTTCTTTGTCGGGCTCGTACGCAGTGCGACACGACTTACAAATCTTACGCAACAGACGCTGCGCTAACACACCTTCCAGCGATGCGGAAATCAAGAAGGGCTCGAGCCCCATATCAATCAAACGCGTCACCGCACCCGGAGCATCGTTGGTGTGCAGCGTGGATAAAACCACGTGACCCGTTAGCGAAGCTTGGACGGCAATTTGGGCGGTCTCAATGTCTCGAATTTCCCCCACCATGATAGTGTCAGGATCTTGACGAAGGAAGGAACGCAAAGCGGCGGCGAAAGTCAGTCCGACTTGGTGATTGATTGGCACCTGCATGATGCCTTCGACTTCGTATTCCACCGGATCTTCGGCGGTTAAAATTTTCACGTCTTCCGTATTCACTTCACGTAACGCCGAATAAAGCGTGGTGGTTTTACCTGAACCCGTTGGGCCAGTTACAATAAAGATACCGTTCGGACGGTTCACCATCGTACGAATGCCTTCCTTGATGTCCTCCTGCATGGAGAGTGCATCGAGACTTAGGTTAACGACGGTCTTATCCAAAATACGCAACACGAGCGATTCACCAAACTGTGTGGGCAAAGTCGAAACACGTAAATCGATCGCCCGACCACCAATGGTGGTTTTAATCCGTCCGTCTTGCGGCACGCGACGTTCGGCAATGTTCAAGGAAGAGAGCACCTTCACGCGCGCTGTAACGGCAGGGGCTAAGTTCTTCGGCGGAGGTGCCATTTCGTAAAGCGAACCGTCAATCCGATAGCGGATACGGAACTGATCTTCGAAAGGCTCAAAGTGAATATCGGAGGCCTTGGCCTTCACCGCTTCTTGTAAAACTAAGTCCACGAAGCGAATGATTGGCGCCTGATTCGCGGCTTTCGCAGCGTCTTCTTCGCTCGTGGCTTCGGTGCCGAGTTGATCAAACTCGCCGAGCAAATCCTCCATCGAGGTCGCGGAGGGCTCGCCGTAGACACGGACAATCGCCGCATCGACCATGCTCGGATCAGCGACCGCTAACTCGATATCTCGCTTTAAAATAAAGGTGAGCTCGTTAACCGTAGCCGAGTTAAAGGGGTCTTTGGAGACCAGAGTAACCTTCCCTGCCTCGTCCGCCACGGGCACCACCGCATACTTGTGTGCCTGGGGGGCTTTTAAAATCTTAGTTACTTCTTCATCTGATGCCGTGGGAATCGCTGAATAATACTGTACGCCCAAGTGATCCGCAATCGCTTGCAAAATAGCAGGACGGTCCGCCAACCCTGCATCCACTAAGCTGTCAGCGAAGGATTTACCTGTCGTCGTGTGCGACTCCCATATCTCGTCGGCTTGGGTCTGATTCAAGAGGCCAACTTCAATGGCAATGTCGCGTATAATATCGCTGTGGTCTTCAAACATGGTATGATTTTTATTAAAGTGATTGGGATTAGTTTACGGTACTACCGTGTAGCTTGAGGCGGGCTTTCATAGCTTCAACGTCCTGACAATAAGTCATGATCTCCGATTCTTCGATCTCACCCTGCTTGTAGAGTGTAATTAAATCTGAATCCAAGGTGCGCATGCCGCGAGCGACTCCCGTTTCAATATCTGAGGCGATTTGATAAGTTTTTTTATCACGGATTTTTGCAGCAATGCCATCCGTACGAACCATGATTTCAAATGCAGCTACGCGACGTCCGTCTTTGGTTTTTAATAAAACCTGAGAAATGATTGCCGCCAAAGAAGCTGCTAACTGAGTTCTAATCTGTTCACGCGCATTATCCGGGAAAGCATCAATGATACGATCTACTGTCCGGCCTGCGCCCGTCGTGTGAAGTGAGGCAAGCACGAGGTGCCCAGTTTCGGCAGCAGTCACGGCAGCTGAGATGGTTTCTAAATCCCGCATCTCGCCGACCAGAATAACATCAGGGTCTTGTCGTAGAGCCGCCCGAATACCTTCAGCAAAACTGGGGACATCCGTCAGAACCTCGCGTTGGCTAATGACACACCTCTTCGGTTCATGAATAAACTCAATCGGCTCTTCTAAGGTAATCACGTGGCCACTCTCATTATTATTAATCCAATCAATCATCGCCGCGAGTGTGGTCGACTTTCCAAAACCAGTCGGACATGCGACTAAAATTAGGCCACCTGAACGACCAAGCAGAGATTTAATCGTATTGGGCAAACGAAGTTGATCGAGCGTGTAAAGTTTGTTGGTGATCAGTCGTAAAACTAAACCAAGGGAGCCTTGTGACCGAAAAATATTAGCACGAAACCGACGGTCACCAGGCCCATACCTAAAACCAAAGTCGCAACCACCATCGTGCTCAAGTCGCTGTGCTTGCATCGGAGGCATAATCGTCTTCGCCATAGCTTCGGTATCTACAGCTGTTAACGCTGCACCTTGAACCTGAACCATTTTACCAGCGATGCGTAGAGCGGGGGGAACGCCGACGTGTAAGTGCAAGTCGGACCCGCCATTGTCGACCATGGCTTTCAGCAAATCTTGAAGGTCGTACGCCATGCCGATTAGATGACATCATCCGCCACCGTGGCACCCATGACTTCTTCCACCGTGGTCATACCCGATGCCACTTTGCGTTGACCGTCTTCACGCATCGTGCGCATGCCCGATTCACGTGCCTTGCGACGGAGCTCCACTAAACTGGAGCCCGAATAAATCATTTCCTGAACTTCTTCGGTAATCACGAAAAGTTCGAAGACACCCCGGCGACCCTTGTAGCCACGTTCGTTACACTTCGGACATCCCGCACCCTTCATTGGGGTCGCACCGGCAATGTCCTGCTCTGTCATACCAATGGTATAAAGTTCCTTCGCCGTTGGCTTATACGGCTGCGCACAGGACTGACAAACACGGCGGACCAGACGTTGGGCCAAAGCTCCACGTAACGCCGCAGAAACCAGGAAAGGCTTCACGCCGATATCCACCAAGCGCGTGACTGCGCTAACGGAATCGTTGGTGTGCAAAGTCGAGAAGACCATGTGACCTGTGAGCGCAGCGTTAATCGCAATTTCAGCGGTTTCTAAATCTCGAATTTCACCGATCATCACGATGTTAGGCGCCTGACGTAACATAGCGCGTAGCGCAGCGGCAAAGGTCATGCCGACATCGCGCTTCACCTGGACCTGATTGATACCCGCCATCTGGTATTCCACTGGATCTTCGACCGTGATAATTTTGCGGTCAGGCTTGTTGATATAATTCAGTGCCGAATAAAGCGTGGTGGATTTACCCGAGCCCGTTGGACCAGTGACGAGGAACACTCCATCCGAACCGGAAATCAGGCCTTGGAATTTTGCTTGGTCATCCGCAAAGAAACCTAACTCGGGCAAGCCGAGCTTCAGGCCTTCTTTATCAAGAATACGCATGACAATCGACTCCCCGTAAACCGTCGGCAAAATCGAAACACGTAAGTCAATATCACGCCCACCCGTACGGGCTTGAATCCGTCCGTCTTGCGGAATTCGTTTTTCCGCAAGCGAAACTTCGGCCATTAATTTCAGGCGCGAAATGACCGAGGCCTGCAGGCGCTTGGCGGGTCCTTTCATCTCCTGCAACACACCGTCGATTCGGAAACGCACCCGGAAACGCTTTTCGAGTGGCTCCAAGTGAATATCCGAAGCCTTGCGACGAATCGCATCTACAATCAATGAATTCACGTAGCGGATAATCGGCGCGTCTTCCTGCTTCACATCGCCCGTGGAGGGCAATTCTACCCCATCGGCTCCACCCATGCCGCCCAAAATGTCGTCCGCTCCACCCGCGGGCTGTCCGCCCGTGTAACAGCGCTCGATGGCGATTTTTAATTCATCCGGCGGAGCTAATTTGGTATTTAAAGTTAATTTTAATACGCGTGAAAGTGAGTCTAAAGTTTCCGTGTCTAACGGATCTGCAATTGCGATTAACAATTCCGCTCCATCCATTTGCAGGGGCAAAATATTAGAGCGTTCGGCCAACTCGCGACCCACCAATTTCAATAGGGCATCGGCTGGCGCCACCACCGAAACGTCAATGACCTCCATATCAAACTCCTTACCCAACTCCTTGGTAATATTCGCCCAGCTAACTTTCCCCGTCTCTACCAGTTTGGCAATGGCCAGGGTATCTGGATTCTGCCCGTCGGGAATGCTCGTTAAAGCGGCACGGGCCTCAGCCACGTCGGCCGAGGAAACGAGTCCCTTGTCTTGAATAAATTGAATGACGAAATCGTCGGCGGTCGTCACGGGAAGGTAATCCTAGGCGGAAGAAGGGGTTAATGGGACTCTGCCGTAAACGGCAGAGAGAGGTGTAAAGGAAACGGTAAAACTGCCCACCCCCACCGCAACCGCAAACTAGGCGTTTTATGACGAGTTTTTTACGGTCTTAAGGTGGTCACTAGCCGATCCACCTGAGCTTCTAAAAAATCGAGGTCACCATCGTTAAAAATCACGTATTTTGATTTCTTAACCTTTTCACTGATAGGCATTTGCGTATTAATGCGTGCCGTAGCCTGTTCTCGGGAGAGTCCGCGTTTCTCGAGTCGATTTAAACGCACTTCATCTGAACATGCGATACACACGACGGCATCAAAGGTGCTTTCGAGGCCCAACTCAAAGAGGAGCGGTATTTCCACGATGTAGGAGCGAGACCGATCGGCCGTCGCCTGCGCTCGCAACGTCGCAACTCTCGGGTGCAAAAGCGATTCCAAGAAAGCGCGTTCGTTCGCATCCGCAAAAACCTTTCGTCCAATCCATTCCCGATTGGGCGAACCATCCGAGCGTAAACAATCCTTCCCCCACCGTGCCTGTATGGCCGCTAAACTTGGTAACTCCGCTAAGGCCACGCGGGCCAATTGATCGGCCTCCACAATGACGAAGCCATGCGGTTCAAAAAACCTAGCCGCTGCGGTCTTACCGCAACCAATTCCACCCGTAAGCCCGATAACCATAATCAAAGCTTAGGGTGAAAACGGTCGGGTGCAAACCTCAAGCAGGGGTGGGCGATGTCTGCGTACCTGCTTCAGGCTCAGTTCCTGGAGCGTTCGGCTCGCGCACGAGGTTAGGCACAGGCGTACCGACAATCGGCGTCTGCATCGAACCGGTCTTTAAAATTTCCATCACATGCACGCCGTCGAGCGTCTCATGCTCGAGGAGCGCTTCCGCTACCTTGCGGTGCGCCTCCGCGTGCTCGGCGATAATCTTTTCGGCGCGGGTGTATTGCTCACTCACAATTTTCGCGACGGCTTCATCGATTCGACGGGCGGTTTCATCGCTGTGCGATTGGGTGCGGGAGATTTCGCGACCCAAGAAAATCGTGTCCGAGTTTTCGTTATAAGAAATGGGACCCAAGTCACTCATGCCCCAATCGCAGACCATCTGACGGGCCATACGCGTGGCTTGTTTGATATCCGATGAGGCACCATTCGAAATATCTCCGGTGACTACTTTTTCGCCAATGCGGCCAGCCATTGCGGTGCAAATATAACTGAGCAAACGAACCTTGGAGTAACCGAGGATATCTTTTTTCGGCAAGAACATCGCCATGCCTAAGGCACGACCGCGCGGCAAAATTGTCACTTTGTGCAAGGGCATCGTTCCATCATCAATCACGGCCTGGACAATCGCATGGCCCGCCTCGTGGTAAGCCGTGCTGCGACGATCTTCTTCATCCATCGCGCGACGACGTTCACGGCCGTAAGCAATTTTATCGCGCGCTTCTTCAATGTCTGACATCTCAACTTTATCGCGATTACGACGACCCGCATGCAGCGCACCTTCGTTTAAAAGGTTTGCTAAGTCAGCGCCCGACATACCCGTGGTGATACGAGCGACGCGGTTTAAATCCACCGAGGCACCGAGTTGGAAACGTTTAGCGTGTACGGCCAAGACCGCTTCGCGGCCTTTCAAATCAGGCAAATCAACATACACTTGGCGGTCGAAACGTCCGGGGCGAAGCAAGGCTTGATCCAACACGTCCGCACGATTGGTCGCACCAATGACAATCACGCCGGCTTGGCCATCAAAGCCATCCATCTCAACCAACAAAGAGTTAAGCGTCTGCTCGCGCTCGTCATTGCCACCACCGACGCCCGCACCACGCTGGCGGCCGACGGCGTCAATTTCATCAATAAAGATAATGCAAGGCGCCATCTTGCGAGCCTGCTCAAAAGTGTCGCGCACACGTGCTGCACCAACGCCAACAAACATTTCCACGAAGTCGGAACCGCTGATACTCAAGAAGGGGACCTTGGCTTCACCTGCCACCGCACGAGCCAATAAAGTTTTTCCCGTGCCAGGAGGTCCGACCATTAAGATGCCCTTCGGAATCGTGGCACCCATTTTCGTGAAGCGCTTAGGATCCTTCAGAAAATCAACGATTTCTTTTACTTCTTCCTTCGCCTCATCGCAACCAGCGACGTCCTTAAACGTGGTGCCCTCAGTTTCATTGGCATTCAAGCGTGCGCGCGATTTCGCAAACTGCATCGCCCCACGATTCGCGTTCTTCAAGAAGCGGTACATCATGTAGAGAACGATACCCGAAATCAGCAACGTCGGCAGAACGTTATAAAGGAACATCGTGAAGCCGGTTTGGGCCGGAACTTCTTTGAAAGCATCCTTCGCCACCGCTCCACGTAAGGCTTCAAATTCTTTTTCGGTCACTCGACCAGCGGCCACGAAGCGTGCTTTGTCGTCCGCTGATGCACCTTTAACTTCCAGTTCACCTGAGAGCTGATACCAGCTGTCCGAGCCAGCCGAGGGGTCAGGCTTAACGGTTAAATTCTTAATCTTCTTCTCTTGAGCCAACGATAAGACCTGGCCCACGCCCAGTTGCTGCACGCTATTACCGGCAGGGGCACTGTAATTCACCAATAAAGCCACCAATCCAATGAGGATAACCCAAACCAGCAGGGGTTTGGCGTTAATACGATTTCCATTATTATTGTCGTTATTATCTTGGCTCATTGGCGGAGAATTCAACCTAAGCAGGGGGTGAGCCAAGTCAATCGGAGAGCCCTATCTGTGGGCCCCTTTAACTTGTATAATTCCGCTGGCGGAATCGACGGTACCCATAAAATTTCCGCTCCTAGCATCACCACCGGTAGCGTTTCCCGCTGAGCCAATGGGATTTTACGGTTAATTAATAAATCAGAAATTTTTGCTACCCCGTTTAAACCGAGGGGCTGATAGCGGTCGCCCTCCACCCTTCCACGCCAGGTTAAGGCACCCAAAGCCGTGGCCGATAAGTACACCTCGCGACTGGGCGGAATGTCACCGCGTGATAACTTTTCCCAAAGCGATGCATCGACCGCAACTTCCTCTGCTAAGAGGCCACACTCATCATCGAGCACGCCCAATTTTAAATTCCTTAAATCGGAACCAAAGGGCACCGAGGCTTCAGCCACGAGTCGCACTACGCCCTGCGTAACTTTCACCTGCCGACCCAAAACGGAAACCTGAATTTCCATGCCGCACTCAATGGCATCGACCAAGAGTTCAACAGACCGTCCACTGGCTGCACCCAAACCGTGGTGCTGTAAAAAACGAGCAAGGGCGACATGGATTAAACCGTGCGGACGATTACGTAAGACTCTAGCCGACATCGCCCCATCGATCACGCCGGCACCTAATTCGTCGGCCCAAGCGAGCAAGGCCTGACGGGCCTGCTCAATCACTTGTGCGGAATGAGCAAAGCCCGACGCATAACGCTCACCCAAAACCTTCTCGGCACCACCACTCAGCCAAGCGCGAATGCGATTCCGCCAAGCAATGGGTAAAGCATTCGTGGCATCCTCGCACCATGGAATACATGCGGCCGACAACTGTTGCAAAATACTTTTCTTATTTAAGCCCGACGCAATCAATGGCCGATAGCGCATATGTCCGTCCTGTAAGGTCTGCCAAACACGCGGCGCCGACAGGCCACTTAGGCCCGCACCACGTGCCAGTCGCATGAGCATCGTTTCCGCCACATCGTCAATATGGTGCGCGGTACAAATGAGTTTAAAACCTAAGGCCTGACGTTGCTGGGCGAAGAATTCATTACGTGCTTCACGCAACGCCCATTCGCTGGCCTCACCGGCTTCCGCTCGCCGTCCCACCACACAGGGCACACCGAGTGCGGCAGAAAAATTTCGGACAAAGGCTTCGTCTCGTTCGGCGTCCGCCCCACGTACACGGTGATTAAAATGCAAAACGCATAATCGATTTCGATAAATCGGATTTGCCCACATAGCCGCCAATAAATAAATCGAATCCGCTCCGCCCGAAACCGCCACTCCAATGGTTTCAAATTTCTCCAAAGCCAGCAGGCTCAATGCTGGCAACTGAGCACAGGCATGACGTAGATCAACGGCGGGTGGCAACTCTTCGGACACGCGCTAACGTTAGCGCTCCACCCTGCCCTGCCAATCTAAAGTGAACTTAAAACTTGAGCGTTTCTTTGCCGTACCAGCGACGCAAGGCCTCGGGAATAATCACCGTGCCATCGGGCTGAAGATTATTTTCCAAAATCGCCGCCAAGACTCGAGGCAAGCCCAAGCCCGAACCGTTCAAGGTGTGTACAAACTCTGGCTTACCGTCTTTCGGACGGAAACGTATGCCCGCGCGGCGCGCCTGGAAGTCAGTAAAGTTTGAACAACTCGAAACTTCCAGCCAGCGCTTCTGTCCTCCTGCCCAGACTTCCAAGTCGTACTGTTTGCTGTGTGAGAAACCAATATCGCCTGCACAAATCAACAACACGCGGTAAGGTAAATTTAATTTCTGTAAGAGACGCTCCGCATCACCACGTAGTAATTCTAATTCGGCAAACGACTGATCGGGGTGCACCCATTTCACGAGCTCCACCTTATCAAATTGGTGCAAGCGATTGAGGCCACGCACGTGCGCACCCCAGCTGCCAGCTTCACGTCGGAAACAGGGCGTGTAACCACAACGCTTCACAGGCAAGGCACCCTCATCGATAATTTCATCGCGGAAGAAATTCGTGACCGGCACCTCGGCGGTCGGAATCATATAAAAATCATCCGTCTGAGCATGGTACATCTGACCTTCTTTGTCGGGCAGTTGACCTGTGGCCGTCGCACTTGCCGCATTCACCAGTAAAGGCGCATGTACTTCAGTGTAACCCGCAGCATTGGCTTCTTCTAAGAAATATTGAATCAAGGCCCGCACCAGACGTGCCATATCTCCGACGTAAAACGGGAAACCGGCGCCGGTTACTTTGACGCCACGTTCAAAATCAATCGCCTTCGCAAACCACGCAATATCCCAGTGCGGCTTGGCCGCCGTCGAAACTAACTTCGCTTCATCACCCCAGGTAGCGACGACTTTGTTGTCGGCCTCAGTGCGACCTTCGGGCACGGATTCGTGAGGAACATTAGGCACCGTCAAACCGACCTGCTTCCAAACTTCTTCTGCTTCGCTGACTTTTTTCTCGAGCTCTTTCACGCGCGCAGAAGCCGACTTCATCTCCAATAATTTAGCCTGAAATTCAGGTGAGCCCTTAGGCATAGCGGCCATCTCTTTGTTCGCGGCATTCTGTTCAGCCCGAGCGGATTCAAATTCCACCACCGCATGACGGCGCACCTCGTCGGCTGCTAGCACCGCATCGAGGTCGACCTGAAATTTTTTACGCGCAATGCCCTTGCGGACAAAGTCGGTTTGTTCACGAAGTAACTTTGGGTCCAACATGCTTTAACATTGCGAAATAACCCCGGCATAGGGCAACGGGGAAGTCGCTTTTTGACTAAAAATTATTGAGCCGCAGGTGAACTCGACTTGGTAGAATCGCGTCTGGGCTTGGCCGAACCTGCTTCAGCAGAGGACCCCGCACCGACTACCCCCGTACGATCGTAGGTAAAATTGAGTTCAGCCTGAGCCAGTGTTATTCCTTTGATGGCTGCCAACAATGTATCGCGATTCGCTTGCTTCGCTGGCATCGTTTTAGGCGCAACCGACAAAGCGTAAACCGTGATGGTGTATTTCTTCACTCCCGGCCCTTTAGAATGTGGCGGAGCGTAAGCTAAGTCGGAGTTGACGCAGTTAGTGCCATTAATGCCGACGCCCTTCACCCCCTTCGGCAGTGACGTCACATTCGCAGGTATATTATATAACGTCCAATACCACCGCGCCGGATCACCTTCGTGCGGGAAATGGTGCATGATTACGACATACGATCTGGTTCCTGCAGGGGCCCCTCTCCATTCAATCGGTGGACTAATACCCGCACCATCACCTGTAAATTCAACGGGAATCGCGGCTCCTTCGGCGACCACCGAACTTTTTAAAACAAAGCCTGGCGTTACTTTAGGTGCAACGGATTCCGCTGCTTCGGTTCGGATTAAAAATAATCCGAAGACAAAAAAGACGAATGGCTTCATGAATCTTAAAACCCCGCAGGTCTTAAAAAGATGCAAGCCAACGAGACTTATCCGCGAGCCACTGCAGGCTGAAAAACTTCGTCGGCCTTAAAGAAACGACGAATCTCGGCCGACGCAGCTTCTGGACTGTCCGAAGCGTGACAAACATTGCGCATCATCTCGGTGCCAAAATCGCCACGAATGGTTCCTTTCGGGGCCACCTTAGAATTGGTAGGGCCCAATAAATCGCGCACGCGAGAAATCACCTTGTCCCCCGAGAGCACGGCAATGATGACCGGACGGGAAGACATGAAGGCTTCGATGTCTGGGTAAAAAGGCTTATCGGCCACGTGGGCGTAGTGCTCGCGCAATTGGGCCTTGGTCAGCACCGTCAATTTGCAGGCCTGGATATCAAAACCTTCCGCCTCAAAGCGGGCCAAAACGGTGCCGTAGAGACGGCGCTCCATGCAGTCGGGCTTGAGAATGATGAGGGTCTGTTCCATAGGGCTACCTCTAAAGAGAGTAGCCCATTAAAATGGGCTTTTTATAGGCTTTTGACAAGCCTCAATGGCAAAAAAGGCACCTTAACCCCGATAAATGAGGCAAACTGCCTGCACGGCCAAAGCCTTACCCTGCCCAATCGCGTCCATTCCCTCATTAGTCGTCGCTTTAATTCCGACTTGTCCCACCTCGACACCCAAGAGCTGGGCCACACTTTTTTTCATCTCAGAAATATGCGGACTGATCTTGGGTCGCTCGGCTAACACCACGAGATCGACATTCCCGATTCTCCAACCCAGGGCCGTGACTTCACTCACCGCTTTTTTGACAATCACACCCGAATTCATGCCCTGCAAAGTGAGGTCGGTATTAGGAAAATAATGTCCAATATCACGCAGCCCTGCGGCACCTAAAATTGCATCCGCTATCGCGTGCAATAATACATCCGCATCCGAGTGACCCTCGGGACCCACGTCGGACGGAATTTTCACACCGCCCAAGATACACGCACGCCCCGCCACCAAGGGATGGATATCGTACCCTTGACCAATACGAAACGGGGGCGGAGGCAACATACCCCTTATTTACAGGGTATTTAGGGAAAGGAAAGCCCATGCATAAAACCCTTGAAAGAAAGGTGGGGCGAGTCAGGATTGCCCCCAGTCAACGTTAGGCGCGGTAGCCAAGTGGTAAGGCCGGGCTCTGCAAAAGCCCCATGCGTCGGTTCAATTCCGACCCGCGCCTCCAATTTAAAACAAAAAAGGCGTCCATCGGACGCCTTTTTTATACTTGGGTTAAGTCTTAGCGAACAGTCTTACTGAGGTTCTGCACGCCATTGACCTTTGAGTTCACGCGCAGGCGCAAACCATTGAGGCGAATGAAGCCCGTAGCGTCGTTCTGATTGTAAGCCTTGGTGGGGTCCGCCTCCATGGTCGCAATATGCGGATTATAAAGGGAGCGCGGGCTCTTTCGTCCGGCCACATAAACTCCACCCTTATACAATTTCACGCGCACCGTGCCCGTGACGTTACGCTGGGACTCGGTGATGAGTGCCTGCAAAGCCAAACGCTCCGGTGCGTACCAGAAACCATTGTAAACCAGAGTGGCGTAACGTGGAACGAGAGAATCGCGCAAGTGCATGACTTCACGATCCATGGTGAGCGACTCGATTTGGCGGTGAGCAAAGTGCAAAATGGTGCCACCAGGGGTTTCGTAAACACCGCGACTCTTCATGCCGACGAAACGATTCTCCACCATGTCGACACGACCCACGCCATGACGGCCACCAATCTTATTCAGCGTGCGCATGACTTCGAGGGGGCTCAATTTCTTGCCGTTAACCGCAATGCAATCACCCTGACGGAATTCTAATTCAACATACTCCGCTTTGTTCGGCGCATCTTCAGGTGCCACCGAAAGCTTAAACATCGCTTTATTGGCAGGGGCGAACGCATCCATCCATGGGTCTTCTAAAATACCCGCCTCGTAGGAGATGTGTAAGAGATTGCGATCCGATGAATAGGGCTTTTTCGCACTGGCTTCGACGGGAATCTTATTCTTCGCACAGTAAGCAATCATCTCCGCACGGCCGGGGAAATCGCTGCGGAAACTTTCATCGCGCCAGGGGGCGATGATTTCCAAATCAGGTGCTAAAGCAGCACAGGTGAGCTCAAAGCGCACCTGATCGTTACCCTTACCGGTCGCACCGTGTGCAATCGCGGTGGCGCCTTCTTTACGGGCAATCTCCACCATGCGTTTAGCAATGAGAGGTCGGGCAATCGAAGTACCGAGGTAATACTGTCCTTCATAAAGGGCTCCCGCTTGCATCATCGGGAAAATAAAATCGCGGGCGAACTCAGCTTGGAGGTCATCGATGTACAACTTCGAGGCGCCGGTCTTAAGTGCCTTCTGTTTCAAGCCCTTCAATTCATCTTCCTGTCCGATGTCCGCACAAAAGGCGATCATCTCAGCTTGGTGCTTATCCTTGATCCAAGAAAGGAGGACGGAGGTGTCGAGGCCGCCCGAATAGGCGAGAACGATTTTCTTCTTTTTGCTCATGAGTATAATAAAAAATATTTAGCGGGCAGTGCCCGTCAGGAAAGCGAGGATGGCCTTCTGCACGTGTAGACGGTTCTCCGCTTGATCAAAAATAATGCTCTGCGGACTTGCCAATACATCCGCTGAAACTTCTTCACCGGGATGCGCGGGCAGGCAGTGCATGAAATAGGCGTCGGGCTTCGCATGCTTCATTAAGGCCGCATTAACCTGATAAGGCTGCATGGTCTTCAGGCGTTCGGCCTTCTCGGCTTCCATGCCCATGCTGACCCACACATCAGTGTAAACCATGTCGGCACCCTTGACCGCCGTTGCGGCGTCCGTTGTAAAAGTAAAAGTCTCCTTCAAGCCATCGCGCTTCAGCTGTTCACGAATTTCGGCCGAGGGCTCGTAGCCCTTAGGTCCAGCCAATGCGATTTCAATTCCGAGTGCCGCACCGCCCAACACAAAGGAGTTAGCCATATTGCACGCAGTGTCACCGAGAAACGCGATCTTCCGTCCTTTCAGCGAAGCCGCATAATGCTCGGGCTTTCCCTTCGACCAACGCTCAGCAAGCGTGAACATATCGGTCATGAACTGACAGGGGTGTAAAAAATCAGAGAGTGCATTGACGACGGGCATCGTGCCGCACTTCGCAAAATCTTCGAGCAAGGTATGCTCGTGACAACGAATCACCATGCCGTGCAGGTAACGCGAAAGTACTTTGGCAGTATCGGCCACCGTTTCGCCACGCGAGATTTGCATGTCGTCCGCATTGAGCATGACGGGCAAGCCGCCGAGCTCATGAACGCCGACTTGAAAAGATACGCGCGTCCGCGTGCTCTTCTTAAAAAAGAGTAAGCCCCAGGACTGACGGGCCAACGCATTCGATACATCCTTCCCCCGCCCTGCCTTCAGTGCCGCCGCATGGGCGAACACCGAAGCGGTTTCGGCGACGGTTAAATCGGTCTCTTTGAGGAAGTGACGCATGAAAGGAAAAGTTGAAAATAACTACCAAACAGCTTTTGGACAGAGGAAAATAGTGCCTAAATTGGACGTTTAAGCGGTTTTAATGCCGGCCAAGACCCGATCAAAAATTTCGACACTGGCAGCGAGCTCGGCCACCGAAGCATTCAGCGGAGGCAAGAGGCGAATGGCGATTCCACTAGCAGGTACTGCCAGCAAACCAGCTTCGCGCAACGCGGCGACTACTGGTACGGGATCCACATTCATGGCCACACCTGCCATGTAACCAAGGCCACGGACTTCTTTAATGAGAGCCGGGTATTTTTTCGCTAAGCCTTTAAGGGCCTCATGCCAAGCGGGCGACCGGTCAAAGACTTTAGCTAAGAGTTTTTCTTGCTCGATGACTTCGAGGACCGCCAGAGCGGCAGTGGCCGCGAGTGCCCCGCCACCAAAAGTTGTTCCATGTGAACCAGGCTGAAAAAGTTCATCGTGCGGCGGTGCCATCCAAATAGCGCCAATGGGGAAACCGCCCCCAAGTCCCTTCGCCATCGCAATCGCATCGGGCTTCACGCCGGCATATTCGTAAGCAAAGAATTTCCCCGTACGTCCAATGCCGCACTGGATCTCATCAATTAAAAATAGAACATTACGCGCCTTACAAATCGCCTGTAGTTCGCGCAAGAAAGCGGGGTCCGCCGTAAAGATACCACCCTCACCTTGAATCGTCTCGAGTAAGACGGCCGCGGTTTCAGTGGCACTAATCGCCTTATCCCAGGCCTTAATATCATTCAGCGGGGCTGAAGAAAAACCCGACAATAAAGGGCGGAAACCATTTTGAATTTTTTCCTGCGGCGTGGCCGACATCCCACCAAAGGTGCGACCGTGAAACGCGCGCTCTGCTACCACGACGCCAATGCACTGACCTTCAACGCCGGATTTTTTCTTTCCGTGCAGCCGTGCTAATTTCAGCAATGCCTCGTTCGCTTCCGCTCCACTGTTACAAAATAAAACCCGTCCAGCCCCACAGTAGTTGGCCAGCGTTGCCGCCAAACGACCTTGCGGCTCATTCCGATAAAGATTGCTGACATGCACGAGCTTGCCCGCCTGGGCGGCGACGCGCTTCACCCACGTTGGATGGGCGTGTCCGATTGCGTTGACGGCAATGCCGGAAGCAAAATCTAAATACTTTTTACCATTGGAATCCCAAACCCATGTACCCTCGCCGCGAACCAGCGAAATCGCCGGCGTGGCATAGTTGTGCGCAATGTGGCGTGCGTACAATGCCGCAGTCTCGTCCGAATGATGCGACGACTCACTCATTAGCCATGGATGATTTCCGTACCGATACCTTTATCGGTAAAGACTTCGAGTAACAGTGAGTGGGGCACCCGACCGTCAATAAAGTGTACGCGACGTACGCCCTCTTTCAGGGCTTTCACAGCGCTGTCGACCTTGGGAATCATGCCACCGGCAATCACACCCTTGCGCTTGAGTTCATCGACTTCACTGACCTTTAAGGTCGTAATTAACGAAGCAGGATCAGCGGGATTAGCCAGAAGACCCGGCACATCGCTCATAAAAATCAGGCGGCGTGCACGCAATGAATCCGCCACCGCGGCGGCAGCCACATCGGCGTTGGTATTGTAAGGCTGGTCATCCGCATCGAGTGCAATCGGTGAAACGACGGGCAAAAAGCCATCGGCCAAAGCTTTTTTGATCAGCTTCGCTTTCACAAATTTGATATCGCCTACGTAACCAATATCGACGGGGTTGCCGTCGTCATCCGCACCGAAAAGTTTTTCGCAAAGGTTCACGTGATTACCAGGCATGCCCAAAGGATTCGCACCGCGTGCTCGTAATGAATTACAAATCTGACCGTTGATTTCGACGTTCAACGTTTGTTCCACAATCTTCACGGTCGAGGCATCCGTCACGCGCATACCACCACGGAATTCCGATTTAATGCCCGCGCCATCCATCGCACGCGTGATGGCCTTGCCGCCACCATGTACGACCACAACTTGGATGCCTACGGCCGCCAAGAAAGCGATATCTGTCGCGACCCGATCTCGACCTTCCGGGTTCGGATCATCCATGAAGCTTCCGCCGTATTTAACCACGAAGGTTGAGCCACGGAATTTTTGGATATAAGGCAGGGCCTCGAGAAGAACTTCGGCTTTAAGCGCAGCAGCGGGAGTACTCATTACAGTCAGAAAAGCAGTGTCAGAGGTGCGGGCAGACGTGCAAACGGAAAATGCAATTACTCACTCTTGTTGTAATTCACATACCCGTCCGTCAGATCCGAAGCCAAGAGCCTAAACTTAGCCGAACCGAGGTTCAGATTAATCCGCACCCGGAACTGACGGGCTTTCACGATTTCCTTCCAGCGTGGCTTATTTTCAGGCAACGGCTTGCCCGCCAGGACAGCCGGGACGTCTTCATAATGAATATCCAACTTGGCCTCATCGAGACCCGTTCGAGCGTAGCCCGCAGCATCGGCCAGCCGACCCCAATTCGGGTCTTCACCAAACCAGGATGACTTCACCAAAAGTGAATTGCCAATGGCTCGGGCAATTTTTTCAGCGTCCGCCCGTTGACGTGCGCCCTCAACTTCAACCGCGACGACCTTCGTGATTTTTTCGCCATCGCCGACAATCTTCTCGGCCAAGGCAAAACAGATTTTATCCAAAGCTTCTTGGAAAAGTTTTTGCAGCGCACCGTCGGCCGACGCATCCACCCCCACACCCGATGCTCCCGATGCGAGCAAGATGACCGTGTCGTTGGTCGACATGTCGCCATCGACACTGACGCAGTTAAAGGATTGATCGGTGGCCGACTTTAGGGCCGCTTTAAGAAATTCAGGTGAGGCAGAAATATCCGTGGCCACAAAAGCCAACATGGTCGCCATATTAGGCTCAATCATGCCCGCGCCTTTGGCAAAACCAGCCACGGAGATTTTTTTGCCCTGCCAATTAAAACACGCCGTAGCGGTTTTGGGCCTGGTATCAGAAGTTAAAATCGCCTCCGCTGCCCGCATGCCTTCGGCTGAATCACGCGACAAACGCTGAGCAGCTTGGGCAATTCCAGCTGCGACTTTTTTCATCGGCAAGAGCTCACCAATCCGACCCGTGGAACAAACCATGAAGGTTTCATTCGGCGCACCCACTGCTGCGGCCGACAATTTAGCCATCGCTAAAGCATCTTCATCGCCCTGCATCGACGTGCAGGCGTTCGCATTGCCACTGTTGGCAACAATGCCACGGACCATGCCCTTGGAAGCAATTAAGGCCGACTGACAAAAGCGTACAGGGGCAGCTTTAACATCATTTGTGGTAAAGACTCCCGCGGCTGCACAGGGTCGGTCCGCTACAATTAAAGCTAAGTCCATCCGCTCTAAACCCTTATTGCGAATGTCGCAGCCGCTCGCACCGAGGCGAAAGCCAGGGACATCCGTGATGCCAGGTGAATCGTTGAAAAACTCAATAGCCATTGGATAAAATCGCTTAGCGTAAACCTGTGGTTTCAGCCCAACCCATCATCAAGTTTAGGGCCTGTACCGCTTGTCCGCCCGCACCTTTCAAAAGGTTATCAATCACCGAAGTGATAATTAAATTTCCCGTCCGAGCATCGGCGACGACGGAAATCGAAACCCGATTCGTGTTCGCGACATGTGCCGTATCAGGGAAATCTCCCGATTTCAGAATCGAGACAAACGGTTTATCGGCATAGGCCTTCTGCCAACAGGCTTCGACTTGTGCCGCCGTCACACCAGGCGCTGGCACGACAATCGTGGTCGCAATTCCCCGATGCATCGGCGCGAGGTGCGGATTAAATTGAATGACCACGGACTGACCCGCCGCGGCCGAAAAAGCTTCTTCGATTTCCGCAATGTGCCGGTGACCCGGAATGCCGTAAGCTTTCACCGAGCCCTCCCGTTCACAGAAAAGGTAATTCACATCGGCTTTTTTACCCGCACCCGAAACACCACTGTAAGAATTAATAATCAACCGACCAGGCTCGGGCTTCAATAAACCAGCCCGTAAAAGCGGCACGACTGGCACCTGAATGCTCGTGGGATAACAACCGGGGCACGCAATGAGTTTCGACGATTTCCACGCGGCATCGGTTTGTAATTCAGGAATCACGTACCGTGCTTGGGCCACCAACGCGGGCGCAGGGTGCTCGTGTCCGTAATATTTTTTATAATTATCCAGATTCCGTAACCGGAAATCCGCCGAGAGATCCAAGACTTGTTTACCCGCCGCCACCAAGGGCGCGGCATACTCCGTCGCGACACCGTGAGGTAAGGCCAAGAACCAGACGGCGACATCGGATGCGGCACACTCGGCCGGCGATGAGGCAGAAAATTTCAGCGAGCCATCGACCAGTCCCCGCAACCGCGGTAACTCGTCCACGACCAACTTGCCCGCCAACGACCGCGAACACACGGCGGCGAGCGATACCTTGGGGTGTTGGGCTAGGACACGCACCAACTCCTCCCCGGTGTAACCCGAGGCGCCTACAATACCGACTTTGGTCAATGTTTGGGACATAGCGGAATGAAAGAGGATTAAACGACGTTTGGACGCTTGGACATAGAAAACTGGGCAATAAAAAAGCCCCGGGGTGCCGGGGCCTTGATAGTTCCTGTTTCCAGAGGCGGTTTAGCGCTTGGAGAACTGGAAACGCTTACGGGCACCAGGACGACCGGGCTTCTTACGCTCGCGCATACGACCATCGCGGGTGAGGAGACCGTCTTTCTTTAAAGGGGCACGCAGGGCTGGATCCATCTTCTGGATGGCACGAGCCAAACCATGAGAAATCGCACCAGCTTGTCCGTTAGGACCGCCACCGATAACGTTAACCGCGACGTCAATCTGACCTTCGAGACCGGAGGTGCGGAGAGGAGCCGTGGCCGACTTAACGAGGGCTTCGGTGTAAAGGTATTCTTCGATGGTCTTTCCGTTGATGGAAATCATACCGGTACCACGCGTGATGCGGATACGAGCCGAAGCCGTCTTACGACGACCGACAGCAGAAATAGGAGAGGACTTAGCAGCGCTCATTGAAACGTTTTAGTAATTAGATTTTTGGAAATGGAACAGGATTCGAAGCCGCGTGATCATGCTTTTCACCCGCGTAAACACGGAGCTTTAAGAGCATGTCATTCGCCAAACGATTCTTTGGAAGCATGCCTTTAACGGCGTGCTTCACGAGGAACTCAGGACGACGCTCGCGCATCGCCGCAGCGGTGCGGCGGTAAGCAGTGCCTACCCAACCGGTGAAGAACATGTAAGTCTTGTCGGTTTCTTTCGAACCCGTCAGGCGCACCTTGTCGGCGTTGATTACGATGACGTAATCACCCGTGTCGACGTGGGGCGTGTAGGTTGGCTTGTGACGTCCACGGAGGACGTTGGCAATTTTGACAGCGAGTCGGCCTAGAACTTGATCCTTGGCATCGATGATGTACCAGGTCTTGTCCTTGAGCTGCACGTTCTTAGCTAGCGTGGTCTTCATAAAGAGGGAAAGTCGGAAAATGAGACTTGGGACCCCTCCGTCAACACCCAAAGAGGCGAAATAGGGGGTTCGAGCCTCTAAATCGTAAAAACAAGAAGGGCGTGACCAAAGTCACGCCCTTCTGAGGAAATCTAGGCTTTTTAAGGCTTAGAAGCGGAAGTTAGCGTAAGCCTTATACCAGGTCGTGCTACCCTTGGTATCGGTCTGACCATCGGTGTTGTAGGCATAATGAGCACCTACGCCAACAATTGCGCCAGCACCAATGGTGCGGGTCACGTCCACCGAGGCACCTACATAGAGGTAAGCGTTCTTCGTCGTTTCGTAATCCGAAGCCGAGGAGTTAACCGAGCCGGCATACACCTTAGTGGAGAGGTCGAAACCAGGGAGACCGATTTCGCCGCCCACGAAGTCCTTACGACCGGAGATCACAACGTTGGTCTGCTTTAGCTCGGTGCTGTAGTAAACATACAAGGAAGGGCGCAGGGCCACATCCTTATTAGCTACAACGCCAACATAGATTTCCTTGTCTGACTCAATGAGGGTGTAGCCCTTTGAAGCAATCGTTCCAACCGCAGCAGCAGTTGCAGTGGAGTGCTGGTAACCGATGTCGAAGGTGCCAACGGAAGAATCCGTGCGACCACCGATGGTGTAAGTGCGCTCAAAAGCATCCGCACTGTAAGCGCTAGCGTAAATGGAAACACCCTGGAAAGAAGGGATGCTGTACTCTAAGGTGACTTGCGATTGGAGGAGACCTTCTTCGCTGGAGCGCTCTTTGCCGCGTGCGACATTCTTGGAAGACCAAGAGAAGCTGGCGCGAGCCGAGAGATCGGCAACGGCGACTGGAGCAGGGGCTGCAGGGGCAGCGGACTGAGCTTGAGCGATGCCCATGCTGAAAACAGCGAGGGCGAGGGCGTGGAGGGAGTGTTTCATAGGTTAGGTAAGAAGACCCTTTGTTAGCCTAAAAAACAACAGGTGCAAGCCCCAAGAAGGCCTGCACCTGT
>CANGNX010000004.1 GCA_947455415.1 Opitutia bacterium | reverse complement strand
GGCGAAGTTAGCGAGCTTATTGCGGGCCTTGGCACACCGTGCACCAAAGGTTGCGAAGCGTCGCGCGGCCTAATTAAATGTCGGCCGTCATGGACACGGCTGCAACTTTTGCTTGGCTGATGAATCTGCGTAATGCGGGTTCTGCCTTGGGCTTGGAGCGTATGCGTGAGTTGAGTGCGCGGTTGGGCAATCCCGAGAACTCGGCGCCCTGCATTCATATTGCGGGCACCAATGGAAAGGGTTCGACCGCGGCCATGATAGAGTCGATTCAACGGGTATGCGGACGCACCACGGGTTTATATACCAGTCCGCATTTAATTAAAATCGGCGAGCGCATCCAGGTGAACCGTCAGCAAATGTCGACGGAACGGGTGTTGCGGGTGGCCGAAGAAATTCGTCCGCATTATGAAGCTTTGGTGGCGAAGGGCGTGGAAATGACGCCGACATTTTTCGAGGTCATCACGGCTATCGCATTTTTAGAATTTAAACGCGCGAAGGTAGATATCGTCGTATTGGAAACGGGTCTAGGCGGACGACTAGATGCGACGAATATTTGTCAGCCGCTAGTGACGGTGATTACTTCAATCGGCTTGGATCACCAAGATTTCTTGGGTAACACGATTGAGGCCATTGCGGGAGAGAAGGCGGGGATTATTAAGTCCGGCGTACCCTGTGTAATTAGTAAGGTGCCAGCGGCGGCGGAAGCGGTCTTGGTGGCGCAGGCTAAGAAGGTGGGGGCCCCAGTGTATTTTGTACGCGACCGATTTAAATCGGGCCTTCCTGAGACTTCATTGCAGGGTGAGTACCAACAGTGGAATGCGGGTGCTGCCTGGTTGGCGTGTGAATTAGCGACCGGACGATCCTTCGACGAAGTTAAGGCTAAGGCTGCCCTGCGGACGGTGAATTGGGGCGGCCGCTGGCAGAAACTTAAATTAAAAGATGGGCGCGATTTAATTATCGATGGCTCACACAACGAAGAAGGGGTCCGGGCAACCGAACCACTTTTAGCGCGATTAAATAAGCCTACCGTGGTGGTTGGCGCATTGGGCGTGGAGCGTGCGCGAGCTTTATTGTCGGTTGTCGCCAAGCATGCGGGGGAAATTATTTTAGTCGCACCCGCGCATGAGCGTGCGTGCTCGATTGCAGAAATGAAAACTTTGGTTCCTAGGGATTACCTTGGGGTGGTGCGTTCATCAACGGTAGTTGATTTATTTCCAGCGGCGATGGAATGCAGTGTCACGGGCCAAGTGGTGGTCGTGGGCTCACTTTATTTAGTCGGCGAAGTTTTAGCACGCCATGAAGGAAGGTCGGCACCACATAGTTCATGGCAGGATAAACTCAGCGCGAAGCCATGAGCGGTGAAGATTTTGCAGTGCCCAGTCGACCCGCGCCGAAGGTGAATCCGGCGGAGTTGCCAGAGTGGTTGATTGAGGAGGACGACGACTTTTTGGTTTTCGATAAACCAGGGTGGCTAGTTTGCCATCCTTCGAAGGACGGGCCTTGGTCATCGTTGGTCGGTGCCGTGCGCGAGTGGCGTGGACTGGAAACGATGCATTTGGTCAGTCGATTGGACCGCGAGACCAGCGGAATTATTTTAATCGCAAAGAATGTGGCCGCCGCATCGGCCTCGCAGACCGCGATGGAACGTCGATGGGTCACCAAAACTTATTACACGATTCTCAAAGGCGAATTGAAGGAGCCCGTGCAGGTGGATCAACCATTGGGTCCGGACGAAACGAGTAAGGTGGTGGTGAAGACGGCGGTACGCGAGGGGCCGGGCACTTCACCGTCGGCGACATTTTTTGAGCCTATTTTATGGGGCAACGGTTACACCTTGGTGCGAGTGCAGCCGCATACGGGAAGGAAACATCAGATTCGAGCACACGCCTTGTGGCTAGGATGTCCGGTGGTGGGCGACAAACTTTACGGTGGAGACGATTCGTTGTACTTAGAATTCGTGGAGCACGGATGGACGGAGCGACTGGAAAAAGTTTTGGAAATGAATCGTCAGGCGCTGCATGCGGCGCGGCTTGATTTTAAGTCGCCTCAATTAACCCGAACTTTTCGGGCGCCGTTGGCAGCGGACATGCGACACTTTATTTTGAGCAAAATGACTATCACCGAAGCGGATTTAGATACGGCCTTAGCCGTGGGCTAAAGTGGCGGCGTCGATGTGCAGGGCGCCGGTCTTGCGTAGTGCGGTGGCACAGGCGTGAAGCGTGGCACCGGTTGTCAGCACATCGTCAATGATGACATAGCGAACATCGGGTGAGATGGTTGCGTTGGGATTAGTTGCAAAGGCTTTGGCTACATTCCGTCGGCGTTCGATGCGATTGAGAAGGGTCTGCGAGGGTGTTGATTTAATTTTTATCAGGCTGTGCGACCACGAGCAGCCAGGAATGTGGGTACACAATGATCGTGCGATGCGTTCGGCTTGATTGTAGGAGCGCTCGGTGAATTTGTCGGCATGCAGTGGTACGGGGATGAGGTGGGCACCGGCGAGGTGGTGGCGAAAGAGTGGGTCCTCGACGGCAATGGCCACGAGGTCCTCGACGAGGAAGGGGCAGTGGGCGTATTTAATCTCGTGGATAATTTGACGAATGTGACCGCGGGCACGGAAGGCACAGACGGCGCGACCGAAAGCTGGGTTGAGGTCGAGGCAATGTGGGCAGGTGCGATCGCCCTCAAGGATGCCGTCGAACGGGTGGCCGCAGGTGTGGCAGCGGGGATCGTGAATGCGTTCAAGTTGGCGGGCTCCGAAGTCGGACAAGTATAGCCGAGCCTGGTCGTCCATGGGTAGCTGGGTCACCATGCAGTCGCGCGGGAAAATGAGGTCTACCAGGCCGCGGTCGAGGTCGGCAATTAGGCTCATGGGGCGGGCGGGTTTGGAATCTGAATAAGACCGGACGGTCGGCCGCTAAATTGCATTTACGCGATGGAGGGTTCAATCCAAGGTTCACCCTAGTATGGCTTTCAATTTTGATAGTTGTCCGGAGCGTGCGAGCACGGACAGCACTAAGTGGCACCGGTATGCCAATCGGGATATTATCCCTAGTTGGATTGCGGATATGGATTTTGAATCACCGCCGGCGGTGGTGGAGGCGATTAAGGCACGAGCGGCACATGGCGTGTTTGGTTATCCAGCGCAGCGCGATGAAGTTTTTGCCTCGATTGTGAAATACATGAAACGTCGTCACGGCTGGGACATTCGTCCTGAGTGGATTACGTTCATGTGTTCGTTGGTGCCGGGAATTCATGCGGCCATTCGTTGTGCCACTAAGCCTGGTGAGACGGTGGTGACCTCTTCGCCGGCGTACCCGCCATTTTTAACAGCGCCCACGATTTCGGAGCGCACCTCGATTAAGCTGGAAATGGTTTTTGAGAACGGACGTTGGACGTATGATTGGGCCAAGCTAGAAGCCGCCTGCGCACAGTCTAGCTCACGCGTTTTGCTTTTGTGCAATCCGTACAATCCGTTGGCACGAGTCTTTGAGCGCGAAGAATTGGAGCGGCTCGCGGCAATCGTCAAAAAGTATGACCTCACTGTTTGTTCGGATGAGATTCATTGTGATTTAATTTTGGATCCGAAAGCAAAGCACACCGTTTTTGCGGCGTTGAATGACGATACTGCGGCACGCACGGTGACCTTGATGGCCGCCAGTAAAACCTATAATATTGCGGGCTTAACCTGTGGTTTTGCGATTATTTCGGACGCCGGATTGCGCACACGCTTCCGCCGAATTTTACAGGGCTTGTCGCTGGATCAGAATGTCTTTGGCTTAGCGGCCACGCAGGCGGCATTTGATCATGGCGAAGAATGGCGCGTGGAGTGTGTGAATTATTTACGCGGCAACTTAGAATTAATTGAAAAAGAATTAAAGGACATGCCCGGCGTAGTTTTACGTCAGCGTCCTCAGTCGAGTTTCTTGGCGTGGTTGGATGTCTCGGCTTTAGGCTTTGAAGACCCGCATTCGGAATTTGAAAAAGGCGGAGTTGGCCTCAGTAACGGCAATGACTTTGGTGGCGTCGGACATGTGCGACTTAACTTTGGTTGCCCGCGCCCGCGACTGCAGGAAATTTTGAATCGGATGAAGAAGGTTGTGGCGAAGGCGAAGAAATAGTCGAGCGAGGGGGCAAGTGGGCATGGTGACACGTTGGCAAGGGGTAATCAGATACAGCGGACGGCGACGGAGCGCCGTCCCTACCCGATGCATTATCTTGATTCGTGGGTGGCGGATTTAGGAAAGTCGATTACAGTGAGGCTCTATGAAAATATCTGCATACGCATCGCAAACGGCTAAAGCTCCACTCACGCCGTTCAGTTATGCGGTGGGCGACATAGGGTTGAACGAAGTCACGCTGCAGGTGATTGCCTGTGGGATTTGTCACAGCGATGTGCACATGATGGATAACGACTGGGGCATTTCGCAGTTTCCGATTGTGCCTGGGCACGAAGTGGTTGGCGAGGTGGTCGAAGTCGGATCAGCCGTGTCACATTTTAAAAAGGGCATGCGTGTTGGCGTTGGCTGGCAGCGTTCGGCCTGTTTGAGCTGTCCGGAGTGTTTGAGCGGTAAGGAAAATCTTTGTGATGCGAATGAAGGTGTGATTGTTGGCCACCATGGTGGCTTCGCCTCGCACGTGCGCGTTGACAGTCGGTTTGCATTCCCGCTACCCGAGGGCATCGACTCACTGCATGCCGGCCCGTTGATGTGTGGCGGTATAACTGTTTTTTCGGGGTTACGTCAGGCGGGTATGACCTCGGGTCAGCGCATCGGCGTGGTAGGTGTCGGCGGGTTGGGTCACATGGCGGTGCGTTTTGCAAAAGCCATGGGTAATTCGGTAACTGCATTTACAACGAGTGCCTCGAAGGTTGAGGAAATCGGTCGCATGGGTGCAGACGAAGTCATTGTCACCGAAGGCGGAAGACTGGTGAAGAAGCCCGCGAAGCCATTGGATATTATAATTAGTACAGTGACGGCCCCGCTAGAGCTCGGTGCTTATTTAGAAGCCTTAGGTGCAGACGGAACTTTTAGTATGGTGGGCGTTGGGTCGGAAACGGTCACGCTGCCTTTGATGTCAATGCTCGGTAAACGTCGACGTTTCATGTCGAGTCCGATTGGTGGACGCGGCGAAATCACGCAGATGTTGAATGTTGCCGAGACCTTTAAGGTGCAGCCGACGATTGAAGTTTTCCCGATGTCACAAGCCAATGAGGCAATTGATCGTGTCAGAAAAAATACGGTAAGGTACCGGGCGGTGTTGAAAGCTTAGGGGACGAGTGGGCACGGTGACACGTTGGCAAGGGGACCAATTTAGGGGGCAAGGGTTTCGTTGACACGCTGGCAAGGGGTAGTGAACGGATTCGATGCAGTCATGTCCCTACCAATATTCCCCGTGCCAACGTGCCCACTCTATCGTGCTAGTGCGTTCGTAATCGCAACGCAGGCGAGGGCGGCGTTTTCAGCACGCAGCACGGTGGGTCCGAGGGAGACGGGAATAAATCCGGCGATGCGTGCGGCTTCGTATTCGGCGGGGGTGAGGTCGCCCTCGGGTCCGATAAGCCAGGTGATTTTTGCGGCCGATTTAAAATCAATTTCACGCACCACGCAGGCGTCTAATTCTAATGAGCCGAGGAGACGAAGTTCGCCGTGCGCACGCGGTGGCAGGTTTTCAATCCAAACGGAAAAATGCCTAGGTGGTGCGATAACACCGAGCCACGGATTCCCCGATTGTTTACAGGCTTCGACGGCTTGTTGGTGCCAGCGCACGAGTTTGGTGCGGGCGCGATCTTCATCTAATTTTAATTCACAGCGCGCGGTTTCGAGTGGGATGACACCAGTGGCACCGGCTTCGCAGACATTGCGCACGAGGTCGTCCATCGTGCCGCCCTTAGGCATGCTCTGGGCGACAAAAATTTCAGGGGAGGGACGAGGCGAGGTGCGCATGCGCACCACTTCGACCACGGCACCATCGCCATCCGCTGAAACTAATTTGCCTTCGGCGAGTAGTCCTTCGCCGTTGATTAAGATGAGGGTGTCGCCGCGACGTGCGCGTAAACTACGGACGACGTGTGCACTTTCTTCGGGCGAAAGTTTTACCTGTGCGCCTGTGTTGCAGTGTTTGGTTTGATCGGATTCTAACCAGGCGCGTTGGGGGCTCATGCGAGGACGGTCTCGGATTGATCGTAGGAAGGATCCCAATCTTTCCAAACGGTTTCGTAGCCAGAATTGCGAAGCATAGTGGCGACTTCGCTGGGGGTGCGGTCATCTTCGATTTCGAATTGTTCAAGCGAGGCCTCTTTACCTTCGGAATAGCCGCCTGGGTTGGTACGAGAGCCCGCGCTCATAGAGGTGATGCCTAATTTGAAGGCGTGGTCGCGGAAGGCAGGGCTTTCGCGGGTGCTAAGTGTGAGTTCGAGTTCGCCGTTGAAAATGCGGAAGGCACAGATTGCTTGGACGAGATCGCGATCGGTCATTTCAACTTTGGGTTGAAGGTTGCCCTCGTGGGGACGGAGGCGCGGGAAGGAGACGCTGAAGCGGCTACGCCAGTGTTTGCGTTCGAGCCACTGGAGGTGAAGGGCGGTGAAGAAGCATTCGGTGCGCCAATCCTCGAGCCCGAAGAGTGCACCGAGCCCGATTTTGTGAACCCCAGCTGCACCAATCCGATCAGGGGCGTCGAGGCGCCAGGCGAAGTCAGATTTTTTTCCTTTCGGGTGGTGGGTATTGTATGTCTCGCGGTGGTAGGTCTCTTGGTAGACAAAGACCGCATTGAGTCCGTGTTGGCGGAGGCGAGTGTAGTCGTCCGTTTCCAGGGGCTGTACTTCCATTGAGAGCGACGAGAAATAAGGACGCAGTGTGTCGAGAGCGGCTGCGAAGTAATCGACGTCTACTTTGTTGGATTCGCCCGTGAGGAGCAGAAGATGGTCGAAGCCGAGTTTTTTAAGGGCGCCTGCTTCGCGGAGAATTTCGGCGGGGTTAAGGGTGCGGCGAGCGACTTTATTGCCGGCGGAGAAACCGCAGTAAGTGCAAATGTTTTGGCACTCGTTCGAGAGGTAGGCGGGTGCGAAAAGTTGAATGGTGCGACCGAAGCGTTGGCGGGTGCGGTCGTGACTGAGTTTAGCGAGGGCTTCGATGTGGTGGGCAGCTGCGGGCGAAATTAGGGCCTTAAAATCTTCGAGGTCGCAGATGCCGTTGGCGGCACGAGTCAGGGCACGTTGCACGTCGGCCTCCGTCTTCGTGTGCACCGACGACAGGACATCATCCCAGGGATGAGCGGCGTGTACATCAGCGAACGACATGACGGGGTTCACTGTAACCTGTCCCAGAGAAAGGGCAAGGGTTGGGCGACGGCTTTACAATGACTCAGAGCGTCAATTGATAAGCGTTGGCGTCGAGCAGTTGGGCGAAGTCGGCTGAATTCTTAAGTTTAATACGAATCATCCAGGCACCGGCGTAGGGCTCGCGATTCACGAGGTCGGGAGCGTCGTTGAGTCCGGTGTTTACGGCGACGATTTCGCCAGCCACGGGGCAATAGAGATCGGAGGCAGCCTTCACGGATTCAACGGTGCCAAAGACATCGCCCGCATTGAAAGACTTTCCGACTTTAGGAAGGTCGACGAAAGTAACGTCACCGAGGGCAGCTTGAGCGTGGTCGGTGATGCCAACGGTCGCGGTGCCATCAGCCTCTTGGCGAATCCATTCGTGGTCTTTGGTGTAACGGAGGTCGGCAGGAACTTGGCTCATGGTGAATGGGGAAAGAGGAAGTTATTTAACGAAGGGCGCAACCGCAATTTGCAATGGGATGCGGGTACCGCGAATATCGACGGCGAGGCTTGCGGGGTCGGCGCTGCTTTGAACGAGGGCGGAGCCGATGGGCTTGTTTAAAATCGGGGAGAGTGTGCCGGAGAGTACTTCGCCGACTACGGTATCGCCAGAGAGGATGGGGGTGCCTTGGCGAGCGATGCGGCGATCGCTAAGAGTGAAGTGGACAACTTTAGATGCGGTACCTTCGGAAGTTTGTTTCTGGAGTGCCGCACGACCGATGAAGTCGCTCTTATTTAATTTAACTGTCCAGCCCAGGCCGGCCTGGATGGGGGAAATTTTTTCGGAAATCTCGTGACCGTAGAGTGGGTAGCCTGCTTCTAGTCGGAGCGAGTCGCGCGCTCCGAGTCCGACGGGGAGAAGTCCGATCGGCTTACCGAGTTCGATAAGTTTTTGGGCGACGCTGGTGGCTTGTTTGGCTGGCAGGTAAATTTCAAAACCAGCAGAGCCTGTGTAACCCGTGCGAGACACGATGCAGTCGGGTGTACCGGCAACGGTGCCAACGAGGAAATGAAAACGCTTGATGGATACCAGTGGGAGGTCGGTAGCGAGGCTGAGGATTTTTTCGGCGAGTGGACCTTGGAGGGCGAGTTGGGCCCAGGATTTACATTCATCGATGACTTCGACTTGGTGTGCGCCGATGTGCGATTGCATCCAGGCAATGTCTTTGGCGGCGTTGGAAGCGTTGAGGCAAATGAAGAATTCGTTTTCGGAGATCCGATAGACGATGAGATCGTCGACGCAGCCGCCATCGGGTTGACACATGATAGTATAGCGGGCTGAGCCCGGCTTGATAGAGCTCATCTCATTAGTCATGAGGTGATCGAGGAAGGCGGCGGCATCGCGGCCGCGGACGCGTGCTTCGCCCATGTGAGACACGTCGAATAGCCCGGCCGCTTTACGCACTGCGATATGTTCCTCAATGATGCCGGAGTATTGCACGGGCATTTCCCAGCCAGCGAAAGGGACGACGCGTGCACCGAGGGCCACGTGGAAATCAAAGAGCGGAGTGCGTGCGAGTGGCTCGGTCATAAAGTCAAAGTGCCCACCTTTGCCGAGGGGTCCAATAAAAAAGCCCGACGAATGTCGGGCTTTTTGTCTTAAGTTAAGAGCGATTTATTTGGTGAGCTCTTTGCGTAGGGCACTGAGCTGCTCTTTAAACTCTTCTTCGGAGATGGTCTTATTGCGACGACGGCTCTCGAGGAGGGCGTAGCGGCTATTAAACTCAGCATAGGCACGCTTCTTCGCTTCAAGCTCTGCGGCCACACGCTGCAGTTCGGCGACGCGGCGTTGCTCATCGGCTTTAGCAGCTAACGCTTTTTGTTCTTCCATGATGCGTTGGACGCTGGCGAGTTGTTTATCTGCCTCTTCCTTGGCTAGCTCCTTTTGCTGTTCGGCTGCCTTTTGCGCTTCGGATAGTTGTTTAGCGCCTTCAGCTTTGGCGCGTTCTTCGGCCTCCTTCGAAGCGATGGCTTTCTGTTCTTCTAGTTCCTTAGCAGCTTCGGCTTTGGCTTTGGCTTCGGCTTCTTTAGCGGCGATAGATTTTTGGGTTTCGATATCCTTGGTGGCTTCAGCTTTTGCGGCGTCGATACCTTCCTTCTGGAGACGAATCAGTTCATCCGTCCGGCTCTCGAGTGCCTTGAGTAAGTTAGCGGCAGTTTCACGGTTGGCAGCCGCGGCTTTTTCTTGCTCTGAAATTTGTGACTCAATTGCGGCGATTTTAGCTTCGTCGGGCTTAATGAGTTCGACCTTGGCTTCGGTGGGCTTGGTGGGGTCAGGTTTAACAGCTTCAGGTGCCTTTGCTTCGGCTAAGGATTTCTTTAAGGCTTCGATTTTTGCAGCCGCTTCAGCGTCGCGTTGAGCAAGTTTGGCCTTCGCGGTTTCCACGTCTTCCTTGAGGTCGACCACGCTGTTTTTCTTCGATTCGTTGGAGCCGGGTTCAGAAACTTTTTCGCCTTCGGCTGCTTTGGCTTGGGCGGCAAGGCGTTTGAATTCTGCGGTATCTGTCTCAGGAACTTTTACGTCCTCGCTCGAGGGCAGCAAATCGAGTGAAACATTAACTCTATCAGGGAAGCCGTAGGACATGTTACCCTTGCTGTCGGTTTTGAGCGAGGGCTTGAGTTCGGTGACCGAAGGAGCGTATCCGCCTTTGCCAACGCTCAGGACGTAATCGCAATTGGTCTCAAGGGTGATGGTGGTAGGCGTGCGACCGACGGGTGTGCCATTGAGTCGGACGGCGGCACTAATCGGGTTGGAGATGATGGTTACGGTCTGGCTGATCGTAGAGTCTTCGTCCGTTGAGCAACCAACGAGGAATGCGGTGGCAACAAGGAGGGAAATGGGGAGGCGCATGGGGGCTCGTGATTGAATTGGGGAAGAAGGTATTTATTCGCCCAAAACTTAGGGCGATTCAACCCCTAAAAAGATTTTACCACGGTGATTGACAGACCTGACTGGGCTTAAAAGAGTGAAAATGTAATGGTTAGCCCGCATAGCTCAGTTGGTAGAGCAGCCGCCTTGTAAGCGGCAGGTCGTCGGTTCGAGTCCGTCTGCTGGCTCCATTACACTCTATTTTACAGACTTGGAGGCCTCCAGTTGGGCGAGTCTTTTAGGGTGTCGGCCATTTTGATGACTGAGCCGAGGTGACTAAAATCATGGGCGCGGATCATCCGACAGCCTTTGGCAATGCCCCAGACGGCGGTGGCTTCGTTGCCAGCTTCCCGCTTGAGTGGGTTGGGCTCGTTAAGGGCTAGTCCGAGAGTGGATTTGCGACTCGTACCAAGAAGCACGGGGAGCCCGAGCGCGGCGATTTTTTCGAGGTCACGAACGAGCAAGAGATTTTGATTGGGCGTTTTGCCGAAGCCGAATCCTGGGTCGACCCAGAGTTGTTCGGGCGGGATGCCTGCTTGGTGGGCGAGTGTGATGGAGGTTTTTATTTCCGAGAGGAGTGTCGGCCAAAAATCATTTTCCTCAATGGGCGCAGGGCGCCGATGCATCAGAATGAGTGGGCAACTAAGGCGAGCACAGGTGCGGGCCATCGGTGAGCCCTCGCGTCCGATTTCATGGCGTGCACCTTCGACATCGTTGATTAGGTCGGCGCCGGCCTTGATGGCTGCTTCGGCAACCGAGGCTTTATAGGTGTCGATGGAGATGGCCAGTTTGGGAAATTTTTCGCGAAGTCCTTTTATGACGGGGAGTAGGCGTTGAACTTCGGTGGCAGCGTCAATTGGCTGAGCACCGGGGCGGGTGGATTCGGCCCCGAGGTCGATGATATCGACGCCCTGGCCAAGGAGGATCTCGGTGCGCTTGATAGCAGAGGTCGCGTCGAGGGTTTCGCCACCATCGGAAAAAGAATCGGGCGTAATATTGATGATGCCCATTAAAATGGTGCGAGCACGCCAGTCGGGGAGCGGTGTTCCGTGTGGACTCTTCCAGGGCATGGGTGAGGAGGTAAGCGGTCAGGGGGTGGGCGCAATACCCAAGCGGAAAGGGGTAGAAGGCGAAGGTTCGGCTCTCATAAGTGGGCGTGATGCGGGCTGAAGTATATTAAATTATTTATAATCAACAACTTATGGATAAATTATGTTCACGCTTTTTATTAAACACCCCACTTTGTACGGGATTGGTAGGGCGGGGCTTGCAAATGACATCTTTTTTACGAAGTTCGGAGGCGTTCGTCTCATCGTATTTCTATGATTTCACGCTTACTCAATCGGGCTCTATTTATTGTGGTCCCCTTCCTTGGCCTCCTGCTGAGCGCTTGTTCGCGGGCCGAGCGAGAGGTACGTCAGTCGACCTTGGACCCCAAGGGTCCGGTGGCGCAGATGCAGTATGACGTTTTCATGGACACCGTTTATTTGGTGATCGTGCTTTTTGCAGTAGTGGGCGGTCTGCTTGTTTATGCCGTGATCCGTTACCGCGCGCGTCCGGGCGATGACACGGCGCCTAAGCTGGAAGAAGGTCATGGAAATCCTTTAGTCGAAATCGGTTTAATCACGGCGTCGATTGCTTCGTTGGTTTTTATCGCGATTCCGACGCTCACCGCCATTTGGTACACTGATGATGTTCCCGCTGAAGCTGTGCCCACTTCGAAACTTTCGGCGTGGTATTCGCGTGTGGATGCCAACGGAAAAGAAAATTACGCCAAGGGCGTAGAGGACCAAGTTTTAGAAATTGATGCCATTGGCAAACAATGGTGGTTCCGCTTCGAATACCCTCAGTTGGGTTTGACGAGCGATGCGAAGCACAGCGTGCCGAATGAACTTTATATTCCTCGCGGAAAAGCGGTCCGCATTAATTTGCGCTCGGAAGACGTGATTCACTCCTTCTGGCTGCCGAAGATTGCTGGTAAGGTTGACTTGATGCCTGGTCGAAAGAATCACATGTGGATTCAAGCCGATCAACTCGGACACTACTATGGTCAGTGCGCTGAATTCTGTGGCGATTCACATGCCTACATGCTCTTCCGCTGTCAGGTGGTAGAGCCGGAAGAATTTGCCAAGTGGGTGCAGGCACAGAAGGCCGAAGCCGCACCTGTTGCGGCCGGAACGAAGGCCGAAAAAGGCAAGGCTCTGTTTGCCGCCAAGACCTGTGCCATGTGCCACAATATTTCTGGTCACTACGGTGCGGGTAACTTTGGTCCCGACTTAACGCACGTGGCTTCGCGTAAATCATTGGCAGGAGCCTGGCTCGATAATCGCGATGCGAAAGCCCAGTTGGCTTTAGAGTTGCAGGAGAAGAACACGGAAGCTTCGACGCCAGTAGATCCTGCGAAGCTGAAGGCTAACTTAATTAAGTGGATTGGTTCTTCGGGCACCTCGCACACCGCCGAAGGCGTCGCCACGAAGGACGTGAAGCCCGGCAACCGGATGCACTATTACAAAATGTTCAACGTCGTGAGCTTAAATGAAAGCAAACAGCAATTCACAGCTGAAGAATTAGACTGCCTGGCGGAATACCTCCTCACCTTAAAATAATTTTATAAAATAAATTTATCATGTCTCACGACTCACACCACGCCCCTGTAGCCTCAAAGTTGGATCTCGCTCCTGAGCGCAGCGACCTCGGCTTGCTTCGCCCAGACCGTAAAACCGGTTGGGCGGATTGGTTGACCACGGTGGACCACAAGAAAATCGGCATCATGTACGGTGCCTTCGCGATGCTCTTCTTCTTGGTGGGTGGGGTTGAGGCCCTGGCCATTCGCACCCAGCTGGCCCGTCCCGATAATGATTTCGTGACGGCTCGTATGTACAATCAGTTATTCACGATGCACGGCACGACCATGATTTTCTTGGGTGTCATGCCGCTGTCGGCTGCCTTCTTTAATTTCTTAGTGCCCTTGCAAATCGGTGCGCGCGACGTGGCGTTCCCACGCTTGAATGCGTTTTCGCTTTGGACGTTTGTGGCGGGCGCATTTGTTTTGAACAGCAGCTGGCTCTTTGAGTTCGGCCACTTAGCCGGATGGTTTAATAATTTCGCGTGGCACAAATCCTTGGTCTACACGGATTTTGCTCCAGCGAACGGTTGGTTTAGCTACGCTCCGCTTTCTGGTACTGTCGGTCAGGCTGACGCGGCACTGCATTCTCCGCGCTTCACGGGCGTGGGCACGGACTTCTGGATTATCGGCATTCAGATTCTCGGCATCGCCTCGCTGGCGGCCTCCTTCAATTTCATTTGCACGATTATTAATATGCGTGCCAAGGGCATGACCATGATGCGTCTGCCCGTGTTCACTTGGATGACGCTCGTGACCTCGGTGCTCATCATTCTCGCATTCCCTGCGATCACCGTGGCGTTGATTGAGCTCATGTTTGACCGTCAGTTTGGTGCCAACTTCTTTAACCCATCGGCGGGTGGTCAGCCCATTCTCTGGCAGCACTTATTCTGGATCTTCGGTCACCCTGAAGTGTATATTCTCGTTTTACCGGCGATGGGAATTGTTTCGGAAATTCTTCCGACCTTCTCTGGCAAGGCCTTGTTTGGTTATCCCATCATTGTCTTCTCGGGTGCCGTTATTGGCTTCTTGGGTTTTGCCGTGTGGAGTCACCACATGTTCACCACTGGTTTGGGTGCGGTGCCAACGGCCGCCTTTGCGTTGTTGACGATGGCAATTGCGGTGCCAACGGGTGTGAAGATTTTCAATTGGCTCGGCACGATTTGGGGCGGGAAGATTCGTTTCACCCCTCCGATGGTCTTGGCTCTCGGCTTTATCTGGATGTTCATGTGCGGTGGTTTCTCCGGCGTGATGCACTCCGCGGCTCCGGCTGACGCTCAACAACAAGACAGCTACTTCGTCATCGCACACTTCCACTACGTCTTATTGGGCGGCGTGTTGTTGGGTCTGATGGCTGGTTTATATTTCTGGTTCCCCAAGATTTTCGGTCGCATGCCTAATGCGGGCGTCGCTTACCTCGCTTCGGGTCTGGTGATCCTCGGTTTCAATCTCGCGTTTGGTCCGATGCACTACCTCGGCCTCGCAGGTCAGCCTCGTCGTACGCACACTTACCATGCGGGTAATGGTTGGGAGACTTGGAACTTCGTTGCCACCATTGGTGCCTTTATCTTGGGCATCGGCGTGTTCTTGGCTTTTGCGAATTTAGTTTGGACGGCTTTCAAGGGCAAGAAGTGCGGTTCAGATCCTTGGGGCGGTCGCACCTTGGAGTGGTCGCTCTCATCGCCTGTAGCCGAATATAATTTTGCGCAGAGCCCAGTTATTGCCGCCCGCGATGCTTACTTTGAAGATAAGCACGGCGGACGTCGTATCGCTTATGAAAATGACGGTGGCGAAGCCGGCGTGCACATGCCAAGCCAATCTTGGATGCCGCTCGTCGCAGGTTTTGGTTTCTTAATGATTGGTTTGGGCATGCCGATGTTGTCGATGGGCGTGCCTCACATGGGCTGGCTCGTGATTGCCGGCCTCACCGTGATGTTCATTGGCATTTGGCTTTGGGCGCTGGAAGGCCCAGGTGGTTACATGCTAAAGACCCCGGCGGTTGGTGCGACGCCTTCGCAGCCCGCCCACCAATCGGCTACCACTCACTGATTTCTTAAACTTATAATTATTTAGCTTACCATGTCACAAGTTTCCGAACCTGCCCACGCTCCGACCTCGACGGGAATCGAGCACAAGAAGCTCATCATGTGGCTCTTCTTGGCGTCCGATTGTATGTTCTTCGGTACGCTCATTTCGACGCACCTCTTATACCGTAAGCTTTATCCAACGGGCTTTACGGACGCGGAAGGCCACCAGCGCTTCATCCAAAACCTCTTCAACATCGAACTCACCTCGTTCTCTACCTTCATCCTCCTGATGTCGTCGTTCCTGATGGCGTTGGCGGTGTCAGCGATGCACAAGGGCCAAATTAAATCCTTCCGTCGCAATGTCCTCGGGGTGATTTTCTTCGGCTTAATCTTCTTGGGCTGTCAGGTTTTTGAGTTCACTCACTTCTTCCACCAAGGACTCACCATTCAAAACAGTGTCTTTGGTTCCACCTTCTACGTTTTAACGGGTACGCACGGCACGCACGTGGCGATTGGTATCCTGTGGCTGATTCTGCTCTACTTCTACAGCTTCACGGGGAAGTTGGGTGGGCACGTCGGCGCGCTCGATGTCGAAGTCGCGGGCCTCTATTGGCACTTCGTTGATATCGTTTGGATTATCATCTTCACTGCCGTTTACCTGGTGGAATACCTCGGGCCGAGTGGTTTCTGGGGCACGGGTTTACCGCTCACCAAGTAATTTATAATTACCTTATACCATGTCTGACGCCGCTCACAGTCCCTCTTTCTTGCAGGAAGAAATCCGTCGTTACCACCACTTCATTACGCTCGCGCTTTGGTTGGCTGCGATCACCGGGGTGGAAATCGTATTGATTTTCTTGCCGGTACCGATGGCCATCATTTTGACCGTCCTGTGCCTCCTCTCCGCGATTAAGTTCTTTGCCGTGATCATGTGGTTCATGCATTTGATTTACGACCATCGCTTGCTGTTCTGGTTGTTTGTCACGGGACTGGCGTTGGCCTTTGCGACTTTCACCGCCTTGCTCTCCCTTTTTGCGGTTGAGCGTGTCGATACGAAGTGGTTCAGCTAAAGCGGTTAGCCTAAAGAGGCGGGCTGGGCTCCGCCAATTTTTGGATGAACATTCCTCTGCACTGGCACACCGAGCCACTCCTCCTCTTGCTAGTCGTGGGTGCTTCATGGGCACATGCGATGGTTTGTGGTCCATACCGTTTACGTTACATGCCAGCGGTGACGGCGTATCCCGTGGGTGCAGCGGTTAAATTTCACCTAGGTGTTTTAGTGGGCTATTTGGCGGTCGGGTCTCCGCTCGATCAGGTGGGAGAGGGGTTCTTATTTTCGGCGCACATGACGCAGCACATGCTGATGATTTACGTTTCGGCACCGTTGTTGGTCGCAGGTTTGCCCGCTGAATTAATTGATCCCTGGTTAGAGGTGCGTCCGCGACTCACAAAATTCTTAAAGTTTTTAGTGCACCCGCTCACGGCTGGGTTGGTTTTCAATTTTGCGTTTTCCGTTTGGCACTTCCCGGAGCTTTACGACGCAGCGCTACGCAATCGCACGGTTCACATCATCGAGCACTGGTGTGTCTTCTTGCCAGGCATATTGATGGTGTGGCCACTGGTTTCGCCATCGCGCGTGTTGCCGCGAATCGGTTTTGGAGCGGCGATGATTTACTCATTCATGTTAATGATTGCGGACTTACCGCTTTGGGCGGCGCTCATTTTTGCGGAGCACCCCATTTACGAAACGTATATGTTGGCGCCACGGATTTGTTGGCTGAGTGCTAGCCAAGATATGATTATGGGGGCCGTTGTGATGAAGGCCTTTAACGAAATCTTCGCCCTGACGAATATGGGCTGGGCTTTCTTTGCGTGGTACCGCAAAGAGCGCTAAGCATCAGTGCCGCTCAACGCGGCCGATCAGTCGGACGGCGATGCCGATCACGATTAAATTCGGAATCCATACCAGGATGTCCGGGCGGAACGCAGGTTGCTTTACCCAGGCGGCGGCGGAAGATAGAATATAATAGCTGAGCGAAATACCGAGGGCGATGGCGGCATTGACGAAGGTTTCAGAGCGACCCACGCGCATGGCGAGGGGGACAGCGAGTAGGGCGAGCGAGAAGATGGAGAAGGCCGAAGCGAGGTGCGCCATGAATTGTTTGCGCGCCTCCATTTTGCTTTGTTCGATTTCAGCGAGCGAGGCGTTGGGGCTGAGGCGCCAGCCGGAGCCCATTGCCGAAAAAAGTTCGCTGGTGGTGAGCCAGCGCAACTTCTTTTCGTAGCTTCCGCTGGAATTAAAGAGGTTGGTGGCGGGGAACTCCATCGTGGTGTTTCCGGCCGAGGCGAATGAGGCCGGCTTGGAGAAGCTATCGATTTCGCCGCCGGCTCGGCTTTCCATTTTGGCGTCTTTCAGGGTGACGCGGAGGAACACTTCGCCGTCGGGTTTATCAACACGATCGAGCCGGGCTTCGGCGGCTTGAATGGATTGGATTAACTTGCCGCGATCATCCACGCGCCAGAGCCAAAAATCTTTGAGCACGTCGCCCTCACGTGATCCCGCGCGGATAACCAAGCCTTTGAATTGACGGTTAAGCTCTCCAGGAGTGATGAGCGAAGTGGGGTTTTCTTTGACCGAGCCCACGAGCAGTCGACGGTACTCGGTGTTGGCACGTGGTGCGATTTCGAGGTTCAGCCAGGCGGCCATCGCCGCGAGTCCGAGGGCGAACAGTAGGGCAGGTCGAGCGATGCGCATTAGGCCAAGGCCACTCGCTTTCATGGCGGTGATTTCGTGCTGTGAGCTCATGCGACCAAACGCAATGAGCACGCCGGTGAGTACGCCCATTGGGAGTGCGTAGGGAATGACACCAGGGAAAAGTAGAACAATGAGTTCGAGGCCTTGGGCAGCGTTGACGCGGCCGCTGGCGAGGGCTTCGGCAACTTGCTGCAGCACGTTACCTGCCACCATTACGAAGACGAACGCACCCGTGGCGGCGCCGGTGGCGATGGCCGTTTCTTTTAAAACGTGGCGGTCAAGAATGCGCACGCGTCTATCCAAACCCACGGACCTTAATTGTCCAAGGACAAAGGAGTGCTTACGCTATCCTTAACAGGATTTCTTTGATTGCTCGATGGCGGCTTTAACAAAGGCCGCAAAGAGCGGGTGGGCCTGGTTAGGCTTCGATTTAAATTCAGGGTGATATTGCACGCCGACCATGAAGGGGTGGTCCTTTACTTCGACGATTTCGACTAAGCCTGATTGAGGATTAACGCCGCCCACAATGAGACCAGCCGCTTCGAGGCGAGTGCGGTAGGCATCATTGTATTCAAAGCGATGACGGTGACGTTCTTGAATAAGGTCTTTGCCGTAGGCGGCGCGGGAGTGGCTGCCGGCGGTGAGTTGGCAATCAAACTTCCCGAGACGCATGGTGCCACCTTTAGTGAAGACACCTTTTTGCGATTCCATTAGGTGGATGACGGGATCCGGCGATTGCGGGGCGAACTCGGTGGAGTGTGCTTGCTTGAGGCCGAGCACGTGACGAGCGAACTCGATGACCGTCACCTGCATGCCGAGGCAGAGTCCGTAGAAAGGAATTTTGTTTTCGCGGGCGAATTGAACGGCGAGGATTTTACCTTCGATGCCGCGGTTGCCGAAACCACCCGGAACGAGGATGCCATCGAGTCCCGCAAGTGAAGCGGTGCCCTTGGTTTCAAGGTCTTCGGCGTCAATGCGTACGATTTCGACGTGGGCTTCATTAGCGATGCCACCGTGGATGATGGATTCGTAGACTGATTTATAAGCGTCTTGCAGCTCGATGTATTTGCCGACCACACCGACGCGTACTTGGTGCTTAGGGTGATGGATGCGACGGACGATTTCGCGCCAGGGGGCAATGTCGATGGGCTTGCACTGAATCCCTAAGCGTTTCACGACGATCTCATCGATGCGTTGTTCGGCGAGCATCATCGGCAATTCGTAGATGGAATTTTCGACGTCGCGACATTCGATGACGGCGTCGATGCCAACGTTGCAATAGAGAGAAAGTTTTTGGCGGTTCTCTTCACCGATGGGTCGATCGGTGCGGCAGACGAGAATGTCGGGCTGAATGCCGATTTCGCGGAGCTTAGCGACCGACTGTTGAGAGGGCTTCGTTTTTAATTCCCCGGCTGCCTTGATAAATGGAACCAAGGTGCAGTGGAGGAAGGCCACGTTTTCCCGGCCGGCATCGTGTTGGAACTGGCGGAGGGCTTCGAGGAAGGGCAGGCCTTCGATGTCGCCAGTGGTGCCACCGATTTCGGTAATTAAAATATCAACCCCTTCGCCGCCTTTGAGAATGCGGTCTTTGATCTCGTTGGTGATGTGCGGAATCACTTGCACGGTTTTACCGAGGTAATCGCCGCGACGTTCTTTTTGGATAACGGTTTCGTAGACTTGGCCAGAGGTTAGGCTGTTGAGTCGAGAAAGCTCGCCCGAGGTGAAGCGCTCGTAGTGTCCGAGATCGAGGTCGGTTTCGGCACCATCATTCAGAACATAGACTTCACCGTGCTGATAGGGGCTCATGGTGCCCGGATCGACGTTGAGGTAGGGATCAAATTTCTGAATGCGTACTTTCAGGCCGCGGCATTCGAGTAAGGCACCGAGGGCGGCGGCGGTGAGGCCTTTGCCCAAAGAGGAGATGACGCCGCCGGTGACAAAAATATACTTCATGGGTTTGGCGTGTGGGTGGTTATTTATAAAAAAGATAAGACCGGCTGGTCCGCATGACGGTAGGCCGGTCTGGACTTTCGTATGTCATTGGGTCGGAAAGGAGAGGCAAGCGGTTTTTCGCCGGATTGGGTTGATGGCGGGGGATGGGCCTATGAGTGATTTTCACGGTCCAAGGGCTTTTTACTAATAACCTGCCGATTTATCTTCTACGGGGTGGGAATAAGTCGGGGGCCCTATTTGATGGGATTTGCACTTTGCCCCCCTGCGAGTAACACCACTCCACTAATCATTATGTCCGCCTGCTCCTGTTGTCGTCCCGCCTCCATCGGCAAGAAAATCGTCATGGCCCTTTCCGGTCTCGTGCTCGCTGGATTTGTGCTGGGGCACATGTCGGGTAATTTGCTCATGTTCAAGGGTGCCGACGCCATCAACGCTTACGCAGCCTGGTTGCATGCTCACCCCGGTATGCTCTGGGGTGCGCGCGTAGTGCTAATCCTTTCGACCGTGGCGCATATTTGGACGGGCGTTTTGTTGACTTTAGAAAATCGTGCCGCGCGGGCGGGCGGTCCAGCGGTCGAAGCAACGCGTCGGGCCACGCTGTCTTCACGCACCATGCCTTACTCGGGTGTGGTTATCTTAACGTTCTTGGTGTTCCACCTACTGCACTACACCTTCCGTACGGTCGCCTTGGGCGGTCAGGAATTTGGCGATAAGGTTTACGAGATGGTTGTGGCGGGCTTCTCGCAGCCGGCGGTCGCCGTGTTTTATATCATAAGTATGATTTTGCTCTGCCTGCACTTAAGCCACGGTATTAGCAGTGTTTTCCAGACTTTGGGCCTGCGTAATGAACGCTGGCGCGGCCGTCTCGACGCGGTTGCCACCGCCTATGGTTGGCTGATTGCCCTCGGTTTTATTTCCATTCCTTTAGCCGTTCTCCTCGGCTGCATTAAGTAAGACCTATGAAACTTGATTCTAAAATTCCTGCCGGTCCAGTAGCGGACAAGTGGAGCAATCACAAAGCCAAGATGCGCTTGGTCAATCCGGCCAACCGTCGCAAGTATCACGTTATTGTGGTCGGCTCGGGTTTGGCGGGTTCCGCCGCCGCGGCCTCGTTCGCGGAGATGGGTTACGAAGTTTCTTGTTTCTGTTACCAAGACAGCCCACGTCGGGCGCACTCGATTGCCGCACAGGGTGGTATCAATGCGGCGAAGAATTATCAGAATGATGGCGACAGCGTACGTCGCTTGTTCCTCGATACGATTAAGGGTGGCGACTACCGTGCACGCGAAGCGAACGTTTATCGCTTAGCCCAGGTCTCGACCTCGATCATCGATCAATGCGTTGCGCAAGGTGTACCTTTTGCCCGTGAATACGGGGGTTTATTAGCTAATCGCTCGTTCGGCGGCGCTCAAGTCTCGCGCACTTTTTACGCCCGCGGTCAGACCGGTCAGCAATTACTGCTCGGTGCGTACTCGGCGCTCTCCCGTCAGATTGGTGCAGGCACGGTGAAAATGTACACGCGCCACGAAATGTTGGATCTCGTCTTAGTGGGTGGTCAGGCCAAGGGCATTGTCACCCGCGATTTAGTCACCGGCGAAATCAAGGCCTGGGCCTCAGACGTCGTGGTGCTTTGCACGGGTGGTTATGGAAATGTTTTCTACCTCTCGACGAATGCACAGGGTTGTAATGTAACGGCCACTTACCGGGCGCACCGTCGCGGTGCGGGTTTTGCGAATCCTTGTTACACGCAAATTCACCCGACCTGCATCCCTGTGCACGGCGAGGATCAATCGAAGCTCACGCTGATGTCGGAGTCGTTGCGTAACGACGGACGTGTTTGGGTGCCAAAAGATAAGGCCGATTGCACAAAGCCCGCTTCGGAAATTCCCGAGGAGCGCCGCGATTACTTCCTCGAACGCAAATACCCGAGCTACGGTAACCTTGCCCCGCGCGACATTGCTTCGCGTGCAGCGAAAGAAGTTTGCGACGAAGGACGTGGCGTCGGCCAAATGGTCGACGGTAAACGCCTGGGTGTGTACCTTGATTTCTCTGCCGCGATTAAACGCCTAGGTGAGCCCGCGATTCGCGAGCGTTACGGCAACCTCTTTGATATGTATGAAAATATCACGGGAGAAAATGCGTACCGTCAGCCGATGCGTATTTTCCCTGCGGTGCACTACACGATGGGCGGACTTTGGGTGGATTACAATTTGCAGTCCAACATCCCCGGTCTGTTTGTGGGTGGTGAAGCGAATTTCTCGGACCACGGTGCGAATCGCCTCGGTGCCTCGGCGTTGATGCAAGGTTTAGCCGATGGTTATTTCGTGCTGCCTTACACCGTGACCGATTATTTGGCAGGCGTTGGTTTAACGGGTCGCCCCTCGGTGGATGCACCTGAATTCAAGGCTGTCGTCAAAGAAGTACAGGATCGCACGCAGTGGTTCTTGAACAATAAAGGCAATCGTTCGGCCCGCAGTTATCACAAGGCCTTGGGCAAAATCGTTTGGGAAAAATGTGGTATGGCTCGTGATAAAGCCGGTTTGGAAGGCGCCATTCGCGACCTCCAAGCGTTGCGTGCGGATTTCTGGAAGAACATTCTCGTCGTTGGCTCGGGCGATCAATTGGCCCCGGAGTTGGAGCGCGCGGGTCGCGTGGCTGACTTCCTTGATTTTGGTATCATGATGTGTCTCGACGCCTTGCATCGTGACGAATCGTGTGGCGGACACTTCCGCACTGAGTATCAAGACGCGGGCGAAGCGCAGCGTAACGACGACAAGTATGCCCACGTGGCCGTCTGGGCTTGGCAGGGCGATGGACAATTGCCTGTGCGACACACTGAACCCCTCGTTTACGAGGACGTCCAATTCACCACCCGCTCCTACAAATAATTTTTATGGTCAAGGAACACGACAATTTAGATTCACACGGCGAGCAGACGCTCTCATTGCGCCTACGCGTTTGGCGTCAGAGTCGCGGTACAACTGGCCACTTCGAAGACCACGCCTTGGCGGCAGTGCCGACCTCGGCCTCGTTCTTGGAGATGATGGACATGCTTAATGAGCAGTTGATCAAAGAAGGTAAGGACACTTTTGCTTTTGATCACGACTGTCGCGAAGGCATTTGCGGCATGTGTTCGATGACGATTAATGGGATGCCGCACGGACCCCTGCCGGGCGTGACCACCTGTCAGTTGCACATGCGCAACTTCCGCGATGGTGAAATGATCACCGTTGAGCCTTGGCGTGCGAAAGCATTCCCAGTTATCAAAGATTTAGCGGTGAATCGTTCGGCCTTTGATAAGGTGATTCAGGCGGGCGGTTTCATCACGGTGCGTACGGGCTCGGCAACGGAAGCGAATAACACACTGATTCCTAAGCCAGTGGCGGATGAAGCCATGGATGCGGCGGAGTGTATTGGCTGTGGTGCCTGTGTGGCCTCTTGTAAGAACGGCTCCGCGATGCTCTTTGTCGGCGCGAAGATTAATCACTTAAACATTTTACCGCAGGGTCAGCCCGAACGTGAACGTCGCACCTTAGCGATGGTCAAGACGATGGATGATGCCGGTTTTGGCAATTGCACGAACTACGGTGAGTGCCAAGCGCACTGTCCGAAGAGCATCACGCTCGATGTCATTGCGAAATTGAATCGCGATTACCTGCGTGCCCGCGTGAAGGAGTTTTTCTCTTCGACGGGTAAGCCTCGCAAGGGCGGCGACTAAGTTAGGTGTAACTCGCGTACGCTTTCTTCGAGTCCGCCCGCGCGGGCTCGTTGAAGCCATGCATTGCGATAACGGGCTTCAAGGGCGGTGGCTTGGGCGGTCGTGATAGGTTGGCCTTGGGCTTTAAGTAAACCGGCCAGCGCACAGTCTATGCCGACCAATAATTCTTCACGGACGGTCTCGTGGCCGATGCATTCAGCCAGCGGCTTGATAACGGCAAGGTGTTCGATGGACTGTTTTATTTCTAAGTCGGATACCCCCGCACGTGCGACGGCGAGTTGATCGGCATTCGCTACTAAAAATTCCCAGGTTAAGCTTTTGTTTCGAATGGATTTAGCGATGCATTCATCGAGCTGACCCAGGTGTTTAAGTACCTGCGTGGTCGCTTGAGCATCGGCGGCAGTAAGTCCGCCAAGAATTTGACAGGCCTTCTCGGCATCATCTTTCTGATTCGCCGCGAAGCACCAAGCTTGGGCGAGTCCACTCGCGAGCGGCAGCCAAGTGGTCGGCCACGGCTGGTGGTTGCCGTTGTCGCCCCACGAAGTGATGAGCACGCCGCGTGCTTCGTATTTAATCGCGGCGGCAATCGCTTCAGACTGATTCGTGAGCGCGTTGGTGAGTCGACCCGTGAAGGTTTGCCAAGTGCTCGTGCCAGGTGCGATGAGGAAGTCGCGCTTCAATTCATGCAGTCGACCCGCCTGAGTGTTAAAGGGGTGACCCGCATCGTAGCCCCAGACCACAGGGATGGCGGACGTGGGAGCTTCGGCGGCGAGTTGGAGATCCTCTAATAAGATATCGCCCCAGAATTGCGGCGTGCGACCGCGCGCACTGGCGAGTGCACAAATCTTTTTCAGGTGTGCGAGGTAGACGGTGTGTTTACCGTTTTTCTCGACGGCTGATTTACTAAAACCTTGGCCTAATTCCCAGGGCTCATCGCCGCCGATATTGACCTGGGTGCTGCGGAAGTGGGGCAGGTAGGAGTCGAGCAGGTTGGCGATGAAATCGAGTGAGGCCTGATCGGGCTTTAAGGTCGCGGGCGTGGGTTTGAACTGACCTGTGAGTGGGTGAATCCAGCCCTCGGGGCACTCGGCGAGCGTTTGGTAGCGCGGGTGTTTGAGCCAGCGTTCCATGTGGCCAAACGTGTTGAGGTTGGGCACGAGTTCGATGCCGTGATTGAGGCACTCGCGATCCAGTTGCTCAATTTCGGCGGGCGTTAAAGGCGAGGCGTTTTGCCAGACCTCATCGTGTCCGCTGAATGCGAACGTGTGTTCGATATAAAGTTGGAGTTGATTGACGCGTAAGCGGCAGAGGGCGCGAACGAGTTGGCGGAGCTCGTTCTGCGTGGGAACTTTGCAACGCGAAACATCGAGCATGAATCCGCGCACCGCGAGATCGGGGCTATCTAAGATTTCTAGTTGGGGGAGCTCTTTAGGATTCTGTTCGTGAATCTGGCGGAGGGTCTGACAGCCGTAGAGCACGCCCGCGGCGTCGCTCGCCTGAAGGTGAATCCCGCCGGAAGTAATTTCCAGGTAGTAAGATTCGGGGGCGAGTTTAGCCAGGAGTTCAATACGGCACGCCGTGTGCTTGGATTCGTCGAGGGCGGCTTGGGCTTCGACAATCGTTTGCGGCAGCGTTTTAAGAAACGCGCCAGTCGGATGCGGAGCGGCGGGAGCGGGAAGGAAACCCCCACGCAGGTTCAATTCCCGCGGTCGGGGAAAGAGCTGTGGAAGTTGGGCCCGCATGCTTGGAGGGTTAACTCACTCGGCGTGACGGGCAAGCCCACAGCGGTTTAGGGGCGGGAAAGGGCGGAAATATGACAAATTTAACGTATCTTTTTATCCAGATAAGTTGATAGATGTTTGCAACCTCAAGGGAATGGCTTTTGTTTGGGCTCACTTATGGCATCGCACGATACATACACGTTTTCCTCCGAGTCGGTCGGCGAAGGCCACCCCGACAAGGTAGCGGACTCAATTTCGGACTCCATTTTGGATGCCTGCTTAGCGCAGGACCGTTTCTCACGCGTGGCATGTGAGACGCTGGTGAAGAGTGACCACGTAGTCATTGCGGGTGAATTGACAACCAAGGCAAAAGTGAATTTTGAAGAAGTGGTTCGTGTCGCCATTCGCGAAATTGGTTACGTGAATGACGACGACGTTTTTCACGCCGACAAAGTTTTCGTCACCAATTTATTAACGAAGCAATCGCCGGACATTGCGCAGGGCGTCGACGAGCGTAAAGCCGAAGGCAAGAAGCACGCCAAGATGGGCGCGGGCGATCAAGGTATCATGTTTGGTTATGCCTCAACGGAGACCGATGAATTGATGCCGGCGCCAGTGATGTTTGCCCACCGCTTGAATCGTGAGTTGGCGCGTTTGCGCAAATCGAAGGCTCGTGGTACCGAGTGGTTACGTCCTGATTGCAAATCACAGGTTGCCGTTCGCTATGTAGACGGCGTGCCTGTCGCGATTGAGAACGTCGTTATCTCGACGCAGCATACGGAAGACGTTTCGCACCGCCAAATCGAGAAATTCTGCGTGGAGCAAGTGATTCGCAAGGTTCTGCCCAAAGCGCTTTTAAATAATAAAACCGAGTATTTAATTAATCCTACCGGACGCTTTGTCATTGGCGGCCCACAAGGGGATTGCGGTTTAACTGGCCGAAAAATCATCGTCGATTCCTACGGCGGCATGGGCCGTCACGGCGGTGGCGCCTTCTCGGGTAAGGATCCGACGAAGGTCGACCGTTCGGCGGCCTACATGGCACGCTGGGTCGCGAAGCACATTGTGGCATCGGGCGCCGCCGAGCGTTGCGAACTTCAAGCCGCTTATGCGATTGGTCACCCCGAGCCTACCAGTCTGCACTTAAATACGTTTGGTACGGGCACCTTGTCTGACGCCGATATTTTGGCAGCGGTTCAAAAAGTATTTTTATTTAATCCCGCTGAAATTATTCGTCAGCTGGATCTCCGCCGTCCGATCTACCGTGCGAGCACGCACTACGGTCACTTCGGCAAAAAGGGTCTGCCTTGGGAGACCACTTCTAAATTAAACGCCTTCAAAAAAGCCCTCCTTTCTTAAAATTATGTATTCACCAAAAATCCAACGGGCTTCCGCAAAGAAGTCTGATTTCAAAGTCGCTGACCTCAGCTTAGCTGAGTGGGGTCGCAAGGAGCTACAAGTCGCCGAGCATGAAATGCCTGGCCTCATGGCGCTCCGTGCCAAGTACGCGAAGAAGCAGCCCTTAAAGGGCGTGCGCATCACTGGTTCGTTGCACATGACGATTCAGACTGCGGTCTTGATTGAGACCCTTGGTGCCCTCGGTGCCGATGTGCGCTGGGCCTCGTGTAATATCTTCTCAACCCAGGATCATGCCGCTGCCGCGATCGCGAAAGCTGGCTATCCCGTCTTCGCCTGGAAGGGTGAGACCCTCGAAGAATATTGGGAGTGCACTATGCAGGCGCTGACTTGGCCTAATGGTTCTGGCCCCGAACTCATTGTGGATGACGGTGGCGATGCCACGTTGTTAATCCATAAAGGTTATGAATTAGAAAACGGTTCGAAGTGGGTGAACACCCCTTCGGAGTCGGAAGAAGAGCAAATCATTAAAAACCTTCTCAAGAAAGTTGCGAAGGAGCGTCCCGGCCACTGGCACAAAGTCGTCAAGGATTGGAAAGGTGTTTCGGAAGAAACCACCACCGGCGTCAAACGCCTCTACCGCATGTTGGAAGCGGGCGAACTCCTTGTACCGACGGTTAACGTCAACGACACCGCAACGAAATCGAAGTTTGATAATCTCTACGGCTGCCGCGAATCGCTGGTCGATGGCATCAAGCGTGCCACTGACGTCATGGTCGCCGGTAAGGTCGCCCTCGTAATGGGCTACGGCGATGTCGGTAAAGGCTCGGCACAATCATTGCGCGGTCTCGGTGCGACGGTGCAGATTGCCGAAGTGGATCCAATCTGTGCGCTGCAAGCCGCGATGGAAGGTTACCGCGTGGTGCGCGTGGAGGATACGTTAGGCACGACCGATATTTACGTCACGGCGACGGGTAATCGCGACATCATCACCCTTGAGCATATGCTCAAGATGAAGGACCAGGCGATTGTTTGTAACATCGGACACTTCGATAACGAAATCCAAGTGGTACGCTTGAATAATCAAAAGGGCGTGAAGAAAGAATCGATTAAGCCACAAGTGGATCGCTACACGCTGCCTAACGGCCGACAGCTTTACATGTTGGCGGAAGGACGACTCGTGAACTTGGGTTGTGCCACCGGTCACCCCAGTTACGTGATGTCGACTTCGTTCTCGAATCAAGTGTTGGCGCAATTACACCTCTGGGAAACGCGGGAGACCGCTAAGCCAGGTGTGGTTGTTCTGCCCAAGCACCTCGATGAAGAAGTCGCACGCTTGCACCTCGAGAAACTGGGTGCACGTCTCACTAAGCTCACCAAGCATCAGGCCGATTACATTGGCGTTAAGCAGTCGGGACCGTTCAAGCCCGACAACTATCGCTACTAAGCGGAAAGATTAATTAAAGACTAAGGGCGAATCGCGAAAGTGGTTCGCCCTATTTTTTGGGAAAAGATTCACGCAAATGCTTAATTTCCTCTTTGAGCTCGATAACTTCCTTATGGAGCGTCGCTAAACTATGTCTTTCATCTTTTTGACCTTGTTCGATTAGCTTAGAGGTAATCCAGGCAGATATATATCCGAACAGGCCAATCCCGATCAGCATGAGAATGGCGGCAATGATTTTTCCTTCCGTTGTTAAAGGATAGAAGTCGCCATATCCAACGGTAGTTAGCGTTACCAATGCCCACCAGAAAGCGTCCCCATAGTCTTTGATTGTTGCATTTGGCGCAGCTTTTTCAGCGTGAACAATTAAGACGGTGCAGAATATAAAAAAACCTAATGCAATAATTTGTGCATCAAAAATATTTTCACTTATTTTTGTACGATGCGTAACGGACTTAAATTTATATATTGCTCGAACGAGTCTAAGAACGCGAAGGGCTCGAACGAACTGTCCAATGTGATAAATGTTAGCAATTGGAATAGAGGCTAGCACATTGAGCCAGCCCCATTTCCAGTAGCGCATACTCCACCCAGCTTTATTCCAGCCTACAATCACATCTAGGCCGAAAAATATACAAATAACTAAGTCGAAAGAATGCAGTAACTTGAGCGTATCTTCTAACGGAGCACCGAATGTTTCAATTAACAGAATTACTATAGAAGTAATCGAAGCTAAAAGCACTAAGACATCCCAAAAACTTAATTTTTTTGTCTGCGAAGTGCTATGACTCATGGCTCAATCGATAGGTCGTCGGAGAGCGGTATGCAATTTATTTACGATGGCTAACCGTTTCGGCCCACCATTTGAGTGCACCGATTTCACCCTCTTGTTGGACGTGTTGCGTGTATTGATTCAGCTCCTCCGATGACATTGATTCAATCGGGTAGGCCTGTAGTGAACTCAGCAGCCCGTTGATTTCTTGGCCCATGATGGCGAGTTCGGCGAGGCGGCTCTGCACGGTTTCATTATTCGTGCCCAGTGGTGTCGATGGATCAAGCGATTCGAGGGTGCGGCGTTCAATTGCTTGACCCACGAGAGCGTTGAGCAGGGCAGGGTTGACCTGATTTTGGATGTGTTGTCCGAGGGTGATTTCCATTTGCACCGTTGGTTCGGCTGCATCGATGTCACCTTGTTGGATGAAGTGATTGCGGAGCTCGCTGAGATTATCCGAAACATTTTGAAGTGAATTCAAAGAACGCATACGGTCCTCATTGAAAGCGAAGAGGGCGGCAATTTTGGATTCAGTCGGTGTGAAGCCGGAGGACAGGTAGGCCGATTCAGTATTTTGAAAGAGGGTGGCGGAGAAGTCGGGCAAGGTTCCGTTACTAAGATTGGCTGAGAGTCCTTCGGCGGCGTTGGCGTAATCGCCTTGAGTGAAGGCGAGATCGGCCTGCAAGTAATTACCCAGCGGATTGTCGGGCGAAAGCTTCTTAAAGGCTTCAATGCCTTGGCGACGCTCTTCGACGGTTGGGGCACGCAGTGCGGCTTCAAGTTGCACGGCCGGGTTGTCGGCGAAGTTTTTGACGGCTTCTTTTAAGTAAGCCGGGTCTTGGCTCAAGCGATAGGCTGCGAGCAGCGAATCGGCACCCCGGTTTTTTCCTTTTAAGAAAAGCTCGATTTGGTCGCTGGATAATTTGGGTACACCTGATTTACTGAATTCAGCGATAATTTGTTGGGGGCTCTTGGCGATAACCGTCGTTGGATTATTGGTAATGATGGCCTGAGCGGAGCGAGGTACGATGGTTTCGTGTGAAACCGGGCTTACGACTGTAGGCGAAAACTTGGCACGATTAAACCAGAGGGCGAGTCCTCCGAGGCCAATGAGCACGGCACTGATTTTTGCCCATTTATTCATAATTAATCTTAAAGGTGGACGTCCATAAACCGCAATCGTGATTCTGGGTATTGGATTTCGCAGACATTTTAAGTTTCAGCCATTTTTGCCTTTCGCCCTTTCTGTTGGGCTGGCACGATGCGGTTATGTCTGAAGCCGTCATCTCGTTGCGTGAAAGTAAAAACAGCCCATCGGGCAGTCGTTTTTTGTGTATCTGTGCTTTAGGTGATGTGCAGACCAAGTCGGCCAAGAATGGCTCGCCCTACTACGAGTTCGTCATCGCTGATGCGTCGGACGATGCGAAGGTGCGCGTCTTCGGCGATTCACCCGCGAAGGCGGTACTGCTCACGGTTAAGCCCGGTTCGCCTGTGCGTGTGGGTGGGGTGATGGGTGACTTTAACGGACGTCCAGAGTTTCGCGTCGAAACATTAGTGCCTTTGACTGATGCCGAGAAGGCGGACCCTCAATTGATGGGCCGTTTAACGCCTGTTTCACAAAACGATCCCCTGAAAATGCGTGCCGACCTTAATGCGATTATCAAGCGCATCCCGCACGAAGGATTACGTGCGACAGTGGAGTCGGTGCTGGCTGAGCAAGAGGAGCGCTTCTTTGAGGCTGTGGCTGCGATGGGCATGCACCATGCGTATCGTCATGGACTGTTAGAACACACACTGCGCATGGCAAAATGTGCGGAAGCCCTGTTGCCTCTCTATCCTAAAGTTGACGCCTCCCTGGCGGTCGCGGGAACGGTTTTGCATGACATTGGTAAAGTGCAGGAATACACGCGATTGGAACCAGGCATGGCGAAGGCTAGTTTTACGCGTGCAGGAAATTTACACGGTCACCTCGTGCTCGGAGCTTTCTTGGTGCGTGAACATGCCACGAAAGTGGGCTTAGACATTTCACTGCGTGAGCGCCTCGAACACATTTTACTCAGCCACCACACGATGCGCGAATACGGTGCGTGTCAGACGCCGTCGACGCCAGAGGCTGTGTTTGTGGCGCGATTGGATGATATGGACGCGAAACTCTCAGCGATTGAAGAAGAGCTGCGTAAAGCCGCTCCTGGCGTAGAGTTTGCTCCGTTGCGTGCGATTGATGGTCAGCTCTTGTTAACGCCGCCCAAGACGGGTCGATAAGGTATGGATGTTGCCGAGTTGGATTTTGATCTGCCGGCGGAGCGGATTGCGGATCAACCGTCCGCGCGTCGTGATGGCTCGCGATTATTAGTGGTGCATCGGGCAACGAGAAAAATCGAACACCGTTTATTCTCTGAGCTACCTGAAATTTTACCGAAAGGGACTGCGCTCTTTCGCAACAGTGTGCGTGTTTTAAAAGCGCGTCTCTTTGGGGTGCGACCGACGGGTGGGAAAGTGGAATGTCTGCTTTTACGTCCAGCGAGTAATCCCAATGAGTGGCATTGCATGTTGCGGCCTGGTAAGCGCGCCGCGGATGCGGCAGGCTTTACAGTCGCGGGTCACCACGCGGTCGTCGTGCAGGTCGGCAGTGCCGGTGATTACATTGTGCGTTTTAATTTACCAGCCGGACTTTCGGTGGAGCAACTCGCTGAGCAACAAGGCGAGTTGCCTTTGCCACCGTATATCGTGGAGGCACGTAAGCAACGAGGCGGCGTTTCGTTTGACGACAATGAACGCTACCAAACCGTTTACGCGGAGAAAGCTTCGACGCGTGCCGTGGCGGCACCAACAGCGGGTCTGCATTTCACGCCCGAATTATTGAAGACGTTGGAGCAGGGTGGGCATCCCGCTTATAATTTAATTTTAGATGTCGGCGCTGGAACGTTTCAGCCGATTCAGGTGAAGAACCTCGATGAACACGTGATGCATCGAGAGGCCTACACGATTCCGGCACGAACTTTGGCGGCGTTGCGTGAGCATCGTCCACGGCTGGCGGTTGGCACGACGACGTTGCGATCCACCGAGGATTGCTGGCGGAAATTCCCTGATTTTCAAAACCTCCCACAGGGCGACTTCGTTGCGGAATCAGGTATATTTATTCGCCCAGGTGATACCGTGCATAGCTGCGAATATTTGCTCACTAATTTTCACTTACCTCGCTCGACCCTGCTTTGTCTAGTTGCGGCCTTTCTGACGCCCGGAAGCACCGATGGACTCGCCTGGCTTAAGCAGATTTACGCCGAAGCCATTGAGAGAAAGTATCGATTTTTTAGTTACGGGGACGCGATGCTCATCTGTTGACTATTTGTAAGTTATCTTTAACCCTCAACCATCTCGTGAAATACGCGATGCTCTACCAAAAGGAAATCATACTATTTCTTAATGAAATAGCCGATTTTACTAATTATTTATCACAAAAACATTTATGAAAAACACCTCCAAGTCCTCCCTCCGCCTGCGTAATTGTCGGCTCTTCCTGCTTGCCGCGACCCTCTTGAACATTGGCCTCGAGGCCGCCCCGACCACCTTGCCGACTGGCGGCAACGTCGTCGTCGGCTCCGGTAGCGTTACGACCTCCGGCTCCGCCATGACGGTTAACCAAAACACCGCTAAAATGGCGGTTAATTGGGATAGTTTCAGCATCGGCGAGGCCGCCAGCGTGCATTTCGTTCAGCCCTCCTCGTCCTCCGTCGCCCTTAATCGGGTAACCGGCGCCGACGCCTCGGTGATCCAAGGCTCCATGACCGCTAACGGCCATGTTTTCCTGCTCAATCCCAGTGGTGTCCTTTTCTCGAAATCGGCCCAAATCAGCGTCGGTGGCCTGGTCGCATCGACATTATCCCTCTCCAATGAGGACTTTTCGGCCGGTTCCTATAATTTTAGCAATCCTGGCGCAGGCCTAGTAGTGAACGAAGGTTCACTATTTGCGGCTCCTGGCGGTTCGATCTCTTTAATTTCTGCCCGCGTCATCAATGATGGAAGCATTTCGGCGGAGAGCGGCTCGGTAAACCTCGTTGCTGGTTCCCGTGTCACCCTGAACCTCGGCGGCCTGGTTAACGTCTCCGTCAATGAAGGCACGATCGATGCCTTGGTGAGCAACGGCGGGGCGATACGTGCTGACGGTGGTCAGGTACTCTTGACTGCCCGTGGCGCTGGTGAGCTTGCACCTGCAGCCATCAACAACGACGGACTTATTGAAGCCCGCACCCTCGCCACTGGCGAAAAGGGTGAAATCCTCCTCATCGGTGGCATGACCGGCAATGATGCCGTGAATGTTTCTGGTAGCCTCGACGTCTCTGCACCTGCTGGTGGTAACGGCGGTTTCATTGAAACCTCTGCGGCCTTGGTTAACATCGCCGATTCCGCTTCGGTCAATGCATTCGCCGTTTCTGGCAAGACTGGCTCTTGGCTCCTCGATCCTGACTTCCTCAATATCGTCGCCAGTGGCGGCGTGAGCGTCTCGGCTGCCAATGCCGCGACTGGCACTTCAAGCATCAGCGTCAGTACCCTTTCAACCGCTCTTAATTCGGCGGACGTCTCGCTTGAGGCAACCACGCAGATCGACTTCCAAGTCGCGTTCAACCACACGGGCACTCGCAATGGCACCCTGAACCTTCTCGCCCCAACGATTAAGTTGGGCGGAGATATCACCGCCAGCGGCAGCAAAACGCTCGGTCTTAATTTTGGCGGCATCTCTGGACTGAATGCCTATGCTGGAAATGTCTTCCTCTACAATCCGGGCACCAGCAATGTCACCACGCGTACGCTCACCACAAATGGGGGCAATGTGAACTTCTACGGCGACATCGGTGGCGTACATAACTTCGTCGTCGATGCGGGTGCAGGGGAGATCAATCACTTGTACAGCGTGGATGGAACATTTAACATCTCTCAGCAGGTCTTCGCTGACCTCGCGTTTGAATATCAAGCCGGCATCAATAACAGGCTTGGTTACATTGATTTTACGGTTCCTGAGGTGGTAATTAATGGTGCCGTTGTACCTGTTCGGGCGGATGGCACCCACCCGCTTGTCTTCCCCAAGGGTTATCTAGTGATCCCGAATGGAACGATCCTCGACCTCAATGCGGCCAAAACGACAATTACTTTTACTAGGCCAGACCTGACCACGTTCACTCTTCAGTCGCTTACAAATGGAAATGTTACATTCACTTCAGACGAGCCGGTTCAGCGGATTAGTTTCCAAAATAGCAACGCCAGTTGGACGCAGGTTTATGCCGCTGGTGTCTCCTACATTACTGAATCGGCCGCTGGTAAAGCTCTAAACTATACGGCTAAGGCTTCCAAGTTCACCATCGACGCGTCCCATACGCTCGCCTTCGACGGAGATATCAAGATTTCAACCGCCAAATTCCTCAACAATTCGGGCGCCTCGGCTTTAACTGCTGGCACTGACAAGACCTGGCAGGTCTGGAGTTCCAATGCAGATCCATTCAACGCCGTCACGGGTGACGTCGCTGGTAGCCTGCCCTATGACTTCAAGCAATACAACGCCACCTACGGTTCGACGTCTTCGTTGGGCACTGGAAATGGCATGTTCTACACCTTGAATCCAACCATCAGTGCCACGTTGGTCAGTACCGTTACCAAGACTTATAACGGTAACACCGCCTCAATCAATCTGACTAACTCAAACTATTCGTTAGATTCCGGTGCCGTCGACAACGATGTGTTGAGCTTCACTGGCACTTTGCCGACGACCGGCACTTACACCTCGAAGAATGTCGGCACCGGCATCAGCATCACTTCATCCGTCATTCCTGTAAGCAACATCCATGCGGTCAGTAGCACGGGCAAGCCCGTCTATGGTTACGGTCCATCCAGCCTCACGGCCACTGGCAACATCGGTAGCATCACCAAGTTGGCGCTGACATCCATCACAGGAATCACCGCAAACAACAGGCCATACGATCAAGGCACTGCGGCTACGCTAAACACAGGTTCGCCTGTCTTTGGTGGCAAGGTCTTAGGTGACGTGCTGACGATTGCTACGGCAACCGGCACGTTCTCTGATAAGAATTCCGCCACCGGTAAGACGGTCACCATCAGCGGTATCACGCTGGGTGGAGCTGACCTCGGTAACTACGATCTCCCTACAAGCCCAAGTCCCTTTACGATCACGACTACGGCGAATATTACCAAGCTCGACATCACCGGTATCACCGGCATCACGGCGAACAATAAAACTTACGACGGTACCACCTCCGCGACCTTAAACACAGGCTCGGCTGGCTTCACTGGATTGCTCTCCGGTGACACACTCACTGTTGGTGCTTCAACGGGCACCTTCGACAATAAGAACGTCGGCACCGGTAAGACGGTTAATATCAGCGGCCTCACTATCAGTGGTCTGGACTCAACCAATTACAACCTGACGTCTGCAACGGCTTCCACGACAGCGAACATCACCAAGTTGGCGCTGACATCCATCACTGGTATCACCGCAAACAACAGGCCATACGATCAAGGCACTGCGGCTACGCTAAACACAGGTTCGCCTGTCTTTGGTGGCAAG
>CANGNX010000003.1 GCA_947455415.1 Opitutia bacterium | reverse complement strand
CGTCTGGCTGGCGACGAGCGTGGCTCGAGTATCGCCGTGAAAGATTACCTTGATTTAGCTGCCTTGGGTACGATTGCGGACTTGGTGCCGCTACTGGCGGAGAACCGTATTTTAGCCGCGCATGGCTTAAAGGCGCTCGGTGAGGCCCGTCGTCCCGGCGTACGCGCCCTGATTAATGTCAGCGGCATGGAGGCCGGCGGTATTTTAACATCGGTGGACGTTTCTTACCGACTGGGGCCGCGTATCAATGCCAGCGGTCGCTTGGCTGATGCCTCTTTACCGTTACAGTTACTTTTATCCGAATCAGCCGAAGACTGCGAACGCGATGCGGAAATGTTGGATCAGATTAATCGCGAGCGACAAGAGATTGATAAGCGGGTGACCGAAGAAGCTACCGCACAGGCCGATGTAATGGGCGATTTGCCCGGCTATGTTTTGCATGGCGAGTGGCACCCCGGAGTCGTGGGCATTGCGGCCGGCAAGATTTGTCGAGCGTTGGACCGACCGGTCATTGTGTTGGGTCAGGAGGGCGAGATGGCAAAAGGCTCTGGGCGCGGTGTGCCGGGCACGAATTTGGTGGAAGCGTTGAATTCGTGTGCGGCGCTCCTAAAAACCTTTGGCGGACACCCGATGGCCGTCGGCGTGTCGCTCAGTGTTGCAGATGTGTCGGCGTTTCGCGAAAGATTTGCCGCAGCGATTGCCGCTCAAAAAGCCGCGGGCGTCGCCATGGCCGATGGTCGCGACTTAGATATCGTGCACTGGATTAAGGCCCACGAGGTAACGGACCGAGTTTTGGATGACCTCGAATTATTGCAGCCTTATGGAGAGGCGAATGCGGAACCTGTTTTCGGGGTGCGAGGTTTTATTTTTGATAAAGCGCCACAAATTTTCGGTGATGGAAATTTCCGTTTCCAATTGAATGTTTCTAGCGCACGTAAAATTAATTTTATCGCCTGGCGGATGGCAACGCGTCTGCCTGAAGTGGGTCGTCCAGTTGACCTCGCAGTAAAGTTACAATGGAATCGCTGGCAGGGGCGGAAGCTCCCGCAGGTGGAAATTCTGGATTGGCGCTATGCGGGGTGACTTTCCATTTCTCTTCTGGTTACGTATGGGTCTGCTTTCGTTCGGGGGGCCGATGGCACAGATTGCGATGTTGGAGGAGGAATGTGTGCGTAAGCGGGCGTGGCTAAGTGCCGAGGAGTTTAGTCGAGGCATGGGCCTGTGTATGTTTCTACCTGGTCCCGAAGCACAGCAATTAGTGGCCTGGGTGGCGTGGCGACGCTTTGGCAAAGTCGGGGCGGTCATGGCCTCTCTGCTTTTTATTCTGCCGGGATTATTGCTCTGCGGTTTGTTGGCATGGGCGTATGTTTTGACTAATCAACTTCCTGTGGTCGGTGGTGTTCTGGCGGGTGCCCGGGCGGCGGTGGCAGGTATTATTTTGGTCGCTGGCTATAAAATGTTCTTTCGCACCTGTGTGCGGCAGGAACTGAAGGTGGCAACGGGTGTCTCCTTGGCAGGGCTATTTCTGGCCGTCCCATTTATATTTTTAGCCGCGGTGGGTGGGCTGTTTGCGTGGTTTGTGCGCTCAGAAGACGAGGCGGATTTACCGAAACTTTCGGAAGTGTTGTTAGCGGCGCTTCGCCGGGTAGGGCGCTACTTAGTGCCAGTGGTAGGTTTATATTTAGTTTTATGGTTAATCTTCAAGCACGAGCATGGAGTCGTGAGGTTGGCAGAGACCTCGTTGTTCGCGGTCTTAGCATCGTTTGGTGGGGCTTATGCGGCATTGGGGATTTGGCAGGTGAAATCGGAAGCCGCGGGTTGGCTGAAGCCGGGACAATTTGGCGATGCTTTGATTGTGGGTGAGGCCACACCTGGTCCTTTATTACTAGCGGGAAGTTTCGTGGCGTTCCTCGCTGGGTATCACGGAAAAATCTTTGCCGGAAATGAGAACATCGTCTGGGGTGTGACCGGATTAATCATTGCGGCCTTGTTTACATTTTATACCTCGACCGCCGTGATTCTGGCATTCGCGCCGTTGGCCGAAGATGGGGTGGGGGATCGCCGTTTCCATGATGTTGTCAGTATGGTGTCAGCCGTGGCGGTCGGGGCGATTTTGTACCTTGGACTTACCTTGCTACTGGCCGTGTGGACGATGCCACTGTTGGTCGCGGTGGCGGCGGTTACGGGATATATATTTTATAATGGTAGGCTATCGGTCCCCGTATTGATAGCCTTGGGGGCGTTGGTGGGACTTTTTAATGCCCGGTAAGTAGGCATCGGCTTGCATGCGGTTAGTAGAAGACTTAAATGCACAAGAACTACCCCCATGTTACTCCGTACTTTACTATTCAGCTTGGTGACTGTTGCGCTTGGTGCCGCAGAAGTCCCCACTCGCAAAATTCTCTTCTTTACGAAGTCGAGCGGCTATGAGCACGAAGTGATTTCATGGGCGAAGGGTCAGCCCAGTTTTGCGGAGAAGGAGTTATTAATCCTGGGTAAAGAAAATAATTGGGAATTCACGTTCTCTAAAGACGGCTCGAAATTTAGTCCAGAGTACCTAACGCAGTTCGATGCCCTGATGTTCTACACGACGGGTGATTTATGTGACCTGGGTCGCGATAAAAATCCGCCGATGACGTTAGCGGGGAAGCAGGCCATTTTTGACTTCGTACGTGCAGGTAAGGGATTTATTGGTGTGCACTCGTGTTCGGATACCTTTCATACCGACAACGAATCCCAGAAGGGGCCGGAGCGTTACGTTAATCACTGCGAGAGGGCGGACCCATTTGTGAAATTCCTTGGGGCCGAATTTATCATTCACGGCAAGCAGCAGGTAGCGAAGAACACGGTCATTGATCCGACGTTCCCGGGCTTCGAAAAGATCGGGGAGTCGTTCTCATTTCAAGAGGAGTGGTATTCGCTCAAGGATTATAATTCCGATATACATGTGCTCACCGTGATTGATGCGCCGGCTATGGAAGGCACGATGTACCAGCGTCCGCCGTACCCTAATTGCTGGGCACGTAATGAAGGTAAGGGGCGGGTCTTTTACACGGCCATGGGTCACCGTGAGGATGTCTGGACGAACCCGATTTTCCGTCAGATCTTAGTGGGTGGTTCAAAATTTGCTCTGGGTGATGCGAAGGGTGACACTACGCCTAATTTAATGAAGGTAGCGCCGCAGGCTTCGGTGAACCCGAAGTATGTGCCGCCGAAGGCGCCAGCGACTCCAGTACCCGTGGTTCCGGTTGCTACTCCAGCGGCTAAATAATGAGCGAGAATGAGTTCTAGTGCTGACGCCAAAGCCTCGGTGGCGCATTGGCGTCAGCTTAGTTCCGCCCAGAAGAAGTCGGGCCTAGCCGCTTGGTTGGGTTGGTTCTTTGATGGGTTGGATTTGCACCTGTATACTTTGGTTGCGATGGTATTTGTCGGACAGCTGCTGGGGACTGCGGATACGAAACGGGACGATGTCGCGCATTACGCTTCAATTATTCAAGCGGCATTCTTGGTGGGTTGGGCAGTGGGTGGGGTCTTTTTTGGCCGACTGGGCGATTACCTTGGGCGCAGTCGAACCTTAGTACTTACCATTTTAACGTATGCGGTGTTCACGGGTTTGTCGTTTTGGGCAACGCAGTGGTGGCACTTGATGATTTTTAGATTTCTGGCGGCTTTAGGTATTGGTGGTGAATGGGCGGTGGGTGCTTCGTTATTATCGGAGACTTGGCCGAAGCATTGGCGCCCCTGGATTGCGGCCGTTTTACAGTGTGCGGTTAATTTCGGAATTTTAGCGGCAATTTTTGCAGTCTACTTCTTGCAGTCGTTTTCGAGCTACGAACCTAAGTGGGTGTTCTTGGTGGGGTTGTTGCCCGCATTGGTTACCTTGTGGATTCGGAAGGCGGTGCCGGAGACGGAGGAGTGGCACGCCGCTAAGGTGGGGCGAGTCATGCCACCGATGTCAGAATTATTTTCGAAGGTTAATCGGCGGACGACTTGGCTAGCACTTTCGATTTGTGCGATCTCACTCACGGCACACTGGACGTTTATGTTTTGGCAGCAGGGATATATTTTACACCACCCCGAAGTGGTTGGCTTAGAGGCCGCATTAAAACAGACGGTACCGTTGACGGCACTCTTCTGGATTATGGTGGGGTCGCTCGTGGGTAATTTTGGAGCGGGTGCGTTGGCCCGATTGCTGGGTTACCGCTGGGCCTTCATGTTACTGTTTACGCTATACGCGGTTTTAATGTGGATCACCTTCTCGACGGTATGGAGCTTGAGTACAACCTACGTGCTTTTTGCAGCGATTGGTTTTACGCAAGGGGTGTTTGGGCTCTTCACCATGTGTTTGCCGCCATTGTTTCCAACGCTGCTGCGCACCACAGGGGCGGGCTTTTGTTATAACATTGGCCGTATTTTTGCGGCGGCTGGCACGGTTTTTTTTGGCATTTTTGCCCACGTGGGCGATTACACGCAGTGTCTCTTCTACGCCTCCTTCCTTTTTATTCCAGTCGCCATTTTATCTTACTGGCTCCCGCAAGAAAGGGAGACTCAGTTGCCGAGTTTTTGAATCTGTTTAAATTCGGCGGCCGTGACGGGCGTGACGGAGAGTCGATTACCTGGGCGCATGATGAGCATGCTTTTCAAGCCGGGTGTGGCTTTTAGCGTTTCAAGGCCAACGTGCTTCTTAAATTTCTTATAAAACGAAACTTCGATGCAGTGCCAGCGTGGTTCATCACGTTGGGATTTCGGATCAAAGTAATCGGACTTGGGGTCGAATTGGGTGGGGTCGGGGAAGGCTAATTTAGAAACCGTGGCCAAGCCTGCGATGCCAGGAGCGTCGCAGTTGGAGTGGTAGAATAAAACGGTATCACCCACCTGGGCGGCGCGCATAAAATTGCGGGCCTGGTAATTGCGCACGCCGGTCCAGGGTTCGCGGCCTTTACGTTCGAGGTCGGCGAAGGAAAATTCGTCGGGCTCTGATTTCATTAACCAGTATTGCATGAGGCACTAAGTAAGAGGGAGGGGATTTTGACAAGGAAGGAGGTGGTTAGCGTTGCCACGGTGAGCGTTTTGCCAAAGAGGTAGGTGGTCGTGCGTTTACTCGATTCACATTGTCACCCGGTCGCCGTTGCCCGCCAGGGAAAGCTGTCGGAATGGGTGACGAACGTGAAAGCGGCAGGCGTGGAGGGCGTCGTGGCAATTGGGACCGACCTCGATGATTGGTCGGAGTATCGTGACATGGCACAGGCCCAGCCTAATTTTTTTAAGCACACCGTGGGATTACATCCCTGTCATGTGATTGAAGGTTGGGAAGAAACGGTTGCGGCAATTACGCCCTATTTTGCGGACCACACGGTACCAGCGGCGCTGGGTGAAATTGGTTTGGACTATTATCGGTTGCCTTCGGATCCCGCGGAAAGTGCGCAAACAAAGTTAATGCAACAGGGGGCCTTTCGTCGGCAACTCATGCTGGCTTATCAACTCGATTGTCCGGTGGTGATTCACTCGCGTTATGCCTTCGCGGACTGCGTGAAGATGATTGACGAAAGTGGCGTGGATTGGCGCAAGGTTGTGTTCCACTGTTTTGTAGAAGGACCAGAGGCGGTGCGGGAATTGAATCGTCGCGGAGGTCGGGCCTCGTTCACGGGCGTGATCACGTACCCCAATTGTCCAAATATTCTGGGAGCATTAAAAGCACAGGGAGTGGCGAGGTTGATGTTGGAGACCGACGCACCGTACCTTTCGCCACAATCGAAGCGTGGTAAAGAAAACACCCCAGCTAATTTACCCGAGATTGCCCTTAAGGCCGCGGAGGTTTTGGGTATTCCGGTGGACGAGTTAGCTGAAATTGCCACGCTGAATGCTCGAGCGTTTTTTGGTTTCTAGAACTTCGACACCTAATTGTCACTCATTCGAAGCCTGAAATGGTTATCGGTGAGTTAAGTTAAGGAGAATGATGAATCACGCCCACGGTGCCAATTTAGCTGAACTTAAGAGTCGTTTAGGTTTCATGCACTGGCTCAGTCCATTGGTGAATCAGTGGGTGAAAGCCCGTGAATTTGATGAATTTTTAAATAAAATACAGACTTCAGGTCGGACGGATTTCTTCAGTAGTGCGAAAGAATTTTCGCAGCTCTCGGCGACTTGGAGTGACGAATGCCTCGCACGGATTCCGCGGGAAGGTCCCTTGATTATTATGGCTAATCACCCGCATGGCTTGGCCGACGGAATTGTGGGGATGGATTTTATATTGCGGGCAAGGCCGGATGCTTTGGTGGTGGGTAATCGCTGGCTGGCGCAAATCCCTGGGATTCGCCCGTGGTTAATTGAAGTGAATCCGTTCAATGATCGTCAGGCCGATTGGGGTAATGTATCGGGCACACGTCGCATCCTGAATCATTTGAAGGCAGGCGGGTGCGTTTTTACTTTTCCCGCGGGGGAGGTTTCCAACTTTAAACTCCGTTCCCTTTCGGTGCAAGAGTCGCTGTGGTCATCGCAGTTGGTGAAATTAGCTAGAAAGCTTAAGGCGAGTATTTTACCGCTCCACATTGAGGGTAAGAACTCTCGTACGTTTTATTCGTTCGGTTTACTTAATCCTGGTTTACAGACCAGTATGTTGTTGCGTGAGTTTCACGCCCAGCGTGGGAAAGTCATTCGATTACGTACGGGCAAAGCTTTGCAACCTATGCAATTAGCGGACCATCCCGACGACGATGAGGCGACGAAGTTTATCAGGCTTAAATGTGAGTTGTTGGCGAAGAAGAATGAACGGACTGATACTAAAGTAGTTCCCCGGTCTACTTTGCTTCACGCTACGCCAGTGATTCGTCCTGCGCATCCAAAGGTTTTACGAGCGGAGTTGGAAAGTTTACCAGCAGAAGACATGCTTCTTTCTTCGGGTGATTTTAAGGTTTTTCGTTTTATGGGGTCGGAGTTGCCGCACATGATGCGAGAAATTGGCCGATTGCGTGAACTAACTTTTCGTTCGGTATCCGAGGGGACGGGGAAGGATTGTGATGTTGATGCGTTTGATGCCTGGTATGATCAGATGGTCTTATGGGATGATAAGGCATCGCAGGTGGTGGGCGGCTACCGATTGGGTCCGACCGACCGGATTTTGCCGCTGAAAGGCAAGCACGGCATGTACACTTCGACGCTTTTTGATTTTAAGGGAGATTTCTTTCAGCGCATGGATCCGGCGTTGGAAATGGGACGTTCGTTTATTCGCGAAGAGTATCAACGTCGTCCCACGAGTTTGCCGTTGTTGTGGCGTGGCATTGGGCGTTACGTGGTACGTTTTCCGCAGTACCATCAGCTGTTCGGTCCAGTGAGCATTAATCCCGAGTACGGTCAGGCTTCAAAGGAACTAATCTTAACTTACCTTAAGCATAACCGCTCGGCGGATGATTTGGTCAACCTGGTACGCGCCAAGAATCCGCCCCGTTCCATGAGTCTGCGCGACGCGGACATTGAAGTCCTGCAGCGTTGTGCCTTCGACTTGGAACACGTGTCGGGATTAGTGAGCGATTTAGAATCTGATGCCAAATCGGTGCCAATTTTATTGAAGCATTATCTAAAACTTAACGGACGTTTAATTTCTTTTAATGTCGACCAAGGTTTTGGCGGTTGTTTGGACGGTTTGATCTTGGTGGATTTGACGAAGACTGAGCCCAAACTGTTGGAAGCTTACATGGGCGAGGAGGGGGCACGACAGTTCTTAAGTTATCACGACTTCGACGTCGTTAAGCAGAAATAAAATAGGCAGACCGGTGAGGGTCTGCCTATCGGATGAACTTATAATATAGTTAGGCGTTGGCCAGTGCCTGCTCGAGGTCGGCGATGATGTCTTCGACGTCTTCGATGCCCACAGAGAGGCGCACATAATCGTCAGTCACGCCAGCGGCCTGACGTTCGGCTGCGGTTAATTGCGAGTGCGTGGTGGAAGCGGGGTGAATCGCGAGTGAGCGGGCGTCGCCGATGTTGGCGACGTGGCTGTGCAATTTAAGTGCGTTGATGAACTTCGTCCCACCTTCGTGTCCGCTCTTCACGCCGAAGCCGACGAGCGCACCGAAACCATTGGTCAGGTACTTTTTGGCGAGGTCATGATACTTAGAGGATTTCAAACCAGGGTAGTTGACCCATTTTACTTTCGGGTGCGACTCGAGGTATTGGGCGACCTTCATGGCGTTGGCGCAGTGACGTTCCATGCGAAGGTGAAGGGTCTCCAGGCCTTGCAGGAGTAAGAAGGCATTGAAGGGTGAGAGGCAGCTACCGACGTCGCGCAGGAACTGCAGGCGCATTTTCATGATGAATGCGATGTTCGCACCACCCGCAGGTGCGAAGGCTTTGAAGGCTTCCCAGTGAGGTAGGCCGTGGTAGGACATATCGGGCTCGGTGAAGCCAGGGAAGCGTCCGCTACCCCAATTGAAATTTCCGCCGTCGACAACGATGCCGCCGATGCTGGTGCCGTGTCCACCGATGTGTTTGGTGGCCGAATGAACAACGATGTTCGCGCCGTGTTCGAGGGGGCGATTGAGAAAAGGAGAGAGTGCGGTGTTATCGATGATGAGGGGAATGCCGAGTTCCTTGGCAATCTTTCCGACTTCTGCGAAGGGGAAGATGTTGAGGCGAGGATTGCCTAGGCCTTCACCGTAGAAGGCTTTGGTATTGGACTTAACGGCTTTACGGAAATTTTCAGGATCATCTCCGTCGACGAAAGAAACTTCGATGCCGAGCTTAGGGAGCGTGTAGTGGAAGAGGTTGTAGGTGCCGCCGTAGAGTTGGGCCACGGAGACGATGTGATCGCCGGCACCGGCGATGTTGAGAATGGATGCGGTGATGGCGGCTTGGCCCGAGGAGTGGGCGAGGGCGCCAGAGCCACCTTCAAGGGCAGCGAGTCGTTGCTCGAGAACGTCGGTGGTCGGATTCATAATCCGAGTATAAATATTACCGAGTTCTTTTAGGCCGAAGAGGTTGGCGGCATGTTCCGTATCGCGGAACTGATAACTGGTGGTCTGGTAGATGGGCACAGCGCAGGCGCCCGTGGTGGGGTCTGCTTTTTGGCCGGCGTGGAGGGTGCGGGTTCCGATTTTCATAGTGGTTTAAGGAGTGCAGATATAGGCGGTGGGGTGGGGTGATTTAAATCAAAATCGAAGTTATGACTTATTTTTATGGGGGTGACGGATTCATTCTCGCCCATCGACGGGGCTTTTATCTAACTGCGGGTATGCCCATTGTGCTCCACGATACCTTGTCGCGTGAAATGCGCCCCTTGTCACTCAAGGCAGGTAAGTCGACCTTTGGGATGTATTGCTGCGGACCGACGGTTTATGGACCGGCACACATTGGCAATTTCCGCACCTTCACCTTGCAGGATGTTTTACGTCGGACGCTTGAGGTCGATGGTCTCAAGGTGAAGCACGTCCGTAATATTACTGACGTGGATGATAAGACCATTCGCGGAGCGCAAGCAGCGGGGCAGACGTTGACGGATTTTACAAAAAAGTGGACCGAGAAATTTCATGCCGATTGTAAGGCGTTGGGTTTGTTGACACCGCAGGTTGAACCCAGTGCGGTCGCTCACATCCCGCAGCAAATCGCGATGATCCAGGCCTTAGTGGAGCGTGGACACGCTTACGTGTCGAAGGATGGCTCGGTTTACTTTAAGGTCCATAGTTGCAAGGGCTACGGCAAGTTAAGTCACATCGATTTCTCTAAGCAGGAGACGCAGGCAACCAATAGTGCGGGTGAGGCTAATGACGCCGATGAGTACGAGCGGGAGTCGGCTTCGGATTTCGCCTTATGGAAATCGCGCAAGCCGGAGGATGGAAATAATTTTTGGCCCAGTCCGTGGGGCGAGGGTCGTCCGGGTTGGCACATTGAGTGCTCGGCGATGTCCTTAGCGCACTTAGGTGCGACCTTTGATCTGCACGGTGGTGGTATTGATTTGTGCTTCCCTCACCATGAAAATGAAATTGCCCAAACCGAATGTGCTACGGGTATCAATGGGTTTGCGGCGCATTGGTTTCACAGTGCGCATTTGTTGGTGGAGGGTGAGAAGATGTCCAAGAGTAAGGGGAACCTCTTCACACTCGATGAACTGGTGGCGAAGGGCTTTTCGCCGATGGAGGTGCGCTACGCCTTGATTGCGGGTCACTATCGCACGTCGCTTAATTTCACGATGAAGGGCTTGGAAGATGCCCGCTCAGCACTGGGGAAGATTGAACGTGGTGTGGAAAAACTTTTACAGGTGGCTGGATTCACTAAGGCGGAATTTAGCGTTCCCACGGTAATGGAAACGCAGACCGCATGGGGTCGTTTTGCGCACGCCTGGGAAGTACTCCAGCACGATTTAAATATTCCTGGATGCTTGGGGCAGGTCTTTACGATGTTAGCGGATAAATCCGAATTAACCGAAGCCCAAGCCCGTCATGACCTAAGCGGTTTAGGGAAAATTTTGTATGCCTTAGGCTTGGTGCTCTTTACTGAAGTCGCTGGTCCAAGTGCACCGGCAAATGTGGTAGCCTTGGCCGCACAACGTTGGTCGGCTAAGCAGGCTAAGGATTTTGCGGCTGCAGATCGTCTACGCAAGGAACTGACGGAGTTGGGTTGGACGATGTTAGACCACAAAGACGGCTATGATTTAAAGAAATAGGTCTAGCCTCCGTTCTTGCCCTAAGGGCTAACTGTCCCTAGCAAGTGAGGCATACTTTGTTATGTCTACCCGTCCGCAAATGACTCCCCTTGAGGAGATTCGTCACTCCGCTGCCCACATTTTGGGTGCCGCGGTGCTTCGCCTGTTCCCTGAGGCGCAATTGGACATCGGACCTCCCACGGACAATGGCTTCTATTACGACTTTGATTTGGCGCATGCCTTCACGGCGGATGACCTCATTAAGATTGAAGAAGAGATGAAGCGTATCTCGAAAGAGAATCAGAAGTTTGAGCGGGTGGAATGTTCTCGTGAAGAAGCCGAGAAGTTGATTCGCGAGCGTGGACAAACCGCTTATAAGCTTGGCCGGTTAGCGGATGTGCCTGCGGGTGAAACCATTTCCTTTTATAAGAACGGCGAATTCATGGATCTCTGTGCTGGTACGCACGTGCGTTACTCGTCGCAGGTTAAAGCCTTTAAATTACTGAGCATTGCCGGTGCGTATCACCGAGGTAACGAAAAAAATAAACAGCTCCAACGTATTTACGGAACGGCGTATGCGACCAAGGATGAATTGGAGCAGTCCCTTTCGCGGGCGGAAGAAGCCAAGAAGCGTGACCACCGTAAACTCGGTAAGGAGTTAAAGCTTTTCCACATCGACGAAAAAGTAGGGCAGGGGTTGATTCTCTGGACTCCGAATGGTGCGGTGATTCGCCAAGAATTACAGAACTTCATTGCCGGACAGCTTTTCCAGACTGGTTACAAGCAAGTCTTCACACCGCACATCGGTAATTTGGATTTATACCGCACCTCAGGTCACTTTCCCTATTACAAGGATGCACAGTTCCCGCCGCTGGTTGAGCGTGAGGCCATGGAATTACTTTCGAAGGAAGGTTGTGGTTGTGGTGAGTTAACCAACCGTCTCGAGAGTGGGGCGATTCAGGGCTTTTTATTGAAGCCCATGAACTGTCCGCACCACATTCGAATCTTTGCTTCACAGCCCCACTCCTATCGTGATTTACCAGTGCGCTTAGCTGAGTTCGGAACGGTCTATCGCTGGGAGCAATCGGGCGAACTGAATGGCATGACCCGCGTTCGTGGTTTCACCCAGGATGATGGCCACCTTTTCTGTACCGAAGATCAAGTCGGCGCCGAGGTGCAGGGCTGTCTCGAATTAGTGAAGGTCGTATTAAAAACTTTAGGCCTGAACGACTATCGCGTGCGCGTGGGTCTGCGTAATCCTGATTCCAATAAATACACTGGATCGAATGAAAACTGGGACAAAGCAGAGGCCGCTTGTCGGGCTGCGGCAAAGACCCTGGATGTGGCTTTCACGGAAGAAGCCGGCGAAGCCGCTTTTTATGGTCCGAAGATCGACTTCGTGGTGCGTGACGTGATTGGTCGTGAGTGGCAATTGGGCACTGTTCAGGTGGACTTTAATTTGCCGGAGCGATTTGAACTTTCTTACATCGGCTCTGACAATAAGCACCACCGTCCAGTCATGATTCACCGTGCGCCGTTTGGTTCGATGGAGCGTTTCGTGGGAATTTTGATTGAGCACTTTGCGGGTGATTTCCCGACCTGGTTGGCACCGGAGCAGGTACGCGTCATCTCACTGAACGACGACATGAACGCTCACTGCGAAGAAATCGCAGCACAACTCACCGCCCTAAGCATCCGTTGTACCGTGGATGGTTCCTCCGATAAATTAGGTGCGAAAATCCGTCGGGCTGAATTGACCAAAGTCCCCCACATGTTGGTGGTGGGTAGTAAGGAAAAGGAAGCCGGCATGGTGAATGTTCGCTCCCGCGCCGATAAGACTTTTGAAGGCAATCGTACTCTGAGTGACTTTATTGCTTTAATCTCAGCCGAAATCTCTGAACGTCGCCTCAAGGCTTACGTGCCACCTGCTCCAGCGGGTGGACAAGCAGCCAGTGCACACGGTGCGTGAGGCTTAGTATTTAACGCCACAGCCGTAAGGCTTGGTATTAGTTTGGGCGGGCATTTTGCCAGCGAGGGAAGCCGTTACGGCCGCCATCACATAATTGGTGGCGCCGCTGATATCAGAGGGCTTGGGTGACGGCACACTGTCGATGGCACCTTTATAAATTAATTTTCCATCTTTACTGATGACGAAGCAATGAGGAGTGGTTTTGGCTCCGTAGGCTTTACCGATTTTTCCATCGGCATCATCGACGACAGCGGTCGCTGCATTGTGGTCCGCGGCGGCGCTGGATTTTAAATCTGAAATTTTTCCACCGCTGTTGATTGAGAGCCAGATCGCACCTTGTGCAATGGCCTGTTTTTGGAACTCAGGCATTTTTCCGGTGCTGTAGAACTTACGGGAGAAGGGGCATTCTGGATTGTACCATTCGAGCACGACAACTTTGCCCGCGAAGTCAGATAACTTCACGGTTTTTCCATCCGCCGTCTGAGCGGTGAACGGGGGCGGCGTTTGACCGATTTCAGGTGCGGCATTTGCCTGCGACAACCAAAGCAACGAAACAAGAAGGAGGAGCTTTTTCATAGGGTAACGTTACTCATAATAACCCTATAAAATCATTATCGTTTCAAGTCTCCCTTGGCGTGTGGCTCAATCTTTCTATGACATGTGGGTTGCCAAATTACATAAAAAGGGGACATATGGGGTATGGCTGACGCCCGAACCATTGCCGTAGTATGCGCTACTGAAGCTTCCCTCTGGGAGGAGTTGCGTCGTCGTGCTGCGCAAGTGGGCCAGGCTGAGTCGGCTTTAGTCCCTATGTTAAAGCGTTACGTGCTCGACCGTAAGTCATTTGCGGACGGCATCGTGCATCGTTTGGCGGAGCGCATTGCCCCGACTGGGAATGACGTGGAATCGCTGAAGACGGCGCTCGCGGAAGCAGTGCAGTTGGATGCGGAAGTTTTGGCACAGATGCGTTTTGATATTCGTGCCACCTTGGAGCGCGATCCTGCAACGGAGCATGCCTTAGTGCCATTTTTATGGTTCAAGGGTTTTCATGCGATTTCGTTGCACCGACTGGCACATGTTCTCTGGAAGGCCGGCCGAAAAGATTTAGCCACTCACCTCCAATCTTTAATGTCGGAGCACTTAGCGGTGGATATCCACCCGGCCGCCCGATTTGGCGTGGGAATTTTATTGGATCACGCCACAGGTTTTGTGGCGGGTGAAACAGCGGTGGTAGGAGATAATGTCTCTTTCCTTCATGAAGTGACTTTAGGTGGCACTGGTAAAGTAAGAGGCGATCGTCACCCTAAGATTCGCTCCGGTGTGTTAGTCGGTGCGGGTGCTAAAATTTTAGGCAATATTACCGTCGGCGAAGGTGCCAAAATCGGAGCAGGCTCCGTGGTGCTAAAGGATGTACCCCCGCATACGAGTGTGGCGGGTGTGCCAGCGGTGGTTATTGGTAGCACGAATGTCGATGCACCGGCGTTGGATATGGATCATTCGCTCTAAGCGTTGCGCATGCCACTGACCCCACGAGAGCAAGACCGACCGAGCGATGCTCGAGTGCTGGATTGTCTTTACCGCGTGGGTGCGTTTGTGAATGCCACTGAAGATCCGCGTGAGGCATTGAATTTTATTTTATCGGAAGTGGTGCGGACCCTCGGGGCTTCCAGTGCCTCGATTGCTTTGCTTGAACCCAGTACGGGTAATCTTAGGATTGAAGTCTCCAATGGACTCGGTCCTGACATTCAGGACCAAACTTTATCGCAAGGTCAGGGCATCACGGGTTGGGTAGCGCTGAATTCGAAGCCGCTGTTGGTTCCTGATGTCTCTAAAGATGCGCGCTACGTAGAAATTCGAAAAGGTGTGCGCTCTGAACTGGCCGTGCCCATGGAGTTGATGGGTAATGTCATCGGCGTGGTGAATTGTGATTCGGATCGCGTCGCCGCTTTCACTGAGGCCGATGTCGCCTTCCTCTCTTTACTTACCAACGAGGCTTCGAAGGCGGTCGGTCGTATCTGGTTGTTGCGTCAGCTTCGTACTAAGGCAGCTCAGTTGGAAGCGCTGGTGGGTGCGGCTCAAGGCTTAGCACGTGAGCGCGATGAACCAGGCATTACAGCAGATTTGTCCCGCCACACCCGAGCGCTTTTAGGGGCAAGGGCGGTGGCCTATTATAAATGCAAGGACGCAACGCTGGTGCTAAAGATTATTTCGGGCGACTGTGCGGGTACGGAATTCGTACAAGCGCTAGCCCAAGTGGAGACTTCGCTTGGGACGGCAATTGTACGACAGAAGGCGGTTGTGGTTCCGGTGGCGGGGAAAACTGAAGCCAAACTTTTTAAGAAGCTTATCAACCCAGTGGCGGCCTCTTCGTTGTTGGCGGTGCCAGTGCGATATGAGGATGAGACTTTCGGTGTCCTGGTCTGCGTTTCGATGGGCGCGTATCGTTTCTCGGATGACGATAAGCATTTGATCACGGCCTTAGCTTCCTTCGGTGCCTCTTCGATTCAAAATGCGCGGTTGTATGCGAAGGTCTTTACGGTTGAGGAAGGTTTGCGACGCAGTGAACGTTTGACCGCACTTGGTTTGCTTTCGGCGGAAGTGGCGCATGAAATTCGTAATCCACTCACCGTGATGAAACTCTTGTCGGATACCATGTCGCAAGGTTTTAAGCCTGATGATCCCCGCAATGAAGACATCGAGGTGATGCGCGAAAAAATCATTCACATGGAAGGCGTCGTCTCGCGTGTCTTGGGTATGAGTAAGGCGCAGTCGGGGGCGTTTAAGTCAATCAATCTCGGTGAGGCAGTGCAGACCGCCTTGATGTTAATTCGTTTAAAGTTCCAACAAGCCGGCGTCGTGGCAGACGCTGAGATTGAGTCTAATTTACCCTTGGTCGAAGGCAATCCTGGTCAGATTCAACAAGTATTCCTTAACCTTATTTTAAACGCCGTTCAGGCCATGCCTAATGGCGGAAGCTTAAACCTGAAAGTTGCCCGAGAGCATGGTGCCTCTGGAGAAGTGATTGGGATTCGAGTCCAAGATACAGGCACGGGTATCCCCAAAGAGATTCAGAATAAGATTTTTGAATCCTTCTTTACCAGCCGAGAGGACGGCACTGGCTTAGGACTTGCGATTGTGAAACGAATCTTACGCGACCACCGTGGAGACATTGTAGTCGAATCCACTGGTTCAAACGGGACGACCTTTAAGTTATGGGTTCCGGTTAAGCTTCGGTAAGAAACCCTTCCCGATTTTCCAGATCAGTGGCAGGAAGGAAACAACGACAACAATTAGGATAACCTTGTGTAATTGATCGGCGAGGGCCGTGCCCCCAATGAAATGTCCAATCCAAATGAGGGAGCCAATCCAGAGGATCGCCCCGATAATATTATATTTTAGAAAGTGACCGAATCTCATCTCTCCCATGCCGGCAGCGAAGGGTACGAAAGTGCGAAGAATGGGGATGAAGCGCGCGAGGATGAGGGAAGACGCTCCGTTCTCATTAAAGTAGGTGTGGGCGGCGTGTAGGTGTTTCTTTTTAATAAGCCAAGAGTCGGGTTGGGCGGCGACACGGTGGCCGTATTTATTGCCAAGCCACCAGCCCAGTTGATTGCCGAGGATGGCAGCTACAATCAGTAGCACCGTGAGGAACCATGGGTTGAAGAGGGCGGGGCGGTCTCCGTTTTGAATGGTAAGAACGCCAGCGGTAACTAGCAGGGAGTCTCCAGGTAGAAAAAAACCAACGAGGAGTCCCGTTTCGCTGAAGATAATTAAAAACAGTAAAATAAGGCCACCGGTTTCAATCATGTCCTTTAATCCGCCAGGGGAGTGGAGGTGGTTCCAGAAGTGCATGAGCCATTCTTGCATGCCGATGGGTAGTGCGAGCGGTATGAAATTGCAATGACCTTGATGCACGACCTATTAATGTACATTGCCCTTTTAGATGTCCCTGGAATTCGAAACCACATCGGCTCAACTTCGTCGGCTGGCACTCCAGCACGGGCTGGCGGGTGTGGCGGCAGCGGAGGGGGAGATTGTTCCAAGGATTAAAGCGTTCTTAGCGGAATCGCGTGAAGTTCAATTAGCGGCTCACCGGGGCGGTCTGCCTGGGGTAGAGGTGGCCCGACTGCGTTCGGATGCGATGGATATTGTGATCACCGCTCTGCATTTTCGGGCGGGTAAGACGGCAGAGAATTTTACACTCATTGCCACGGGTGGTTACGGACGATCCGAGCTTTGTCCACTCAGCGACATTGATTTGTTGGTTATTATTCCTTCGCATAACGGTAACACAAAGAAAGCCGTTGAGACTATTTTATATCCCCTGTGGGATGCGGGCTTAAAAGTCGGTCAGTCCGTGCGTACGGTCAGTGAGACGGCGAGTCATGCGCAGGATGATTTACACCTGCAGGTCGCACTACTGGAGAACCGCTTAATCTGTGGGGCGACGGAGCCATACAACCAACTCAATGAGAAATTAACAAAACTCATTAGTGGGAAGTCCTGGCAACCCCTGGCTAAGTCCTTGGTCGAGTCCCAACGTAAGCGACGCGAGAAGGCGGGTGGAAGTGCGTACCTTCAAGAGCCCGATTTAAAAAATGGCGTGGGGGCATTGCGTGATGTGCAGGGGTGTATTTGGCTGGCGCGCCTGGTGCGTGGCGTGGCTGGTTCGTCTAATCTAGCGGCAGCTGGTTTGTTGCCTGCCGCTGATTTTACAAAATTTGAAGCTGCCCGAAATTGTTTATTAAGGTTACGTTGTGAACTGCATTTTCAGGTCACGCGACCTACGGAGCATCTCTCGCTTGAGCGTCAGGGTACGGTGGCGGAAGCTCTGGGTTATCCTGGCGACATTAAGGATCGGATTGGGGCCTTGATGCGTGAGTACTTTGATGCGGCTGACCATGTACGTCGATGCGTTGAATTAGTCGAAGGTGCGGTGCTCAATGAACCGGAGCCGAAGGGGTGGGGTAAACCCATTTTGGTCGATGGGTTTTCCATCATGCAAGGTGGGACGGTGGCAGCGCAGCACCGGTTGATTTTTGAGGAGGACCCGGGCCGATTGGTGCGACTCTTTCGTTTGTGCCAATTGCATGATGCACGACCAGAGCGTGCCTTGTCTCTCTTGGTTCGAGAGCGTGCCCATTTACTTACCATCGAACAGGCATTTTCACCTGAATCATGTAGTGCACTGAAGGCAATGTTAACGGAGGCGGGTCGAGTATTCCCGGCGATTCATGCCTTACGTGAACACGGTTTACTCTATCGACTCGTCCCAGAGTTTGCGGGTCTACATTGCCTGGTGCAGTTCGAATTTTATCACCGTTGGACGGCGGACGTGCATTCGTTGCGTTGTTTGTTGGAGCTGGATGAAATCTATGCAGGCGCCACTGAAACTGAGCGTCGCTACCGCGAAGAAGTGTTGGGTTGTGAGTCTCCCTCCTTTCTCTACGCGATACTTTTCTTACATGATATTGCAAAGTCGGGTGGTATCGCGGGGCACGCGGAACGTGGGGTGCCGATTGCAGATGCGGTTTTGCAACGTCTAGACTTTGATGCTCGGGAGCGTGCCATTGCGGCGACGGTTATACGCAATCACCTGATCATGGGCTTTTATTGGCAGCGTCATGACATTGATGATCCCAAGAATGTGGAGCGATTTGCTGCACTGATTGGGGATGAGCAGTCTTTACGGAGTTTGTATGTGCACACGCGTTGCGATGCACGTGCCACCTCGCCTGATTTATGGACGAACTTTAAAGACGGCCAGCACACGACCTTGTATCACCGCACCTTGGCAAAGATGGCCGGCAGTGAAGAGGCCTCGGAGCACGAAAAGATTAAAGAAATTCAGCAGTTTGTGGTGAATGATTTAAATGGCAGCGTGCCACTGGATGAGATTGAGGCGCATTTTACGAAAATTCCTTCGGGGTATTTCCGCCACGTCCACCGCGAGTATATTGGTAATCATATCACCTTAATTCATCGCTTAATTTCGAGTGTGGCACTGGAAGATGTAGAGCAGTCTTTGAAGCCGATTATCGAGTGGGTGGATGATGTCGGTTCTTCTGAATCGTTGGTGACTGTGGTGACGTGGGATCGAGCGGGCCTATTTAGTCGGATGGCTGGTGCCTTTGCTGTGGCGGGTATCAACATTGTTTCATGTCGGGCGTTCTCGCGCGACGATGATGTGGCGATTGACTTTTTTAAGGTGGTCTTGCCCGTCTCACAAGAAGCCGCAGCGAAAGAAAAATTTACCGCCGCCGTGGTGAATGCCTTGGTGGAGGGCGGCGACTTAATTGAACAAGTTGCGGCCGAAGAACAAAGGGTATTGGAGACGGCGCCTCGTCGGAAGGCGTATGTGCCATTGGCAGCTGAGGTTGAAGTCTATTTTGACGAAACGCTTCACCGCACGGTGGTTGAAATCCAATGTAATGATCGACTCGGTCTGCTGTTCAGATTGGGGCGTGCGATTCAAGAGGCGGGTTACGCCATTACGTTTGCCAATATCTCAACGGAGCAAGGTTTTGCCTTGGATACCTTTTACCTCACCCCAGAGCGCGGTCGAACTATTCCGCCGCATACGGCTGAGGAATTAATGTTCGCTTTGCGCACCGTGGTGTCCTAACTGAGGTAGCCCTTGCCACTCCGGACATTTCTTTATATTTAAAAGGTATGCGGAAGGCATTCCAGTGGACCGTCGGTGGATTACTTGCCGGATTTATTTCCTCGCTGGTTTTATTGGCTAATCCCGAAATTGCCCCTAAGTTTACAACCATGAATGCGGAACCTAAGATTGAAGTCGCGACTTTTGGGGCGGGTTGTTTTTGGGGGGTGGAGCATAATTTTCGGAGCGTTCCGGGTGTGATTGAAGCTTACAGTGGTTATGAGGGCGGTAAGACGGCGAATCCCACCTATCGTCAGGTCTGTGAGGGCGACACTTACCATGCTGAGGTTGTGCAAGTCACCTTTGATTCCACTAAAGTTAGTTACCGCCAATTGGTTCAATATTTTTTTAAATTACACGACCCCACCCAAGTGAATCGGCAGGGTCCCGATTACGGTACCCAGTATCGTTCGGTTATTTTCTGGCATTCGGAAGCACAGAAACAAGTCGCAGAGGCGGTGATGCAACAACTCACCAGTGCAAAGAAATTCAAAAGTCCCTTGGCGACACAACTTGTACCAGCGGCAACTTTTTGGAAAGCCGAAGAGTATCACCAACGCTATTTTGAAAAGAATGCGGTGCATACGTGTCCTGTGATTGAATTTAAAAGTGAGTAACGCCCGTGCCCATTCGAGTGATGGTTTGCCTGGTCCGGACCAGGCGACGGCGGGTGAGGCCGTGCCCGCGAGTCGCAAGCCGTTGGCGGCGCGGATGCGGCCGAGTCGTTTGAGTGAGGTGGTGGGGCACCAGTCTTTATTGGGACCAGATGCTTTGTTACCGCGTTTAATTCGCTCCGATAATTTTGGTTCGATTATTTTATACGGACCACCCGGTTGCGGTAAGACCACTTTGGCGGAGGTGATTGCGCATGAAACGCAGTCGACGGTGGTGCGGGTGAATGCCGTGCTTTCGGGGACGGCGGAGTTGCGTGAGGTTTTGAGTGTCGCGCGACAGCATCCCAGTCAAAAAACCCTTTTGGTTATCGATGAAATTCATCGCTTTAACAAAGCCCAGCAGGATTTATTATTACCCGATGTCGAATCAGGTGTCGTGCGTTTAATTGGATGTACCACGCACAACCCGGGGCTCTATGTTATCCCCGCCTTGCTGAGTCGCAGTCACCTTTTCCGATTGGAACCACTCGACGTGGCTTCAATCACCGTTTTTTTGCAGAAGGCATTGTCGGATGCAGTACACGGCTTGGGTCAGCTTAAAGTTAAAGTTCAGCCGCGTGTTATACAATTAGTGGCGGAGTTGGCAGCGGGTGATCTTCGCCGCGCACTCAATTATTTAGAAACCCTCGTGTTGTCGGCACCGGTATTAGGTACGGTCACGGAAGAGGCGGTGAAAGTTTTCACCAAGGAACGTCGAATTCGTTACGATGATGGAGGCGACGATCATTATGACGCGGCCTCTGCTTTTATTAAGTCGGTGCGCGGTGGCGATCCTGATGCGGCCTTGTATTGGCTGGCATTGATGTTGGAAGGTGGCGAGGAGCCACGATTCATCGCCCGTCGGTTAGTGATTTTAGCCTCGGAGGACGTTGGGCTGGCCGATTCACGTGCCCTCGGGGTGGCAGTGGCTGCTTTCCAAGCCTGCGAGTTTGTTGGTTTGCCCGAGTGTGAGTATCACTTGGCGCACGCGACGTTGTTTCTCACATTGGCACCTAAAAGTAATAGTGTGACCACTGCGATTGCGGCGGCTAAGGCGGCAGTGCAATCATCACCTCGGCAGGAGGTGCCTCTGCATCTTAAGGACTCGCATACCTTAGCAGCCAAGCGATTGGGTCAAGGGGAGGGCTATCGTTATAGCCATGAATACCCTGAGGCCATTAGTGGGCAGGATTATTTGTCTAAGCCCCTTTCACTTTTTCATCCTGGGCAGGCGGGTGCGGAAGCACAATTGGCAGAGCGATTGGCTCAGTGGAAAGCAATTAAGCAAGCGATACAAACGAAGGGTCATGGTGCATGAGTAAGGTCGCGGCACGGCTTCCGTGGTTTGGTCCGGGCAAGTTTCCCTTGTATCTCGCACCGATGGCACGGCATACCGATGTCGCGTTTCGTCAGCTCTGCAAAGAGCAGGGCGCGGATGTTATGGTAACGGAGTTTGTGCAATCTGAGGCCTTGATCAGGGACAACGCGAAGGCCTGGGAGATGGTAGATTTCACCGAGACGCAAAGGCCGATGGGGGTGCAAATTTTTGGGGCCACGCCTAGGTCGATGGCGAAAGCCGCCCGGATGGTTTGTGATCGAGTGAAGCCCGACTTTTTAGACCTTAATTTTGGTTGTCCGGCGCACAAGGTCATCGAACAGAACGCAGGATCGGGCTTATTGCGGTGCACGCCCTTGCTGTACGACCTCGTGAAGGCAGTGAAAGACGCGATTCCGGATGTGCCGTTGACCGCGAAGATGCGTTTAGGTTGGGATCACTCGACGATTGTGGTGGTGGAAGTCGCACAGCGCTTGGAAACATTAGGAGTTGAAGCGATTGCGGTGCATGGTCGCACCAAGGAGCAGGGCTATTCCGGGGAGGCCAATTGGGATTGGATTTCCCAAGTGGCTGCAGCGGTGTCAGTTCCGGTGATTGGTAACGGCGATATTAAGGATTGGGCCTCGGCCGAACGACGAATCAAGGAGTCGGGCGTATCCGGGCTCATGATTGGTCGGGCCGCGTTATCGAACCCGTGGATTTTCTCAGCAATTAAGGCGAACTTGCAGGGTGATAATAAAAATATGCCCGTGGTTACGGCTGCGCATCGCTGGGAGGTCATTATTCGCTTGGCCGAGTTGACGTTGGAGGTGCATGCCTCGCGTTTGGGCACGAGGGATATTAAATGGATGCTCGGAAGGTTGCATCCGCTTACACATGGGTTGCCTGTTTCACGGAAAGTTCGTGATCGGTTGCGTAGCTGCGAGACGATTGATGACTTGCGACGACTTCGCGATGAGCACCTCGCGGAAACATGTGTGACGAAATCGTGTTGATTTTATTGGTTGCCGACACGCTGTCGTAACAGTGCAACACAATCCCTATTTTCTTATCCGCAGGGTGGTTGTTAATAACCTGTGCAAGGCTTGAACTTGTGGCGGCATAGGGGAGACACATCAAAGACACCGATTTGTCACGCGGTGGCTGATCAACGCTACAACCCCCTCTAAACTGAACTAAACCCCCTCTGCAGTTAAATTTAACTAACTAATTTATAACGACTTACGGAACTAAATTTTAATCTATTAAGTAGAATTCAAATTAGACCCTAAGTGTTAACAATTACTCATTAACCAAACTTTCTATCATTTTCCTCATTTTCGGGCTTCCAAAAGGCCTGTGAACAACCTTCCTCAACCCTCCCTTTATCCATGTCCAGCCCTGTCAGCCATCAATCACTTTGGGAAACCGCCAAAAGCGAACTTCGCAACATCTTCTCCCGCCCGGATTTCGATACTTGGATTTCAACGCTCAACCCGATCACCATCACTGATGGTAATGTTCTGTTGTTAGAAGCGCCTACCGTTTTGGCGGAAGCTTGGGTGAACAGCAACTACACTGAGGTCATCCGTCATCAGCTCACTTTAGTCGCGGGAAGAAATATGAATTTCCGTTTAACGGCGAACAGTGGTTCATCGCGCGAAGAAGCTACGGAAGTTGTGGCACCAACCCGTTCGCATTCACGTCAACCTGCGGCGGCACCGGCGCCAGTGATTAAAGCGACGAACACTTTCGAAAACTTTATTGTCGGTCCCGAGAACGAGATGGCACACGGTGCAGCGCTAGCAGTCGCCAAGGATCCTGGCTGTAACTACAACCCGCTCTTCATTCATGGACCAACCGGTTTGGGCAAAACTCACCTGATGCATGCGATTGCACACTCGGTGTATGCGTCCAACCCTCGTGCACGTATTGCTTATATTTCTTCGGAGACTTTCACGAACGAGTTTATTCAGGCCCTGCAGACCAATAGCATTAACGCTTTCCGACGTCGTTACCGTGAACTCGATTTATTGTTGATCGACGACATTCATTTCTTGGCAGGCAAGGATTCTACGCAAGACGAGTTCTTCCACACCTTCAACGAATTGCACAATAACCACAAGCAAGTGGTCCTGACGAGTGACCGTCCGGCTTCAGAAATTGCAAAGCTATCTGAGCGTTTGGTTTCGCGTTTCCAATGGGGCATGGTCGCTTCCATTCAAGCCCCTGGGCTTGAGACCCGTATTGCGATTTTACGTAAGAAGGCTTCAGCCCGTGGTCTCGAGTTGGCCCCGGAGATTGCTGAATTCATTGCTTCACGCATTGCACGCAATGTTCGCAACTTGGAGGGTGCGATTACCCGTATTTTTGGTCTGACTGGTATGACCCGTAAGCCGCTGGAACTGACTCAGGTTGAGAAGCTCCTGCATGATATTTTAGTCGAAGAAGCCAGCCACACCCTGACCTCAGAAGTCATTCAGCGCAAAGTCGCCGAGCACTACCGCATTCAGATGTCGGACATGACCTCGAAGCGCCGTATGCAGAATATCGCTTTCCCTCGCCAAGTGGCCATGTACCTGTGCACGCAGTTGACGGGGATGTCGCTCGTATCGATTGGCCAAGCCTTTGGCGGTCGCGATCACGGCACTGTGATCCACGCTCGTAAGACTGTGGGTAATCAGATGGAAGTGGACGCTAATGTGCGTCGCACGGTCGAATACCTCCGTGCCCAGCTTTCGACGAACCGCGTCTAAGCCTTAGGATTAGGTCTCGGCGTTCGTATTATCTGCTCAATCTCATTGCCAGTCAGGTAAACTGACTTTTGATGGCAGTGTTCCTTGTAGCTTTTTCCCAGGGGAGTCCGTTAACGGACTGAGATGAGGCTGTCGCCTCGAACCCTTGTACCTGATGCGCACAGCGCCGTAGGAAGTGGATTGTTATCGTTTTCACCTCTTGCGTCTGTCTGCACCTGTTCGGGCTGATGGCTGCACTCTCTCTATTTAAAATTAAACAAACCCACTACCATGGTCACCGACAAAACTTCGCCCTTTCCCAAGTCAGCCCGCATCTTCGTGACGGGTTCACGTCCGGACCTCCAAGTGCCCATGCGCGAGATTCAACTCGCCCCGACCCGTCGGCCAGACGGAACGATGGTGCCCAATGAATCCTTGCGGGTTTACGATACCTCGGGTCCGTGGGGTGATACCTCTTTTCACCACGATGTGGAGTTGGGTCTGCCACCGGTGCGCCTAAATTGGATTTTAGAACGTGGCGACGTCGAGGCCGTGAGCGGTCGCGAGTTGAAGCCCGAAGACGACGGTTACCTCTCGTGGAAGCATGCGGAAACGGCGCAGCGTGCGACTTCGCGTAATCGGTTGGTTCAGTTTGATCGCGCGGATCGCAAGATTTATAAAGGCAAGCCAGGGCAACGTCCCACGCAGCTCGCGTATGCGAAACGCGGTATCATCACGCCAGAGATGGAGTACATTGCGATTCGGGAGAATATGAAATTGCAGGAGGCGAAAGAAGCGGGGGCCTTGCCACGTCATGCGTTAGGTTTCCAGCACCAAGGTATGTCGTTCGGTGCCAGTATCCCGAAAGAAATTACGCCTGAGTTTGTACGTGATGAAGTGGCCCGAGGCCGTGCGATTATTCCGGCCAATATCAATCACCCTGAATTAGAGCCGATGATTATCGGCCGAAACTTCTTGGTAAAAATTAATACCAACATTGGTAACTCGGCCGTGGCATCTTCGATTGAGGAAGAGGTCGAGAAAATGCGTTGGTCAATTAAGTGGGGTGGTGACACTTTGATGGATCTTTCGACTGGGAAGAATATTCACCAAACGCGTGAATGGATTCTCCGTAATTGTCCTGTGCCTGTGGGTACGGTGCCGATTTATCAGGCTTTGGAAAAAGTGAATGGCCGTGCCGAGGACCTTACTTGGGAGGTTTTTCGTGATACTTTAATTGAACAGGCAGAGCAGGGTGTGGATTACTTTACCATCCATGCGGGCGTGCGTTTGGCCTATATTCCGATGACGGCACGTCGAGTGACCGGTATCGTTTCACGGGGTGGATCGATTTTAGCGAAGTGGTGTTTGGCGCATCATAAAGAGAATTTTCTCTACACGCATTGGGATGATATTTGCGATATTATGGCGGCGTACGATGTGAGTTTCTCGATTGGCGATGGGTTGCGTCCGGGGTCGATTGCGGATGCCAATGATGAAGCCCAATTTGCAGAATTAAAAACACAGGGTGAATTGACGACGCGTGCTTGGGAGCGCGGTGTGCAAGTTATGTGTGAAGGTCCAGGTCACGTGCCGATGCACATGATTAAGGAAAATATGGATAAGCAGCTGGAATGGTGTCATGAGGCTCCATTCTACACGCTCGGGCCACTCACGACGGATATTGCTCCCGGTTACGACCATATCACCTCGGCCATTGGGGCTGCGATGATTGGTTGGTATGGCACGGCCATGCTTTGTTATGTGACACCGAAGGAGCACTTAGGTTTGCCCAACAAGAATGACGTCCGCGAGGGCGTGATTGCTTATAAGATTGCGGCACACGCGGCGGACTTGGCGAAGGGTCATCCCGCGGCACAACGTCGAGACAATGCTTTATCGAAAGCACGCTTTGAATTCCGCTGGGAAGATCAATTCGCCTTAGCCCTCGATCCGGAGCGCGCCCAAGAGTATCATGACGAAACGTTGCCGCAGGATTCAGCTAAGACGGCGCACTTCTGTTCGATGTGTGGACCGAATTTCTGTTCGATGCGAATTTCGGATGACATTCGAAAGTTTGCCGACGAACAGGGTCTTTCTGAGGAAGCTGCATTAGCTAAAGGTATGGCGGATAAAGCCAAAGAGTTTAAAGAAAAGGGCGGAGAAATTTATCAGTAACGGATGGCACCCGCAGTCGCCCTCAGGTCGGCCACGGCTTGGTATGATTCTCCACTGTATTACGATATGGTGTACGAGGATTACACCAAACGTGAGACACGCTTCTTGCATGCCGCCGTCAAAAAATATGGCACGGGTTTCGGGAAGAGTTGGAAAGTCTTAGAACCGGCCTGTGGGTCAGGTCGGTTATTGGAGTCGTTGGCAGCGCGGGGGCACGTGGTGCACGGCTTTGATTTAAATCGCAATCAAGTCGCCTACGCGAAGAAGCGACTCAAGTCCTACGGGTCTTCTGCCAAGGTTTGGCGTGATTCGTTGCAGGACTTTCGTATGCCCGCTGCGGGCGAGTACGATGTGGTGCACTGTTTCGTGAGTACCTTTAAATACATTCTTAAGGAGAAGGATGCGGTGGCGGCTTTGCGTGGCATGTCGAAGGCCCTGCGAAAGGGCGGCCTCTGCTTCATTGGTCTACACCTCACGGATTATGAGAATAATCCAGCGGATTACGAAAAGTGGGTGAACCGTCGTCAGGGGGTGAAAGTTTGTAGTGAAACTTGGTCGGCCCCGGCACGACGCAAGGAGCGCAAAGAGGCCATGCGTACTTGCATGACGATTACGGAGAAGGGGAAGACTCGAATGGAAGAAACACTTTGGGAATTTCGCACCTATTCGGCGATGGAGCTGAAGGCACTTTTAGCTAAGGTGCCGTCACTTGGTCTGGTGGCCTGTTACGACTTCCACTATGATATAAAAAATAAGCGTCGGTTAAACGACGCTTATTCGGATATTATTTTAGTACTGAAGAGGCAGTGAATCAGAGGGGACGAACGACGGACTTCGCGATACCTTGAATCACTAATTCGCTAACGGGGAAGAGCTCGGGGTAGTTTTGATTTTCGGCCTTCAAGTAGATTTTGGAGCCCTGTTTGATGAGACGCTTTAAGGTCGTTTCACCGTCGATGAGGGCCGCCACGATGTCGCCATGTTTAGCGGTGCCTGGCTCGATGATCACGGTGTCGCCATCGTTAATGTTGGCATCGATCATAGAATCGCCGCGCACGCGAAGTGCGAAGGATTGCGGGGCGCGACGGCGAGAGCCTTCAGAGATGGGCGCCTGCATGCTTGCCAGGACTCCCGACGACTCGGTGTAGTCGGGTAGGCCGGCGGCGATGGAGCCAGCGAAGGGGATGGAGCGTAGCTCGATGGCACTGTCGTCTGGACCTTCGTAGCGGATGACCGTCTCGGAGAGGTCTGCCACGGCTTCAGGGACGATTTTATAAGCACGGGCGGCTCCTGGGATACGTTGTAGTACGCCTTTGCGCTCGAGGGCTTGGAGGTGCCCGAAAACGGCATTGGTGCTGGCGAAGCGGAACTTCGCTTGGATGTCACGAATGCTCGGCCAATAGGAGTGTTCGGACACATGGGCTTTCATGTAATCCAGAATCGCCTTTTGTTTCTTCGTCATTTGTTCCATAGTGAACGGATGTTCTATGAAACTTTGTTCACTGTCAAGTCGGTTTGCCTACCGGTAGGGGTAGGGGCTTATCCCTCAATCAATGTCGCTAGATCTTGGGGCTTCTCGAGGTGAACGGCGTGTCCCGCTTCCTCGATAATGCTCAGGCGGCTCTTGGGCATACGTTCGGCCATGGCGTGCGCAATTTCGATAAATTTTCCGTCGTGTTCACCGACAACTAGGTCCGTCGGGCATTTGATATCAAGTAGGCGTTCCCAGAGTGACGGTAGGATGCCGGTGCCCACATGCTCGAGGCTCAGTGCGAGGGCTTCGGGATTATTTTTTTGGCGGCGGATGAGAATGGGGTCGAGTCGCTCGGCTGGTAAAGCGAGCAGGGGCTTAAAGAATGTTTTCGTATTCCAGTACTTAAGAAATTTATTCAAGCCTTCGACACGAATGAATTGAGCCAGTGCCTGATCACCGCGAATTCTTTCTTCGCGTTCATCGGGCGTACGTAAGCCGGGGCTGGCTCCGATGAGAATCAGTCGGCGCACCCGCGTTGGGTGGGTGAGTGCCCAGTGCAGCGCAAGGCGTCCACCCATGGAATAACCGACGAGCGTGACGGCTTCGTTGGTCGAACCTGCGGCCTCCGAAATCACATTAAGGTGTGCATGGAGTGAATAGTCTGACGGACGGTCCTGATGGTTGCGTTGTCCGTGGCCGGGGAAGTCGGGTGCGATCACTTCAAATCGTGGGTCGAGGTATTCCTTCAAGGGGTCGAAATCCTTGCCGCAACCTGTAAAACCATGGAGTGTAACGACCTTAGGCATGTTTTAGGCGTTATATGGCTTAGCGGAATTTGCCACCGCTTAATGACAATTGAAACAATTTTAATGGAACAAGGGTGGGTGGGGTCGTGTCTAAATGGTATGACTGGAATCAGAATCAAGCCATGGAATCGGGTCGACGGTCCTGTTTACAGCTTGTCGACCACGCACGCTGGGCGTGGAAATTTAAATATTTGCAGTTATGTGACGGCCATTTCCATGAAGCCAAAGCGCTTTATTATCGGGGTGTATAAAGATACCAAAACTTTGGAAAATCTCGAAGCAAACCCGATTGGTTTGCTGAATTATTTAGCGGTTGAGCATGCTAACTTAGTCGGGCTGCTTGGTAAAAAAACTGGGCACAAAGTTGATAAGATTAAAGCCCTGGGTGATCGTGTTGAGCATGCGGGCGATGGACTTTTTAAAATCATGGGTTCCCTTGCCATTTTACGGCTCAAGTTTTTGAATCGAATTGATTGCGGCGACCATTGGGCCTGGTTGGCCGATGTAGAGAATTATGAGAATATCTCCAAAGGAACATTTCTAACGTTAGATGAGCTCAAACGTCAGAAATTAATCCTGTCCTAGAAACTACTTAACCTTCGGGCGACTCTTACGCAGGCTCGATTTTTCTTCGCGGTGCGGAATGAGGTAGGTGCGGCCACGAACTAAACGTTCGTAGAGATCGACCATCGCCACGCCTTCGCGGGGGCGCACGGAATCGGCTTTAGTGGCACGATCCACTTGGCGTTTGAGCATGCGGCAAAGGTCTTCGGAGTTGTACTGAATCATGTCGAGGATGCGATCGACGGAGTAACCGGGGATGCTTTCTTCGATATAAAAACCATCCTCTTCATCGTCTTCGAGGAAGACGTGGGCTTCATTCACGCGGCCGAAGAGGTTGTGCAAGTCGCCCATGATGTCTTGATAGGCGCCGACCATGAAGGCGCCGATGTAGTAGGGTTGACCGGACTTAAGGGGGTGCAGGGAGAGGGTGCGGCGAACATCTTCGAGGTCGATAAACTCGTCGACCTTGCCATCGGAATCGCAAGTGATGTCGACCAGTGTGGCCTGGACCGTCGGGCGTTCGTTGAGGCGGTGAATCGGTGCAATCGGGAAGAGTTGGTCCAGGGCCCAATGGTCGAGTAGCGATTGGAAGACGGAGAAATTGCAGACGTACTGTTCGGCCAGCATCGAGTCGAGGCGGGCGAGTTCATCGGGTACGTCGGCCGCGTTGGCGAGGTCGCGGCGAATCTGCCGGCAGATGTCCCAGAAAATGCGGTCGGCCATGGCGCGGTCTTCGAGGCGTAAGTTGCCGAGGTTAAAGCGAGCATGGGCTTCTTCGCGTTTTTGTTTCGCGTCGTGGTAACGCTCCAGCGGGTCGAACTTCCGTTTGTTTTTACGAATCGCTTCAAGCTCACGAATGATTTGGTGCGACTTGCCTTTCGGCTTTTCGGAAATCGATTCATCGCGGGTGATGCGATCAACCGCTTCGAAGATGAGAATGGAGTGTGGGGCGACGAGGGCGCGGCCGGATTCAGACACAATGTCTGGAACTTCCACCTTACTCTCGTCGCAGATTTGTTTAACATTCGCGACGACGTCGCGGGCGTAAACTTCCATGCTGTAGTTCATGGACGACTCGAAAGCCGAGCGACTACCATCGTAATCGATACCAAGACCGCCGCCGACATCGAGCAGACCCATAGGGAAGCCCATGCGTTTGAGTTCGCAGTAGAAACGGGTGGCCTCGATAACGGCTTTCTTGATGGTGCCGATATTTGGAACCTGTGAGCCGATGTGGAAGTGTACCAGCTTGAGGGCGTCCTTCATGCGGGCCTTCGAAAGCTTTTCGGCGGCAATCATGATTTCCGAAGCCGTGAGACCGAACTTGGCGTTTTCGCCAGTGCTATCAGCCCATTTACCTTCACCGGCGGTGGTCAGTTTAACGCGAATGCCGATGTGCGGGTTGACGCCCATGCGGCGAGCGATGCGGATGATGGCATCGACCTCCGAAAGTTGTTCGACGACGATAATGGTTTGTTTGCCGAGGCGGCGACCCATCAAGGCGAGTTCGATGTACTCTTCATCTTTGTAGCCGTTACAGATGAGAAGCGCTTTGCGATTCTCTAGTAGGGCTAGGGCGATGATGAGCTCGGGCTTGGAGCCTGCTTCGAGACCGAAATCATATTCTTCGCCGGCGTCTAGAATTTCTTCAACCACTTCGCGCAGTTGATTGACCTTAATGGGGAAGACGCCGCGGTAGCGGGAAGGGTAGTCTTCCTCTTCGATGGCCTTACGAAAGGCCTCATTGATTTGCGTCACACGGTGACGCAGCAAATCTTGTACGCGAATGGTCAGAGGCGGCTTGAGGCCAGAGGCCTCCGCTTCTTTCACGATATCGGTGATACGAATCTTGCGGTGATCGCCCTTGGGGTGAACGCAGAGGTTCCCTTGCGTATCGACTGAAAAATTATTACCGCCCCAGCGTTTGAAGCCGTAGTAATCTTCAGCGTGTTTGAGTGTCCAAGGCGTTGATTTGCTCACGAGAGTAGGCGACAACTTTTTAGTCTATCAGCGGAAGCGCAAGGTGAAATCACTACCAATCTTTGCTTCCGACTCGACCCACGGAATGGTTGGGTTAGTTCTAGTGGATGGCTGTTGACCGCGTCATTCGTGCTACCGTTGCGTTACGGGAGGAGCTGCGTGGCCTGAGTTTTCCTGCGCCCGCAGATTTCGTGTACAGTCCTTTGGACTACGCTTGGGCTTCGCATGAGGCTTACCTGCGACGATTTGGGAGTTTAGGTCCGAAGCAGGTGCTTTTTTTAGGCATGAATCCTGGTCCCTTTGGCATGGCGCAAACCGGTATACCTTTTGGCGAGGTCGCATCGGTACGAGACTGGATGGGTTTAGAGTATCCGGTGGCGACGCCTGATCGTCAGCACCCAGCCAAGAAAGTCACTGGCTTTGCCTGCACGCGTTCGGAAGTGAGTGGTCGTCGCTTGTGGGGATTATTCCAACAACGCTTTGGCTCGCCGGAGAATTTTTTTCTAAATCACTGGGTACATAATTATAATCCACTGCTCTTTTTGGAGAATACCAAGATTGGTCGCAATGTCGTACCGGAAGAGTTGCCCGCGGAGGCAATCGCACCCGTCAACGCGGCCTGTGATCGATTTCTACGCGAGCTGGTGGATGCCTTAGAAATAAAAACTGTGGTGGGAGTCGGAGGGTATGCCGAAACGCGAGCACGCGAGGCGTTGGAGGGGCTGCCGATTAAATTCGCCAAAGTTTTGCATCCGAGTCCCGCGAGTCCCGTGGCTAATCGCGGTTGGGCGGAAGCCGCGACGAAGGAATTAATTGCCCAAGGAGTTTGGGAGTAAATTAAATGGCACTAATCGAAAATATTTTGGCCCGACCTGCCTGGCGGCAAAAACTTTGGCAGTGGTGGTACCCGTATTTCACTCGCAAGGTGAGAAGTCGCGGGATTGATTTTTTAAATTACGCCTTTGAAACGGAGCCACCAATGGCGATTCGCCTCAGCTCAACGGATGAGCTAGACCGCGGAAATATTCAGCTTTATCATCACGTTGCATCGCCGGTGAAACTCGCAGGCCAGAGGGTTTTAGAGGTGAGTTGCGGGCATGGCGGAGGGGCTTCGTATCTCGTCAGAACTTTCAAGCCGGCGCAGTATGTGGCGCTGGATTTAAATCCGGAAGGCATTGCCTACGGTCGGCTTAAGCATGTGGTTCCTAATTTAGAATTTGTACACGGTGATGCCATGAGGTTGCCATTTCCTGACGAAAGTTTCGACGTGGTAATCAACGTCGAGGCCTCACATTGTTATCCCGACTTCGCAAAATTTGTGAACGAAGTTGCCCGCGTGCTAAAGCCCGGTGGAAGTTTCGTGCATGCCGATCTTCGGTACCCCAGTGGCATGGATGAATGGCTGGGCGTCTTGTTTAATCACCCGCGATTGAGGGTGGCCCAAATGCGACTCATTAATCCCGAGGTCGTCCGGGGTATGGTGCTGAATACCCCGAAGTACACGCGGATGATTCACCAATGTTTCCCGTGGTACCTTCACCGACTGGGGCTTGATTTTGCAGGAGTGGAGGGCTCACGTCTGCACCGCGATGCCGTCAGTGGCGAAATGAGTTACCGTTCCTTTCGACTTATAAAGCCAATTTAGCGTTTTGGACGATGGTCGGTTCCTTTTCAGAAACTATGCTTTTAATGTAATTATCGAAGGCCGCTTTAATTACGGGTTTGAGTTCGTGGACGCGTTTCATGGCCTGACTGATTTGTTCAGCCGTGATTTTTTTACGTAAACTCTGGAGCTCTTTAACGGCATCAGGCTCTTCGTCGGCTGCGATTTTAAACCAGGCATAGGCTTCCACTTCATCTTTTTCGCAACCATCGCCCACCGACAGCATTTGCCCAAGGGTGAGTTGTGATCCGGAATTCCCGCACATGGCTGCTTTATGGAACCACTTAAATGCTTCGGTGTAATTTTCTTTTACGCCTTCGCCGTGCAAGTGCATCGAGCCAATATTATTCATTGCTAAGGTATCACCTTGCAGTGCGGCTAAGTGATACCATTTGAGTGCCTCTGCAGTGTCTTTTTTAACAACCCATCCGTAGAGGTAGCAATCGGCCAGGCGACTTTGGGCGGGCTGGTAGCCTTGAATCGCAGCTTTGCGGTAGAATTCGACGCCTTTTTCCTGATCTTTATCGAGGAAATTGCCCTCGAAATAACTCACCCCAAGGAAGCATTGCGCCACGGGATTTCCTTGGTCGCTCGACTTCCTAATCCATTTAAGTCCCTCCTCGATTTTGCCTTCTTGTAAAATGCAAAACGTTCCCACGGTCATCTGACTTTTGGCATCACCGCGGAGGGCTTCTAATTTAATAATTTCTAAATCATTATCGAATTTCGAATCACTTGGCGTATAAAATAGATACCCGAGTGAAGCGACGGAGATAATAAAGAGAACAATGAGGGTAATGAGGGTGGAACGGGTGAAGCGCATGAGGTAAAAACCGCATTTAACATACCCACAGGAATTATTCAGTTAAAGGGTAATAGTGAAACGTCCCATTACAATTGTGATGGCGTTTTAGATACTTTAAGTGCCAACAACTTTTGCCTAACAATTGGCTAGCGAGTACGAATTAGCCCTGTCGACTCTCGAGATCGAGCCAGCGGGCGAGGGCGGTACCATGTTCCGCTTCGATGGCCTGAATTTTCTTTTGAAGATCAGCTGCCTTGGCGGGTCCGTCCTTGTAGAGTTCGGGGTCGGCCAGTTGAGCGGTGAGATCGGATTGTTGCTCTTCGAGTTTCGCAATTTTGGCTGGTAACTCTTGTAAGTCTTGGCGGTCGCGATTGCTCATTTTACCGGCTTTTTTCGGCAATTCCTTGCTTATCGTGGCAGTTGGCTCGGCCTTGGCGGTAGGAGCGGTGCGCTTGGATGTGCTGAGGCGTTCAACCTCACGACGCCAATCGGAGTAGCCCCCGACGTGTTCGCTGACGGTGCCGTTGCCTTCGAAGACCAGGGTGCTAGTCACCACGTTGTCGAGGAAGTCACGATCGTGGCTGACGATGATTAGGGTGCCTTTGAATTCGACGAGTAAGTCTTCGAGTACATCGAGGGTCTCGGCATCGAGGTCGTTAGTCGGTTCGTCTAGGACGAGCACATTGGCCGGCTTGGTGAAAAGTCGGGCTAAGAGCAGTCGGTTGCGTTCGCCCCCGGAGAGAACCTTCGCCTTAGAGCGAGCGCGACTGGGTTCAAAAAGAAAATCCTGAAGGTAGCTGATAACGTGACGTGAGCGCCCTTGGACTTCGACCGAATCGGAATCTCCACAAATATTTTCGGCGACGGTTAGGTTATCGTTAATCTGTTCGCGCATTTGGTCGAAGTAGACGACCTCAAGTTTGGTGCCGAATTTGATATTACCAGCGGTCGGTTGAAGCTGACCGAGTAACATTTTAACCAAGGTCGTTTTACCCGCGCCGTTAGGACCAATCAGACCGACTTTATCGCCACGATTGAGGCGCAGGCTAAAGTTACGGATGATGGGGGCGGTATTAGGGTAGGCGAATTCGATGTTCTCGGCTTCGACGACGCGTTCGCCTGAGGTGTCAGCTTGGCTGATACCCATTTTGGCGGCACCAGTGGCTGTGCGCATTTCGTTCCGTGCAGCACGCATCAATTTTAAGGCCTCCATACGGGCGTTGGACTTAGTACGTCGGGCGCCGGGGCTCCGTCGTGACCAAGCTTCTTCCTGGCTTAACTTTTTATCGAAGGCGGCCCGTTGACGTTCTTCGGCGACAAATAATTCTTCTTTGCGAACCAAGTACGTATCGTAATCGCACGACCAACTCATTAATTTTCCGCGATCGAGTTCGATGATGCGATTGGCCATGCGACGCAAGAAGGCCCGGTCGTGCGTGATGAAGAGTAGAGGAATTTTTTCGCTCAGCAGAAACTCTTCCATCCATAAAATGGACTCGAGGTCCATGTGGTTGGTGGGCTCATCGAGCAAAAGGAGGTCGGGCTTAGACGCCAGGGCTTTGGCCAAGAGGCACCGGCGTTTCAGTCCACCCGATAGGTCGTCGAATTCGCGTTCGGGTGGCAGTCCGAGGCGTTCAATCAGGCTATCGACGCGCACATCGCGTTCCCAATCTTCTTCCAGGCTATCGAGCCTTAAGCCGGATTCAACGATGGTGCGAACGCTGCCTGGTAGTGAGTCGGGAATTTCTTGTGTGAGACGAGCCTGAGTAACGCCGTCGGGGTGGGTTATCGTGCCAGAGTCGGGTGGCATATCGCCTGCGGCGATGCGCATTAGAGTAGTTTTCCCCGCACCATTCCGTCCAAGCAGACAGACGCGTTCACCTTCCTCGATTTGGAGGTTGAGTCGATCGAGTACGGGTGGGCCACCAAAGCTTATACAAACATCAAGTAGACTGAGCAGTGCCATGTGCCGTTGGTGTGATTAAAATACGGAAGCGAAGCGAGCAAACTCGTCGGAATTTTTGTCGGCCGTGGGAAGGTCGCTTCAGAGTCCTTCTTCGACTTTACGCAGTTTGGCGATTTCGGGAAATTTAACTGCCGTGACGCCCATGACGCCAAAGACCGCCAAGCCACCGAGCACGACCGAGTTGACGGTGCCGAGGAGACGCGCAGCGAGTCCCGATTCGGCCATGCCGAGTTCATTCGAGCACCCAATGAATACGGCGGTTACGGCTGAGACGCGCCCCATCATGGAGGGTGGGACGCGAGTTTGTAAGATGGTTTGTCGGATAATGACATTCACGGCGTCGGCCGCACCCGATAGGAATAAAAATATAAAACTAATAATGAAGGCGAAGCGCAGTCCGTAGCCGAGCCAAGTGGCGAGGTGAATCGATAAGCCAAAGCCGACGATGCAGAGTCCGAAGATGGCAAAGGAAGTATACAGGGCGTAGCCTGCATGACGGAAGGGGGGTCGGAAAATAAGGTAAATCGACATGAGTACCGCCCCGCAGGAGGTGGCGGCACGCAGTAAGCCAAAGCCGAGCGGCCCGACTTGGAGCATTTCAGCGAATAGTGGCAGGAGGGCGACAGCGCCGCCAAGCAGCACGGCAAAAAGGTCGAGGGTAAAAGCTCCCAACATCACGCGCTGGCTCAGCATGAATTGAATGCCGGACTTCAAGCTCTGGGAAAGTGATTCATGAGAGTGCGACTGTAGTTGATGAGTCGTGCGTACCGCTAGCGTGCAAAGAAAGGCACCGAGCATCAGTATGCTCATAACCGTGTAGCAAAGTTGATCGCCGCCGATCCAGAGCATGAAGCCGGCCATGCCGGGCCCGATGACGGAGGCGAGTTCGAAGAGGGTATTGCGCCAGCGAATGCCGACAGGGATTTGTGAGCGCTGTAGGATTTCAGCAATCATCGCCTGACGGGATGTTGTTAAAAAACTGCGAGCGAATCCGCCTAAGGTCACCACCCCGTAGAGGATGCATAGTTGCAACCAGGCCGTATCGAGGTGTCGGGGGATGAATAAAATTAAGCCCAACAGCGTCATACATCCGAGGGCGCAGCACGCGATAAAGTGCCGGTTGTTTTTATCGGCAATGTGACCTGCAAAAAGTACCGAACCGACAAAAGGAATTACTTCCGCTAAGCCGACGCCACCGAGAGCGAGGGCAGCGGTGGCATGATTGTCTTTAGTTAATTCGTAAACTTGCCAGGCGACGGCCACCGTTTGAATTTGGATGGCCAAGACGCCTAGGAGCATTCCGCTTAGGTAAAATCGGAAGGCGGGAAGCCGAATAGGCGAGTCATGGGCGGGCACTAAAATCGACATCAAGATTTGATGTGATTGACAATGATAGCGGGGTCAAACCCGCACTGAGGGAATGCTTGATGGAGCCTTAATTTATTTAGCCATAGGCTTCATTTGTCCTTCCAAATTCCGATATTTTTTATAAGTTCAAAAACTACCCCGCCACCCACTTTCAACATGGAACTCAAACTTTTTGGTACCGATGGTATTCGTGGAAGAGCGAATGAATACCCGATAACTTCGGAAGTGGCTTTGAAATTGGGTTATGCGATTAGCCAGGTTCTGAAATCGACGGGTGCCAACCATAACCGCGTGGTGATTGGTAAGGACACCCGAATTTCAGGCTACATGCTTGAGACGGCACTCACAAGTGGCTTGGTAGCCAGCGGCATGGATGTCTTTTTGGTGGGTCCAATGCCCACGCCAGCCGTTGCTCACTTAACTAAGTCCATGGGCTGCGGCGCGGGCATCATGTTAACCGCTTCCCATAATCCCTATGAAGATAACGGGCTTAAAATTTTTGGACCAGATGGGTATAAGCTTTCTGATGATTTAGAAAAGGCAATCGAGGCATCGATTCTTGCCGACAAGCAGCCGCCACTGGTCGAGCCATCGAAAATCGGAAAAGCGTTTCGTATCGATGATGCGAGTGGTCGTTACATTGAATACGCTAAGCAGAGTGCTGGGCCGACGGATTTAAGTGGTCTTAAAATTGTCATCGATTGTGGGCACGGTGCCTCGTACTTGATTGCCCCGATTATTTTCCGCGAACTCGGTGCCAAAGTTAAGAAACTCGGAACGGAGCCTGACGGTATGAATATCAACGCGGGCGTTGGGGCTTTACACCCTGAATACGCCGCCGCGGTGGTTAAGGAAACCGGCGCAGATATTGGTATTTCTTTTGATGGCGATGCGGACCGCGTCATCTTTACGGACGAGACTGGCACGCCCGTTTCGGGTGACCGAATTTTAACGCTTTGTGCGATTGCCATGAAGCAGCAGGGCATGCTCAAGAAGGATACCATGGTTACGACCGTGATGAGTAACCTGGGGCTCTACGAGGCACTGCGTAAGGCGGGCATCAAGGTTGAAACCACGGGTGTGGGCGACCGTCAGGTCATCGAAGCACTGCGCAAGGGTGGACATTCTTTTGGGGGTGAAAATTCGGGTCACCTTATTTTTGCCGATCATGCGACCACTGGGGATGGCATCTTAAGTGCGATTCAAGTGCTGCGCATTATGAAACAATCTGGCAAAAAGCTTTCCGAGTTAGCGAAGGTAATGCACGAGTATCCGCACAAACTTTTGAACCTGAAGACCAAAGCTAAACCACCCATTGCCAGTCTGCCGAATTTACAGAAAGCCATGAGTGAAGCCGACGTTGCCTTTGGCAAAGTGGGTCGACACCTGATTCGCTATTCGGGTACCGAAAATAAAATCCGGATTTTAGTAGAGCACCGCGAGCAGGCTGAAGTGGATAGTTGGATCAAACGTTTCCAATCGGCGGTTGAAGCCGACATTGTTTAACTCATGCCCTCATTTTCCTACATAAAGATTAAGGACCATAAAGGCTTTGAGTCTTTATCTAAGACGCGCGACATCGCTGACTTTCCCTTGGCGAATCGCCCATTCCGGGTTCACCAACAGCTTGCCTTAGCGGCGGCGGGTTTGCGTCAAGGTGATGAAGCCGACTTAAAGATAAATCCCTTGGCCTGGGTTGAGGCTAAAGAAATCATTGCGTTCTTGGATGATGCCACGGCGGGTGAATGGCTTGATGATAAAGGCAATACTCTCGCTACCTTTACTTCACGCGGAAAAAAGAAAGCGCATGCTATTAAAAGTTTCTTATTACAGTATAGTTGGGATTTGATTCGAGCCAACGAGTATGCGGTGGCTGCTCACGATACGTGGGTAAACCACGGCCAGGCACATACCTCGCTTTATGTGGATGGAAAACTTTCTGTCGGACGTGGTACGCGAATTTTACCCGGCGTGGTGATTGAGGGTGACGTCGTGATTGGCGATAATTGCAAGGTGGGTCCCAATTGTTACATTCGAGGATCAACCTCGATTGGAAATAATTGTCACATTGGCCAAGCGGTAGAAATTAAGAACACGGTCATCTTAAACCAAACCAACATCGGCCACCTCTCCTATGTCGGCGATTCTGTGATTGGCGAAAAAGTTAATTTCGGGGCTGGGACGATTACCTCGAACTTGCGCCACGATGGGAAAACTATGCATAGCCTCGTCGGTAAAGAATTAGTCGACACGGGACGCCGTAAGTTCGGCGCCATCGTCGGTGACGGTGTCCATACTGGTATTCACACTTCGATTTACCCCGGCCGGAAGATTTGGCCTGACCAATCAACAAAACCTGGTGACATCGTCACCAAAGACCTTACCTAAATACTATGTGCGGAATTATTGGCTATATTGGTTCGCGACCTGCGACCCCTGTTCTCATCGGTGGCCTCAAGCGCCTTGAGTACCGGGGTTATGATTCCGCCGGCATTGCCCTCGCTGAACGCACGGGGCTTTCGACCTTTCGCTCAGTTGGAAAAGTGTCGCGATTGGTGGATAAGTTAAAAGCCGAACTTTCGGAAAAGCGTCACGAAGAAGCGACCACGGGCATTGCCCATACGCGTTGGGCTACGCACGGTGCACCCACCGAGGCCAATGCACACCCGCACTTTGATAAGAGCCGTAAGATTTGCATCGTTCATAATGGCATTATCGAGAACTACCGCTCCATCCGTGAGCGCTTGCAGGCGAAGGGCCATAAATTTGATTCGGATACCGATACCGAAGCCCTTTCGCGTTTGATTGGTGAATCCTACAACGGTGATATCCGTAAGGCTGTGATTCAAGCCCTTCGCCAGGTGGAAGGTGCCTATGGCATTGCCGTACTTTGTGCAGATGAGCCGAATAAAATGATTGTTGCCCGCATGGGTAGTCCCCTCGTTGTCGGCATGGGTGATGACGAGTGTTTAGTGGCTTCGGATGCCGCTGCATTGGTGGCTCATACCCAACGCGTAATTTATTTAGACGACGGTGATGTCGCGGTTATCACCCCTCACAGCGTTGACATTCGTAATCTCGATGATGAGCCGATTGAGCGCAATGTCGCCGAGTTGGGTCTCGATGTCAGTGCCGTTGAGAAAGGTGGCTACGAGCATTACATGCTCAAAGAGATTTTTGAACAACCTGAGTCGGTGCGCAACGCACTGCGTGGTCGGATTGATTTAGCGGAAGGTAATGCCGTGTTAGCTGGCTTGAGTGCATCGCCCGCTGAGTTGGCTGAAATTGGCCGCATCATTCTCGTTGGCTGTGGCACCTCGTTACACGCTGGCATGGTGGGTGAATTTGCCTTTGAAGACGTTGCGGGTATTTCGACTGAGGTACAACAGGCGGCTGAATTCCGTTACCGAAATCCCATTGTGGATCGTCACGACATGGTCATTGCGATTTCGCAGTCAGGTGAAACGGCGGATACCTTAGCTGCTATTCGTAAGGCGAAGGAGAAGGGCACTAAAGTTTTTGGTCTCGTTAACGTGGTTGGCTCTGCCATCGCCCGTGAGACGGGTCGCGGTGTGTTCATTCACGCTGGCCCAGAAATTTCAGTAGCATCAACCAAGGCCTTTACGGGTCAAGTATCGGTGCTGCTTTTAATGGCGCTGAAGCTCGGTCGCGGCCGTCGCCTTTCTCAGGAGCATGGCATGGAGCTTGCCGCCGAAATTAACCGCTTGCCTGAATTGATTGAGTTCGTGCTCAAGCAGAATGACGCCATCGCCAAGGTTGCGGAGCGCATGTCGAAGTCGGAACACGCCTTCTTCTTGGGTCGTGGCCCCATGCACCCTGTGGCGCTGGAAGGTGCCCTGAAACTTAAGGAAATCTCCTACGTCCATGCGGAAGGTTACCACGCAGCTGAAATGAAGCACGGACCGATTGCCTTACTCACGCCTGGTACCCCTGTTATTGTTTTAGCGAATCACTCTCCCGTGCTCGAGAAAGTTTGGGGCAACGCCGAAGAATGTAAGGCTCGCGGGGCACGCATTATTGCCGTTGTGACCGAAGGGCATGCCCATACGGACCTCACAGATGACACGATTATCTTGCCGAAGTGCAGTCCGTTGGTCGCAACTATTCCGGCCGCCGTGGCGTTGCAATTGCTCTCGTACCACGTGGCACGTCTGCGTGGTTGCTCAATTGATCAACCGCGCAACTTGGCTAAATCGGTAACGGTCGAGTAAGTTATCTCACCTGAGGTAAAGACCTTAGGTGGTCTGGGTTGTCGAGTCCGATGAGCCATCTTCAATCGCAAGATGAAGAAAAATTCATCGCGCAAGTGTATGGTCTGCTTGGAGCTCAAGGGCCGACAAAGTTTTCATACGCTTAATCCGAAGGGCGACCTTCATCCCTGGTGTAAGGATTGTCAGCGTGAACATATGGCTGCTAATCGAAACGACCGAAACCTGGGTCGACGCGAAAAGCTCAAACAATGTTGCCAGTGTGACCTGAGTTTTAGTCCCACCTGTTTTCATTGGTTAAAGTCTACTGGGACCTATCACAGTTATTGTCGGGGCTGTCACGCGACCTACATGGGTCTACGCTATCACATGGTGAAGCCCAAGGCTCGCATTGCCTTTAAGCGTTAATACCGTTCCGTACTTGGACTTTGCCTGAGTTGTTTAAAATTCCGCTGGTGGCCGGACGGGGACTTGAACCCCGAACCAATTGATTAAGAGTCAACTGCTCTACCATTGAGCTATCCGGCCAATCAGCGGAAGTAGAATGAGTGCGTTACGCAGGGGTTTTTTCAAGCG
>CANGNX010000002.1 GCA_947455415.1 Opitutia bacterium | reverse complement strand
GAAGTCATTCCGTCATACCCGTATCACCTTTACGATTGGTCCCGCCACAGAGTCCGAGGCGAACCTAGAGGCGATCATTAACGCAGGTGCCAACGTCGTTCGCCTCAATATGGCCCACGCCGACCACGCCTGGGTGCGCAAGACCGTCGAACGCGTCCGCAAGGTCAGCAAGAAGATGGGCAAAGAGCTCCCCATCATGATGGACATCAAGGGCCCCGAGATCCGCACGGGCTCCCGCAAAGAAGCCGCCCAACTCACCGTCGGCCAACGCGTCGACGTCACCGGCACACCCGATGCCAAAGCTGATGGCGACGTGCTCCTCATCACTTCCAATTACCCTCAAATCATTCGCTCCGTTCCCGTCGGTGGACTCGTCCTCGTCGACAACGGCCTCATTCAGCTCCGCGTGCTCGAGCAATGCTCCGACCGCCTCCGCTGTAAAGTTGAACAACCCGGCTCACTCGGTAGCCGCCGCCACATCAATCTCCCTGGTGTTAAAATCGAACTCCCTGCCCTCACCGACAAAGACCGCGAAGATGTCGCCGTGGGTTGCGAAGTGGGCATCGACTTCTACGCACTGTCCTTCGTTCGCGAAGCAGCCGACGTGGAATGCTTGCGCCAATTCCTGAAGGAAAAGAATTCGACGGCTCACATCATTTCCAAAATCGAAGACCAGTCCGCCATCGAACACCTCGGCGCGATCTTAGAAGCGACCGACGCCCTCATGGTCGCTCGTGGTGACCTCGGTATCGAAATCCCTTACGAGACCCTGCCTTCCGTTCAACGTCGCGCCGTGGCCATGGCCATCGCATTGCGTAAGCCTGTCATCGTCGCAACGCACATGCTTGAATCAATGATTCAAAACCCTGTGCCCACCCGCGCCGAAGTGACCGACGTTTCTAACGCCGTTCTCGAGATGGCGGATTCCGTGATGCTTTCAGGCGAAACCACCACCGGCAATCACCCCATCCGTTGCGTAGAAGTAATGGCCCGCATCGCCGAGACGACTGAGAAAGACATTCCTCGTCGCATCTCCAACGAACAGAAGAACGAATCTCCTAAAGTTAAATTGCTCCGCGCCGCCGCCAGCTTGGCCCAAGGCCTTGGCAATACCGGCATCGTAGCCTTCACTCGCAATGGTGAAGTGCCTCGCACCCTCTCTGCCCTCCGCGCTGCGGGTTGCCCCATTTACGGTTTCGTTGAAGACATCGAAGTGCACCGCCGCATGGGCTTGCTCTGGGGTGTGACTTCTTTCCAAGAAAAATTCAGCGCCAAGGCGGAAGATAATATCACCACCGCGCTCGAACGCCTCCGCAATGAGGGCTACTGCCAACCCGGCCAAGTGCTGGTCATCGTGACGAATGTGATCTTCGGACCACAAGTCATCGACAGTATCCAATTACGCGAAGTGCCTAAGGCTAAATAATCCCGCACGCATGCCGAGCTCGTCACCGCTAACTGTTGCTGAATTAGCGGACGTTCTCAAGGGGCACCTCAATGGCATGGGCACCGTCGAAGTGGTCGGAGAAATCTCCGGCTACAAGACGTACCCGTCCGGCCACCATTACTTCTCGCTCAAAGACGCTGAGGCGAAGGTCGACTGCGTACTGTATAGCTTTCAGGCCCGCTGGATAAAATTCCCGATGCGCGATGGCCTCCGTGTGGTCATGAAGGCCAAGGCCGACTTCTACGGCAAGAGCGGCAAGCTCTCACTCATCGTCGATTCGATGAAGCCCGAGGGCGAAGGCGACCTGCATAAAAAATATTTAGAGCTGCTCGAGAAACTTAAAGCCGAAGGACTGTTCGACGAAGCGCTCAAACGTCCGATTCCCGAATTCCCCAAAGTGGTCGCGTTCGTGACTTCTGAAATCGGCGCGGTGTGGCACGACTTCACTGAGATTTTAAAGACGCGTGGCTGGCGTGGCACGGTGTGGCTCGTCCCTGCCCGCGTTCAGGGTGAATCCTGCGCCGGCTCGGTCATGCAGGGCCTCAAGCAAGCCAATGCGATTCCGAACATCGACCTCATTGTGGTCGGTCGAGGCGGAGGTTCGCTCGAAGACCTTTGGGGCTTTAACGACGAAGCCCTTGTGCGTGCCGTGCGTGCGAGTGCAACGCCCGTAATATCAGCTGTTGGGCACCAGACCGATGTCACGCTGTGCGACTTCGCTGCCGACCGTCGGGCTGAAACCCCGACTGCCGCGGCTGAACTCATCGCAACCGGACAAAATAATTTAGTGAAACGACTCCAGCTCCTCGGCTCGCACCTCGCCCAGCATTCTCCGAAAGCCCGCATCCAATCCTATCATCAGGATCTGGATTTATTGTTCAATCGACTCGAGGGCGCGGCCGATGAAATTTTTGCAGACCGTCGCCATCGTCTTTCAGAATTAGGCAGCGAGTTACATCGCCTCTCGCCGAAGGTTCGACTCAGCGTCACACGAGAACGCCTGAATCAACTCAGCACGCGTCTGCAATCAGCAGGATTTGAATCCATTCTCTCGCGTGGTTACTCAATTGTACGCGACGCCGACGGCAAAGTTATCAGCTCCAGCAAGTCAGTTAAGGCCGGCAAAAAAATCCGCCTCAAATTCAGCGACGGCGAAGCCGGAGCAATCGGAGAATAAGGCAGGGGCACGACGCAGTCGTGCCCCTACCAAAATCCCCCATGCCAACCTGCCAACGTGCCCACTTCTCCCCTGAACTAGTACGCCTTCGCCATCACCACGCGGCGTGCACTGGGCTCGCCGGTAACGACACACTTACCGGGCTCTTCCTTCGCATCGAGCGCGATACAGCGAATGGTCACCTTCAGCTCATCCTTCAAGCGACGCTCAACTTCCTTGCTGCCATTCCAATGACACAAGGCAAAGCCACCGTGGATTTCGGGATCGTTCGCATTCTTAGGCGTGAAGAAGGCTTTCAATTCATCCCATGAATTAATCTCGCGGGTATTCTCCGCACGATGCGCCTTTGCACGTGCCAATAAATTATCCTGAATCGACTGAAGTCGCGTAATCACGCTACCAACAAACTCTGTGCGTGGAATGCCAGCCTTCTCGCCAGTGTCGCGACGAGCCACAAACACGGAGCCCGATGCGATATCGCGAGGGCCAACTTCAACACGCAAGGGCACGCCCTTCTTAATCCAGCCCCAGGCTTTCTCGCCGCCGCGTAAATCGCGGTTATCAATCGTGACAACCAATTTACGGTCGTGGAAACGTTGGGCGGTGAGTTCTTTCTTGAGCGATTCACAGTACTCCAAGACCTGAGCCTTCGAGGCATCGTCTTTATAAATCGGCAAAATCACTACGTGCTGTGGCGCCAAACGAGGAGGCGCCACAAAACCATCGTCATCCGAATGCGTCATAATCATGCCGCCAATCAAGCGCGTCGACACTCCCCACGAAGTGGTGTGAGCGTACTGCATGTTCGAAGCTTCGTCTTGGAAACGGATATTACACGACTTCGCGAAATTCTGTCCGAGGTAGTGCGAGGTGCCGGCCTGCAAGGCCTTACGATCCTGCATCATTGATTCGATACACAGTGTATCAACCGCACCAGGGAAGCGCTCTCCTTCAGTCTTACGGCCCTTAATCACGGGCATCGCCATGTAGTTCTCGGCGAAGTCCGCATACACATCGAGCATGCGCAAGGTTTCTTCCATGGCCTCTTTTTCCGTGGCGTGAACGGTGTGACCTTCTTGCCATAAAAATTCGGCGGTACGTAAGAACAGGCGCGTACGCATTTCCCAGCGCACAACGTTGGCCCATTGATTAATTAAAATCGGCAAGTCGCGGTACGACTGTACCCACTTCGCATAAGTCTCACCAATGATAGTCTCAGAGGTCGGACGAACAATCAGCGGCTCTTCCAATTCACCTGCGGGCACCAACTTACCATCGGGACCAGCTTCGAGACGCGAGTGCGTAACAACCGCACATTCTTTCGCAAAGCCCTCCACGTGCTGAGCTTCTTTCTGCAAGTAGCTCATCGGAATAAAGAGCGGGAAATACGCATTCACGTGACCGGTTTCCTTAAACATCGCATCGAGGTCGCGCTGAATATTTTCCCATAACGCATAGCCCCAAGGCTTGATCACCATGCAGCCGCGTACGGGGCTGTTCTCCGCTAAGTCGGCGGCCTTAATAACCTGCAAATACCACTCAGGATAATCTTCGGCACGCGTGGGCGTGATGGCGGTCTTTGGCTTCGCTGCTGGCTGTGACATGCCTAATTTAAGGACAAAGGATGCGAAAGGGGCAAGGGACTAGTTCAGGGGGCACGTGGGTAAGGTGACACGGTGACTAGGGGTGTGGCCGATGGCCACAGGGGGCGAGTGGGCACGTTGGCACGAGTTCAGGGGAAATGCATTTTGCCTCTCCCCGTGCCAACTTGCCAACGTTACCCTCGCTGCCAGCGGCAGCGCCAAAACCTCGCCCGGCCACTCATATCATTAAGTCCCTCAAATTCTTTGTACCCGATTTGCTTCGAAATTTCCGACAAGGCCTCGTGCTGATCAATTCCGGTTTCACAAATCACCCAACCACCAGGCCGTAAAAATTTCAGGGCCGAAGTTAAAATAATTTTCAAGTCAGCCAGACCATTGTCCGCCGCAATCAAAGCTGACTTCGGATCAAAGTCTTTCACTTCAGGGTCTGCCACCGCAACCTCTGCGTCCGTTAAATAAGGGGGGTTAGAGATAATCAAATCATACGAATCGGTAACCGCACCAAACCAATCCGACTGACCGAAATTCACGCGGTCAGCTAACTTACATTGTGCTGCATTCTCTTTCGCCAGCGCCAAGGCCTCAAGTGATTGATCCACGGCATCGACCTTCCAAAGCGGACGTTCGGAGGCGACGGCTAAAGCAATCGCTCCTGAGCCCGTGCCTAAATCTAAAACCCTAACCACTTGCTCGGCCGGAAATAGTCCAAGCGCTAAATCAATTAGCTCCTCAGTCTCTGGACGCGGCACCAGCGCACGCTTGTCCGACTTCAAAACTAAATCGCGAAAATTAACTTTGCCAGTGATGTGCTGCAAGGGCTCGCGATTGCCGCGACGCACCGTCATCGCCCGCAACTTCTCAACCTCGGCATCATCGAGTAGCCTTTCGAACTGCAAATAAAGGTCCAAACGCTTCAGGCCCAAACCCGCCGCAAATAAATGCTCCGCCTCAGCGCGTGGTTTTTCCAAACCCTTGCGACCGAGAAAATCGGCTGCCTTCTTTAGAGTATCGAGTAGATTCTGCACAGGCTTAGCGAGCGGCCGCCCGGGTCAGTCGATCATTATACGCCAAGCCGAGTCCCATAGGCTCTGCTAACTCTGCGTAAATTTTAGTGAAGCCGCGGGCGTCTAACTTACGTAATAGATCGAAGAGATTAGCTGCCGCTTCGTTGACCGAATCATTTTCCGAAAGGTAAAATACTTCGGTACCTGCTGGAATATTCTGCCGACGACTCATCAACAGCAAGGCCGACCTTGCCTCGACGACCGAAGGCAATTTGCCGTGTGCAAATAATTCTACTCGCGTCGCTGGACTGTAGTGCCGCTCCAACATTCCTGGTGCAGCTTGAGCGACTTGATTGCTGGCGATTTTCGTTACGACTTCAATGGCTCCCAGTTTATCGCGTAACGCTTCGAGTGTAATTGGACCTGGACGGAGCAGGCGGACGCGCTCGGGCGAAGATAGGTCGATGATGGTGGACTCGAGTCCGTGTTCACACGCACCGCCGTCCACAATCCACGGACAGCGCTCAGCCAACGAATCACGCACGTGCTGGGCACGGGTGGGGCTGACATAGCCAAAGGGATTCGCACTCGGAGCGGCCAATGGACGCTGGGCGAGGCGTAATACCTCGCGAAACACTGGGTGAGCGGGGATACGTACGGCCACCGTCTCCTGCCCTGCCGTGACTAAATCGGGCACGCAAGATTTCCGACGTAGAACCACCGTGAGTGGACCCGGCCAGAAGGAGGAAATTTTTTCGAGTCGTGCATCGTACTCAGCGACTTGCTTCAAAGCTTCGACATCGAGCACGTGCACAATCAACGGATCAAGCAGCGGCCGACCCTTAATCGCAAAAACCTGGGCGAGTGCCTTTGGGTTCAACGCATCTGCCGCCAGGCCGTAAACGGTCTCCGTCGGTAAGGCGACGCATTCACCGTCCGCTAGTAATTGTGCTGCCTTTTGCAGGTCGGCCGAAGCGGCACTTAAAAACTGGGGCGAGGGTTTCGACACGCGGACAAATCGTTAGGGCTACTATGGTGAAGGACGGTAAGTGGGGCAACCGCTGGCCGTAAAATAAAAAGGCCGCCCAAGGGCGGCCCGTGTCAGCTTACGCCGAAGTAGATTACTTCATCGTAATCATATTGCGGGCGCGTTTAACGGCACGGGCAATATAACGTTGTTGACGGGCGGTGAGGCCGGTCAGCTTGCGGGGCAGAATCTTGCCCGTCTCAGTGACGTAGCGGGACAATGCCTCGGGTTCGGTGAAATCGAAATCGAGAGGATTGCGGGAACGCTTGAGCTTACCTTCAGTAGTCATGGGAGGTTTGGAAGTAAGGGGAAGAGCCCCTCGTGCAACCCCAAAAGTGGGCCCAAACCATATGGGTGGGGCTTAACCCTACTTCTGGAGGGCGATGAGAAACTCGCGATTGCCGTCCCCGCCCTCGATTGGTGAGGGAATTACCCCTAAAACATTGGCAGAATCGAGTGATTGAGCGGCAGAAGTGAGGGTTTCGACCACCCGGGCGTGAATGACGGGATCCTTAATAATCCCCCTGCCCTTGTCGGCCTCGGCCTTGGTTGCCTCGAATTGGGGCTTAATTAATGCCACAAGGTGACCCCCCTTCGCTACCCGCTCCCAGGCCACCGGCAAAACGAGGCCGAGCGAAATGAAACTCAAATCCATGACTACGACACCGTAGGTGGCATGAGGTAATTTTGCGGTGGGCAATTCACGGGCGTTAAATTTTTCAAAATTCGTGACGCGTGGATCCGTCCGTAATTTATGATGCAGCTGCGCCGTGCCAACATCGACACAGGTCATGCTGACAACTCCGCGTTGTAAGAGGCAGTCAGTAAAACCGCCCGTTGAGGCGCCAACGTCGAGGCCGTGCAATCCTGTGACCGAAATTTTAAAGTGCTCAAGTGCACCTTCTAGTTTTTCACCTCCGCGCGAAACGAAACGCGGCGGCTGGTCGACTGTTAGCACCGCGTCTTCAGGAAAAGATTGTGAGGCTTTATTAACCACTGCATCCGGACCCGAGCGCACCTTGCCTGCTAAGATGAGCGCTTGCGCAATGGAGCGCGAAGGTGCGAGTCCGAGTTTTAACAACAACTCGTCCGCTCGCATTCTTCCTGGCTTGGCGGCCATAAAATTAATCCAAGAAACTTGTGAGCGGCGAGGTAGGCTGAGCCACCACCGAGCCTGCACCTAAACCCGATTCACGTGCAATCCGGCCCGCTTCAACGGCTAAGCGAAACGCTTTAGCCATCGCAACTGGCTCGCCCGACGAGGCAATGCCAGTATTCACCAACACCGCATCAGCCCCTGTTTCCATGGCCTCGGCTGCATGCGAGGGCGCGCCCAAACCCGCATCCACAATCACCGGCACGCGTGCCTGTTCGATGATGATGCGTAAAAAGTCACGCGAAAGTAAACCGCGGTTAGAACCAATCGGCGCACCGAGTGGCATCACCGCGGCCGCACCCACTTCTTCGAGGCGTTTAGCTAAAACAGGATCCGCATGAATATATGGTAAGACCGTGAAACCTTTTTTCACCAACTCGCGACAAGCTTCAAGCGTCTCAATCGGATCTGGCATTAAATATTTTGGGTCCGGGTGAATTTCTAATTTCAACCACGATGTACCCAGTGCTTCACGTGCCAACTCGGCGGCAAAAATCGCCTCCTTGGCGGTGCGTACTCCCGAGGTGTTGGGTAAAATTAAATGCTTCTTTGTATCCAAGGCTGACAGGATACCGTCGTCCTTCACGCCGAAACGTACGCGCTTGATGGCGACCGTAATAATTTCAGAACCGCAGGCATCGAGCACCGCGCGCAATTGTTCCGCCGAAGCATACTTGCCCGTGCCCGTGAGTAAGCGCGAGGTGAAGGTGCGATCTGCGATGCGTAAGGAGGCCATCCGACTTCTCACAATCCAAGTCTCAGCGGAATTGTCCAGCCCTCGCGAATGATGCTTAAAACGAAACCGCCGCCACTAATTCACGTGCCGCCTGTTCGGGGTCGGCCGCTAGGGCAATTGCCCCACTTACCGCGATACCATGTGCACCCAAAGCCTTTAAATTCGGCCAATCCTGCACGGTCACACCTCCGATGGCGTAAGTAGGAACTCCGCCCGCCAACTGAATTAACTCGCGCAATGATTTCTCAGAATGCACGGGTGCAAGCTTGTCCTTACTCTGCGTGAAACGCACGGGTCCAACACCAGCGTAATCCACGCGAGCGGATTTTAAAACGGCCACGTGCGAGGGATTATTTAAAGTCACTCCGACAATTGCGTAGTCACCGAGCACCGCACGTGCCTCAGCTGGCGAGGCATCACTCGAACCTAAATGCACGCCGTCGGCCTCGGCCGCGTGAGCCACCTTGAAAGAGTCATTCACGATAAACGTCGCACCAAAATCTTGGCATAACTCAGCAACACCTCGCGCGGTCTTAATCCATTCTTCCTCTGAAAGATTTTTTGCCCGCAACTGGATCCAGCGCACTCCACCCTCGAGCGCCTGACGCGCCTGCTCGCGATGCGCAAGCGGCGACGCATCGAGCGTGAGAAATTGAAGGCGTGCCCGCACCGATTAATGCTTACGTTTTAATTTACGGGCATCTTTACCATACCAAGCCCGTTCGATCTCTAAAAAGGCGTGAACGGGATTCGGAGTCTCCCAAACCGAGCCAATAAAGGCAATGCCATCGAGACCCAAGGCACGCACATGAGCCGCATTTTTAGGGGTGATTCCGCCTAAGCCGTAAACCGGGCAACCTCCTTCGGCGCGCCAACGCTCCACAATCACCTGGAATTCGCGGGGGGTGCGTTGCGGCACGTAATCGCGTTTTGAAACCGAGGGATACAGTGGACTCAAAAAAACGTAGCGACAACCCTTGGGCACCGAACGCATTTCGTCGTAAGAATGACACTTACAACTCAGTGGCACGGACTTGGGCCAGCGACCAGGAATGCGGTCGCCTTGGTACATTTGGAATCCGCCCAAGCGATGCTTTAAAACTAAATCTGGGTGCTCCTCTAAAACAATACGGTTATGAAAAATTTGCGGCACTTGTTTCAGAAAATTTTCGTAGTCCTTAATTTTCCATTCGCGTTGCGGCTGCACATGCAATCGACCCAGCCCAGCGTGAAACAATTTATTCACGACTTTGACATTCCAAGCGGTGCGACTCGGCGTGAAGAGCACGAGGTTGTCGGGTGCCGCCACCTCGGGTTCCGCTACAAAAAGTCCTTTAATAAATTTCAGCATATAAAAATCAGCCGCCTTGCGCGGCGCGAATCACGAGAACTTGGGCACCTTCCTGCAAGGAATGGTTACCCCATTTACCGCGCGAAACGACGGTACCATCCACGGCGGCCGCAACGGCGGCTTCATGGGCGACACCCATCTCTTGGAGAAGCTCTGCCAAGGTTTGAGCCTTAGTTTCCTGGGGTTGATCGTTCACGATGACACGCATGTTCGAGGCTCAAAACCTGAGCCCCGACGGGCGGGCTGGCAAGCGGAGGTTTGAGATTGCACGGGCGTTGAAGCGGGTTTGGCTGAACCTTCATGAAGTCCCTCCCCTTGTGGATTATCTGCCTCGTCGCCTGCCATGCTTGGGCGGACGAAACCCCTTCTCCTAATAATACTAATATGAAAGAACCCTCCACTGGCGCCGCACCCCGGGCCATCATTCACACCACCGCCGGCGACCTCACTTTAGAGTTCTGGCCCGACGTCGCCCCACGCACCGTGGACAATTTCCTTAAACTCGCCCGCGAGAGTTTTTATAATGGCACGGCGTTTCACCGCATCATCAAGGGCTTCATGATTCAAGGCGGTTGCCCTAACTCCAAGCAAGGCGCCCGCGGCATGCCTGGTACCGGCGGTCCTGGTTATCAGATCAAGGCTGAGTTCAATAATCGCTCGCACGTTAAAGGCGTCATCTCGATGGCCCGCTCCCAAGACGTGAACAGCGCCGGCAGCCAATTCTTCATCTGCCACGGCGATGCTTCCTTCTTAAACAACAACTACACCGCCTTCGGCAAACTCGTCGACGGAGAGAAAGTGCTCGATCAAATCGCGAACACTCCATGCACGGGACCTGAACGCTCCTCGCCCACCGTTCGTATTGAAATTACCAGCGTTGAAGTGGTCGGCGAAACCGTCGAAAAATCGGCTAAAAAGTAAGGTTTTTATTCTTTCTTTACAGTTCAAGAGCCCCTCTCAATCTAACGTTTCCCCATGAAATCCCTACGTACCCTCGCCCTCCTGCCTTTGGCTGCTGCCGCGGCACAGGCTTACACCATCGAGCTCCAACTCGGTGAAAACCGCCCCACCGGCTACAAAAATGGCACCGTGGTTGGCCTTAACATCGCTGGTCAAGTCGGCCAAAATGTTAGCCTCGGTTTAAACCTCTCCGACCAGAACATCGAAGACACTGCGAGTACCTATAACGTCAAAGCACGTAACGCTTCGTTCGATATCGTCTACGAACTCAATCCTCGTGGCGCTATTCACCCCTACATCGGTGCGGGCATCGGTTACGCCTGGCTCTCGGACACTGAAAACTTCACGAAGAGCAAATCCGTCATGACCAGCAGCGCCCTTGCAGGTATCCGCTTCGAACTCTCCCGTGATGTGGACATTGCTTTCAATGTACGCAACACCCAGCTGCACAGCGTGTCCAACCTCGCCGGCACCAGCAAGAACGCGATCAAGCTTTGGGAGTCCACTGTCGGCCTCCGCTTTAAGTTCTAAGCGTTCTCCGGATCTAACAAAAAGGCCGTCCTTCTGGACGGCCTTTTTTATTTATCTTATAAAGTGTATCAAGGAGTCGGCGCCAGCAACCCACGCTCTTTCATCCAATAGCCCAAGAGCTCGGTCCAGCGCTTGGAGGCCTCGCAACGATCCGTCGCTCCCCAACCATGGCCACCATTGGCCCACACGTGAACCTCAGCGGTTCCGCCCAATGCTTTCAAGGCTTCGGCCAACTTCATCGAAGCCTCAGCTGGCCATTGATCATCGGCCGAGTGAGCAAAAAAAGCGGGGGGCAAGAATTTGGTTCCAACGGAGGGGACAATGTCCGCACGCAACGCATCGCCCGGCTTATCAGTTTCCAAAAGGTAGGCGGGGTAAACCATGATCGCAAAATCAGGACGGGCCACTTCCCCCTCAGCAGGAGCATACGCCAATCGTGCCGCAAGGTTTCCGCCCGCCGAAAATCCGAGCACGCCGACCTTCTTAGGGTCGCCGTTCCATTCTGCGGCACGGGCCCGAATCGTTTCTAAAGTTTTCCGCGCATCGAGCAATGGCACCTGCCAAGGAGTTTCCGCACTGCGACGAGGTACGCGGTAACGCAGCACCATCGCACTGCAACCGAGTGCGTTCAGACGCTGAGCGACCGCCACGCCCTCGTGTTCGTCCGCCAAAAAGTTAAATCCTCCTCCTGGTAAAACTAAGATAATCGGGGAATTAGTTTTTTCTGAAGGGAATGGCAAAAACTCCGGGACAAAAACATCGGCGCGACGATTCTTCTCGTTGATGACGCCAGCTGGATTGGCGTCGGGCTTCGGTGTTAAGGTTTCAGCTGGTGGCGCAGCTTCCCACACTTTAACAGGCGGCAAGGGATCCGCAACCAAGCTGAAGGTGCTGAGCGACATCATAAAAATAGCAAAACTACGGAACATGGGGGTACGGCTAAATGACTGACCTTGAAGGCTTGGGCAAGTCTGCTCCTCATTAAAAACAAACGTCGCACCGAGTGGTGCGCCGCAGTAACGACTGAGTTAAGTTTTACTTGAAATCAACCAGTTCGACTTCGAATTCGAGTACCGAATTCGGAGGAATAGGGCCTTGGCCTTGTTCGCCATATGCAAGGTTAGCAGGAGCAAAGAGCAGAATCTTTCCACCCTTACCGATTTTCTGCACGCCTTCAGTCCAAGCGGGAATCACACCATTCAAGGGGAACTCCGTGGGCTCGTTATTGCGCGTCGTCGTCGAGTCGAAGATTTTTCCGTCCGCCAATTTTCCAGTGTAGCGACATTTAACGGTGCTCGTGGCGGTGGGCTTAGGATCCGTGCCCGCGGTGAGAATCTTGTAACGGAGTCCGGTGGAGGACTTAATGATTTCCTTATCGGCATCAACTTTAGCCAAGAACTCTTCGTTCTTCGCAGCGAGGCGCTTGGTCTTAGCAGCCACGCGTTCGTTTAACATTTTTTCCGCACCTGGAATAATTTCGTCGGGCTTAAACGTTGGGCGCTCGCCTTTGAGCGAGGCACGCATGCCCGACAGCAAGGAGTCGAGCTCGGTGTCGCTTAATTCAAGCTCGTTCACGATCGATGCCCATTCGGCACGGTTAGCGAGGATGAAGCCTTGGAGGAAGAAGGCTTGTTGTTGTTGTTCAGGTGTGAGTGGTTTCACTTCGGGTGCGGGGGATAAAGGAGCAGGGGCAGGAGCGGCAGCAGCGGTTGCCTCAGGTTTAACTTCGTCGGCAGCATGTAACGAAGCGATGGCGAGAGCCATCACGGCCAGGGTGGGGAGTTTCATGGAAGACGAAATGTATCCGAATCAGGCCATTCGGGGAAGCACCTTTGCGTGTTCCTGAAGGGAATTTACGGTCAACGGACGGACCCGCATGGATTGGATACCTAAAACCGCTGCCCGAGCCGCATTCATGGTCGAAGCCATATAGACACCACGCAGAACGGCTTCCGCACGCATCGCGTTTTCATCCTTACGAGGCAACATACCGGCGGCCGTATTCACAATCATTTGCAGCTGACTGTTCTTTAACATGTCGAGCACGTTGGGTCGGGCACCTTCGGAAATCTTGCCGAGCTTATGCACGGGGACGCCCGCCGCTTCAATCGCCTGAGCGGTGCCACTGGTAGAATAAATCGTGAAACCAAGTTTGGCTAAATCACGGGCGACGGCGACGGCACCGGCCTTATCGCGATCTTTAACCGAGAGGAAAACATTTCCGGCGGTCGGGAGTGCAGGCTGCGCGGCCATCTGCGCCTTCGCATAAGCCATGCCTAAATCATCATCTACACCCATCACTTCGCCGGTCGAACGCATTTCAGGCGAGAGCGCCACGGGGGCGCCGGGGAAACGACTGAACGGGAAGACGGATTCTTTGACGGACCAATAAGGTGGACGGATTTCTTTGGTGAAGCCCAAGTCTTTGAGCTTTGCACCGAGCATGCAAAGCGAAGCTAACTTCGCGAGGGGCACGCCGATGGCCTTCGAAACGAAAGGCACCGTACGCGAGGCGCGCGGATTCACTTCAAGCATGAAGACCGTATTATCCTTAATCGCGAATTGGATGTTCATCAGGCCGACGACTTTGAGGCGCTTAGCCAGGTCGTGTGTGATGCGACGAACTTCATCAACAATCGCTGGTGAAAGGGTGTGTGGAGGTAAAACCATGCCGGCATCACCAGAGTGCACGCCCGCGTGTTCCACGTGTTCAAGCATGCCACCGATAACGGTAGTTTCGCCATCCGAGATGGCGTCGACGTCGAGCTCGATGGCGTCTTCTAAGAATTTATCGAGTAAGACCGGCTTACCTGGAGCGACGTCGAATGCTTCGCGCACGACGGACTTTAATTCCTCCATGCCATAGACGATGAACATACCACGGCCACCGAGTACGAAGGACGGACGGAGTAAAACGGGGAAGCCGATTTCTTCAGCATACTTGTAAGCCTCTTCCGGCGAGAGCGCGGTCTTATTAACCGGCTGACGAATCTTCAGTTCGTTGAGAATGTCCTTAAAGAGTTGGCGATCTTCGGCGAGGGCGATGCTGGCTGGTGAGGTGCCGACAACGGTGACGCCATTGGCTTCGAGGTCGGCCGCCAAGTTGAGCGGGGTCTGTCCGCCAAACTGCACAATCGCGCCGATGCATTTCTCGGTGCGGTAAATTTCTAAAATATCTTCGAGCGTCAGTGGCTCGAAGTACAAACGGTCCGAAGTATCGTAGTCGGTCGAAACCGTTTCAGGATTCGAATTCACCATCACGGTTTCGTAACCCGCGGCACGCAAAGCGTACGAGGCGTGCACGCAACAGTAGTCGAACTCAATGCCCTGACCGATACGGTTAGGGCCGCCGCCTAAAATCATCACCTTCTTTTTGTCGGACGGACGAACTTCCGACTCATCGCCGTAAGAAGAATAGAAGTAGGGCGTGAACGATTCGAATTCAGCCGCGCAAGTATCAACGAGACGGAAAGTGGTGCGAATACCTTCGTCGTTACGTTGCTTGTAAACTTCGGCGGGCTTCAAGCCAGTCGCATGGGCGATTTGACGATCTGCAAAGCCAGCTTCCTTGGCACGGCGCATGAGATCAGTGCTCACTTTTTTGCCAGCCGCTTTTAATTCTAATTCAAGATCCACGATGCCGCGCAATTGACGCAGGAACCAGGGATCGATTTTCGAGGCATCGAAAATTTGGGCTTCGGTCATGCCCGCCAACATCGCGTAGCGCAGGTAGAAAGGGCGCTCAGGATTTGGACGGGCTAAACGCGCGCGGATTTCCACGTGATCGCGAATGGCGTCATCGCCAAATTTTCCGCCGCAACCCAGACCCCAGGCACCGATTTCGAGCGAGCGCAGGGCCTTCTGGAAAGATTCTTTAAAGGTACGCCCGATAGCCATGGCTTCGCCGACCGACTTCATGGCGGAGGTCAGTGTGGTATCAGCACCAACGAATTTTTCGAAAGTGAAACGAGGAATCTTAGTGACGACGTAATCGATAGTAGGCTCGAAGCAGGCGGGGGTCGATTTCGTGATATCGTTCTTCAGTTCATCGAGCGAATAACCGACCGCCAGCTTTGCTGCGATTTTCGCAATCGGGAAGCCGGTGGCTTTCGAAGCCAGGGCCGACGAACGCGACACGCGAGGGTTCATTTCAATCACAATCATCCGGCCGTTAACTGGATTAACGGAGAACTGAATATTGGAACCACCCGTTTCGACACCAACGGCACGAATCACTGCGAACGAGGCATCACGCATCAACTGGTATTCTTTATCGGTGAGTGTGAGTGCAGGAGCGACCGTGATGGAGTCGCCCGTGTGGACACCCATGGGGTCAAAATTTTCAATCGAGCAAATGATGACGCACTGATCCTTGTGGTCGCGCATCACTTCCATTTCATATTCTTTCCAACCCAATAAGCATTCTTCGACTAAGACTTCGTGGACGGGCGAAGCATCTAGGCCAGCCTGCACCATCTTGTCGTACTCTTCGCGATTGTAAGCAATACCTCCGCCAGTACCGCCGAGCGTGTACGATGGACGGATGATAATCGGGAATTCGCCGCCGATGAGGGCAACCGTTTCGCGGGCTGCTTCGAGCGTCTTCACCACGCGTGAGCGAGGTACATCGAGTCCGATGTCGAGCATCAGCTTTTTGAAAATTTCGCGATCTTCGCCGCGCTCGATGGCGTCTTCTTTCGCGCCGATGAGTTCAACGCCGTACTTCGCGAGCACGCCCGTGCGTGCGAGTTTGAGCGAGAGATTCAGTGCGGTCTGTCCACCTAAAGTCGGCAACAAAGCATCGGGTTTTTCTTTCGCGATGATGCGTTCAACGGATTCAACGGTGAGCGGTTCGATGTACGTGACGTCGGCGGTTTCCGAATCCGTCATGATCGTCGCCGGATTTGAATTCACTAAAATGACACGGTAGCCTTCTTCGCGTAAGGACTTGCAGGCTTGCGTTCCAGAATAGTCGAACTCGCAGGCTTGGCCGATGATGATCGGGCCGGAGCCAATGATGAGGATGGTGCGTATATCGGTCCTCTTAGGCATAAGTTTCGGCGGACTGTCAGCGAGCCATGGAAGGGGGGTCAAGTGGGGACTTTACACAAATGAGGGAAGACACTTGCAGGGTCGCCCAAGGGAGGCATTCATCAAGGGGTGGACATCATAAGGATTAGCGGAATTCGGTCGTTCGGACACCATGGCGCCCTCCCCGAGGAAAAGCGTCTGGGACAGCGTTTTTCGGTCAGTGTCGACCTCGAGATCGACACCCGCCCAGCAGCTGCTGCCGATGACCTAAAACTGACCGTCGATTACGCCGAAGTTATCCGCACGGTCGAAGGCCAACTCACGGGAAGCCCTGTTTACCTTATCGAAACACTCGCTCAGCTCATCGCGGCTCGCATCTTGGGCACCTTTCCCGTGGTCAAGGCCGTGACCGTCGAGGTGCTCAAACCGTTCGCCCCAGTGGCAGCGGATTTCGAAGCCATTTCTGTTAAAATTCGCCGAGAAAGGGTCTAAAATGTCGGGTCGCCAATACCTACTCGGTTTAGGCGGCAATATCGGCGACCGGGCTCAATTTATCTCCGAAGCCATCGAGGCCATCGGTCAGCTTCCGGGCGCACAGGTTTTGGCGATTTCCGAAGCGGTCGATTCCGATCCAGTCGGCTTTACGGACCAAGGCAACTTCTTAAACATTTGCATAGCAATAACTTATGACGGAAATGCCCATGAGTTCCTAAGAGAAGCCCTCAAGATTGAGCAGAAGCTGGGGCGCGTGCGTACCATTAAGGACGGACCCCGGACCGTCGACATCGACATCCTCTTTATAGAGGACGGGCGCGAGCACTCCGAAACTTTGACGGTCCCCCACCCCCGCTGGCGCGAGCGCGGGTTTGTTGTAATACCCCTGAGGGATTTACTTCAGTCCCCCGCCCTCGCCAGCCATCGCGCTTGGGATTTTCTTCGGAGCGAGGTCGCTAACTTATCCATCGGAAGTGAAGGCCTTCGCAAATGGCAAGGCCCTACCCCCTGGATGAAGACCCTTCGCTAAACCGATCACGCTTCGGTCACACGCCCGCACTCTGGTTGCTACTGCCATTGTTATTAGGCGGAGCTATCGATACCGCGTACCGACCCAGCATGGGCGTGTTGCTCGGCGGGGCGAGCGCGGGTGCACTCGGGTTTTGGTTTTTTTATAAAAAAGAAATCGCTGGTTTATTTTTTATTTTAGTCGCTGGCACCTTGCTCGGAGCAGCGTGGCATCAAGCCGCATTATTTCCCCAAACTAAAATAGAACCGACCCGTAACTACGTCGAACTCTCTATCATTATTAACCGTGCTACACCACAACGCGACGAAACTGAATGGAGTGGCGTCGGCATGGTGACGGACAAAGGAAGTTTTTTCCGACGAAGAATCGCACTCTCGGGCAAGGGCCTAACGCCGATTGGCAGTGGGGAATACAAAATTGGCGGCTGGCTAAATACCATCCCCGATCAACCAACGGGCTTTGATGCGTGGGTAGCCTCTCAAGGCTGCACCCTAAAACTGAGTGGTGCAAAAATTCTCGGTACTCTCGAAACGCCTTCAGGCTTCGCCACGTGGTGTCAACGCACTCAGAAAAAACTGGAAGCATGGTTGCGAACTTTGCCGTGGGATGATTCCAACGGCGGCTCCTTGTTGGCGGCGACTCTCTTGGGTCGAACCGCCTTATTACCCATCGAGGCCAAAGTTAATTTCGCCGCCACCGGAACTTTGCATCTTTTTGCGATCAGTGGACTGCACATCGCGGGCATGGCCGCTGCATTGCTTTGGTTAACGAAGAAACTTCACCTCCCAGAAAAACCATTGGGCGTGTTAATCCTCATTTTGCTTTGGCTCTACGTGCAAGTCACCGGCGCCTCCCCTTCGTCGCTGCGGGCCTGGATCATGGCCGTGTTTATCTGGGCGGGACAGGTCAGCGAACGTCGCACGCCCATTCTTCAGTCTTTAGCATTGGCGGGTGCAGTGACTTTACTCTTTCAGCCTGAAGCCTGCAATGACCCCGGCTTTCAACTTAGTTACCTTGCAGTACTAGGAATTATTTGTGCGGGCGCTCCCGCCGCTGAAATTCTTTCGGCGCCCAGCCTGAAGCAGCAGCTTACACCGAAGAGGAGCTTAACTTGGGTCGCACGCTGGCACGGAAAAATTAAGCGGATTTTAATTAGTGGCCTATGCATCTCGGCCGCGGCGACAATTGCCGGCACACCGCTAACATTGATTTATTTTCAAAGCGCGAGTTGGGCGGGCGTCGTGGCGAATCTGATCCTCGTCCCACTGTCCGAAGTGCCACTTATTTTAGGCATGGCCTCATTAAGCCTCTGCGTCTGGGATGGATTTTTGCCCGTTGCGCAATGGATTAATGGCCTCGCTGCGTTAACGTTGGATGCGATGGCTGCCTTGGTGAAATTATTTACCTTCGTTCCTCATTTGGTCTTTCAAGCCAATCCACAGAGCGACCGCAGCGGCGACTACTGTGTCGCTCTTCTCGTCGGCTGCTTTCTTTTTAATGCAGATTCAAAAAGCATCATTAAACTTTTGGGCATTCCTGCCCTCATTGTCGTAGGCTGGATACTCCTTTTTGTTATCTAAATCACACGCTCTTCTCTTGCCAGCAGTGAACCAGAGATAAAAAGTTTCGTCTATGCCACGCTGGGGATTATTTCTACTCTGCGCCTTCACCAGCCAAGTGCACGCTGCTCCAGCTGAGTGGTCGGGTATTTACCCGACCCTCGCTTATTTTAATCAAGAAGGTGAATGTGGTACAGGCGCAGTGGTGCCTTGGGCGGATCGACTTTGGGTCATCACTTACGGCCCGCATCTACCGTATGGTTCGACGGATAAACTTTATGAAGTCACTCCGTCGCTGGAATTAATCGTTCGACCCGAGAGTGTGGGCGGTACGCCGGCCAATCGAATGATTCATAATGAATCGCAACAACTAGTCATCGGGCCCTACTTTATTGATACCCAACGCAACGTCCGAGCGATTTCACCCAGGCTAATGCCCGGAAGATTAACGGGCAATGCGCGACACTTAACCGACCCGACGAAAAAAATTTATTTTGCAACAATGGAGGACGGGCTTTTTGAGGTCGATGTACAAACCCTGGCGGTGAAAGGGTTAATTAAAGAAATTAAAAACAAACCTAAACCAGGGCAGACCGCGGAAGTCAGTCCGGCTACATTGCAATCAACCCTTCCCGGTTATCACGGCAAAGGGCTATACTCCGGCCAAGGCGTGGTGGTGATTGCTAATAATGGCGAGGACACACCTGAGGCTTTAAGAAATCCTGACATCGCGAGTGGCGCGATCGGTGAATGGAACGGCAGCGGGAACTGGCAGCTTATTCGTCGCAATCAATTTACCGAAGTGACCGGGCCGGGCGGATTAAACGGCAATGCCCATCCAACCACCGACCCGCTGTGGACTATCGGCTGGGATTATCGCTCGCTCATCTTAATGGTGAAAGACGGCGGCGGCTGGCATTCCTATCGACTGCCCAAGGCGAGTCACACTTACGATGGTGCTCATGGTTGGAATACCGAGTGGCCACGCATTCGCGATATCGGCGAGGCGGGCACACGCCTCATGACAATGCACGGTTTGTTCTGGAAATTTCCCGAAACTTTTTCGGTAAAAAACTCCGCCGGCATCCAACCGCGCTCAACCTACCTAAAAATCATCGGCGATTTCGCGCGCTGGAACGACCGCTTGGTGTTCGGCTGCGATGACACTGCGAAGTCTGAGTTTCTCAATAAGCGCGACGCCAAAGGCACCTTGGCCGGGCCCGGCCAATCACAATCGAACCTCTGGTTTACATCACTCGACATGCCCGACCGACTCGGGCCTGCCATCGGTCATGGTAGCGTCTGGTTAAATGACACTGTTAAAGCACTCACTCCTTCAGACCCATTCTTGTTATCGGGCTTTACGAAACGCGCCTTACACCTGGAGCATAACGCCGTAGCGAACACCGTCTTCACTCTTGAAGTCGATCAAGCGGGCAACAATCACTGGACCACCTGGAAAGAACTTACGCTTTCGACCGAAACAAAAAATATTTGGGTAGAAATTCCGACCGACTTGAAAGGCGTTTGGATGCGAGTAAAGGTCAGTCGCGATGTCGATTCAGTCTCGGCAACTTTTCAATACGCGAACGAAGACCTCCGCCCAACGACACCTAGCTCCATCTTTACGGGCCTATCTACAGCCCGGGATGAAGTTTCGCAGGGTGCTTTTCTACTCACACAGGGCGACAATCAACGCACCCTCGCCGTCTTAACGACTCAATTAAATAACGGTCAAACTAAAGTGGGTAGACTGTACAAACTCACTGCCAATATGCAATTGGTGCCAGCCGATCAAGCTACCGCCGAAAAAATTCAGCAAGACACGCTTATACCAGTCGGCGTTATCACCACCGATGAGGCCTCCGTTATTTTCACCGAAAACGGGCAACGCTGGCGCTTGCCGCGCTCGGCCGAAGTCCAACAAGATAATTTTATTTCACAGAGCTCCCTACGTAAGGCGCGCGAAGTCTGCACCGAGCGCGACCTTCTTCAGGCCCATGGAACTTTTTATGAATTGCCCGCATTGAATGCGATGGGTGCATTGCGCATGCGGCCGATTGCCACGAGCGACTTAACGGTGCACGATTACTGCTCGTACCGCGGACTCCTAGTGCTCAGTGGCATTAATCCATCCGAAGGAAAAACGAACCGTCACATTATTCGCTCCTCCGACAGTCAGGCCGCCATCTGGGTCGGTGCGGCCGACGACCTCTGGCAGCTGGGCAAACCACGCGGTCACGGTGGACCCTGGAAAAATACCTTAGTGCAAGCCGATGAACCTTCAGACCCCTACTTGATGACGGGCTATGATAGAAAAACACTCCGATTGGAAAATCACTCAGCCACGACTAATATCATCACTATGGAATGCGACGTTGCGGGCGACGGACGATTTAGCTTCTATCAAGCTTTCTCGCTGTCACCCCATCAAACCTTGGAAGTTAAATTGCCCGACTGGCTGAACGCCTACTGGACACGTTTTACCGCCAAGCAGGACGGAAAAATCAGCGCTCAGTTAAATTACGAATAATAATTTGGGGTTGGACGCATCTCCCCGCTTGCGCCCTTCGTCCAAGCCCACACGTTCGACCCACATCACATGGCCCAGCCGTTTGACACTATCGAAGACGCCCTTGCGGATATCGCCGCAGGGAAACTCGTGATTGTGACGGACGATGAGAACCGAGAAAACGAGGGCGATTTGGTTATGGCCGCCGCTAAGGTCACGCCCGAAACGGTGAACATGATGATTCGTCACGCCCGCGGCTTAATCTGCGTGCCGACGGTCGACCACCAATTGCGCCGACTCGGTATTTCACAAATGGTGCCCGAGAATCGGGAATCTCAACGCACCGCCTTCGCCGTCTCGGTCGACGCCGCCGAAGGCATCTCCACTGGCATTAGCGCTTATGATCGTGCGAAGACCATCGCGATTCTTGCGGACCCCGAATCGAAGCCCGAACAACTCGTGCAACCCGGACACATTTTCCCGCTGATGGCAAAACCAGGTGGCGTCCTGCAACGCGCGGGTCACACCGAAGCCGCCGTCGACCTTGCTTCGCTCGCAGGACTGCACCCGAGTGGTGTCATCTGCGAAATTCTCAACGAAGATGGCTCGATGGCACGCCTGCCGGAATTAATTGAGCTCAAGCAGAAATTTAACCTGCGGATGATTTCCATCGCGCAACTCATTGAGTTTCGTCACCGCCGCGAGCGACTCGTGGAACTGATTACCGAGTCCGCTTTTAATTCTAGTTGGGGTGAATTCAAATTACGCGTCTATCGCTCCCTCCCTGATGGTCGCCAACACTTGGCCTTTATTCGCGGCACACCTTCGGTGAGCCCAACCTTAGTGCGCGTGCAGCGTGAAAACCTGCTCGGCGATCTCTTTGGCGGAAAATCTTTTGGGGCCGGCAATTCTCTCGAATCCAGTTTTGAAGCCATCGCCAAAGCCGGCAGCGGCGTTGTGGTACACGTCGCCCAACCCTTTGGTGGCGTCACCGCTGATGGTGACGGCGTGCGTTTAAGCAAAATGGACACACGCGACTACGGTATCGGTGCACAAATTCTTTCGCACATCGGCCTTCGACAAATCCGTCTCATTACCAACAACCCAAGAAAAGTTATCGGTCTAGCGGGTTATGGTCTCGAAATCGTCGAACAGGTCCCCTTCTAAGAGGTTTAATTTATTTCGTCTTGAAGATGAGGGCAGAACCCCTTCCATCTGCCTTTCGTTCTTCCCACACCATGAGCCAAGACAAACCTATCAGCCAGCCCATCAATGGGGCCAACTTTGTCTTCAGCGTGGTCGCGGCAAGTTACAACAACGTCCTAGTTGATGCGTTGTTACAGCGCACCATTAAGACGCTCTTAGCGGCGGGCGTTAAAGAAAACAATATCCGCACATTGCGCGTTCCTGGTTCGGGCGAACTCCCTTACGTCGCGCACATGACGGCCATGTCGGGAGAATGCGATTGCGTCATCGTCCTTGGCGTAGTGATTGCCGGCGACACACCGCACCACGAAATCATCGCTCACTCCACCGCGAACGCTTTGCAAGAAACTAGCCTGCGCTCCGAAGTCCCTGTTATTAACGGTATCGTTGTCACCAACACACGAGCCCAAGCCGAAGCCCGCTGCATCGGCGATTTGGATCGCGGCACCGAATTCGCCCAAGCGGCCCTTGTGATGGCGGGTCACCGCAAGGTTCTGGGTGAGCGACTCGACCAGCTTGAGGTCGACGATGAGAATAAATTTGGCGGTTCTAACCCCTTTGCGCCTAACTAAAATGGAAGAGTCTATCCCTGAGAACGCACCTGTCGTGCCACCAAAGCGCAACCGTCGTCACGACAACCGTGTCGCTGCGATGCAGTTTCTTTATTCTTGGGAAGTGCAACGTCACCCCGACACCGTCACCGCACTGTTCGATTTCTTCAGCGAACAAGAGCAGCCACGTGATTATTATTCCTTCGCCGAAGAACTCATTCACGGCGTCATCAAAGACCTCTTGCTCATTGACGAAATCATCGTGCGCTTCGCGCAGAATTGGGCCTTTGAACGTATTGCCAAAGTCGACCTCGCTATTCTGCGTCTGGCAATTTTTGAGCTGATGCGTCGGACCGACATTCCACCCGTGGTGACCATTAACGAAGCGGTTGATATTGCGAAAGCTTACTCGACCGATGAATCCAAGCGTTTCGTTAACGGTATCCTCGATCGTTATAAAGGTGAGCTCGGACGGGATCCACGCAAAGCAGGAAATATTTAATTATGGCGGGCGGGTTTTTCGATAAAATCAAAGCGGGCCTCAGTCGTACCGCTGAGGCGGTGGCGAATTTATTAGCTAAGCCGATGGACGAGCAGTCGTCCGAACAATTACGCGAGCGCTTGATTGCGGGTGATTTTGGTTTAGCCACGGCCAATGAAGCGGTGGCGGCCGCACGAGCTGCCTGGAAGGCGGATGGTGCAGTACGTAAAGCTGGACCCGCCGAAGCCGCAGCTCGCGTAATTGAAGATGCACTCGGCCATAGCGGTCCTTGGCAGCCCACTGCTTTAAACAAACCCACGGTGATCATGCTGCTCGGTGTCAATGGCGCGGGCAAAACCACGACTGCCGCCAAGCTCGTCGCACACTGGAAACTCTCGGGTCAAAAAAGTTTACTCGGTGCGTGCGACACTTTTCGCGCCGCCGCTGGTGAACAACTCTCTGCTTGGGCCAGTCGACTCGACACCGAAATTGTTAATGGTGCCGCCGGAGCGGACCCCGCAGCCGTGGCCTTCGATGCGGTAAAAGCAGCCGTGGCTCGTGGGGTAGATTTTGCAATTCTCGATACCGCCGGTCGACTACACACCAAAACGCACTTACTCGATGAGTTGAGAAAAGTGGTGCGCGTGATTGATAAAGCCCTACCGGGTGCACCGCATGAAAAGTGGCTCGTGATTGACGGCTCGCTTGGTGCTAACTCCATCGAACAGGCAAAAGTCTTTCATGAAGCCGTAGGGCTCACTGGTATTATCGTCACCAAGCTTGATGGATCCGCACGCGGTGGTGCCATCGTCGCGATTGTCCGCGAACTCGGGGTGCCCGTACGCTTTGTCGGACTCGGGGAAAAGCCCGAGGACCTGCAAGCCTTCGATAAAAAGGCTTATGCTCGCTCCGTTGTGGGGTTGACTGCGTAGGTAGGCTTGCCACCGCTGGCACAACGTCTCACCTTCGGGACATGGCGGTCGAAAGCATCAGCGTAAAACTTGGCTCGCGCTCCTACACGGTGCGTATCGGGGCTGGCGTCTGGTCAGAAGTCATCGCCGTCGCCACGGAACGTACGCAGAAAGGTCAACGCTGCGTCGCGATCACATCCCCCGCTATTGCATCGGCCCGACCCGAATCCATTCAGGCCCTGCAGAAACTCATGCCCGTGCTCGTCACGCAGCACGATGGTGAAAAAGCAAAGTCGGTGGAGGAACTCGCGCGCGTCTGGAACTTTCTCGCGGAAAATCGCGTCGCTCGCGACGGTGCGGTCTTCGCCCTCGGCGGCGGAGTCATCGGCGACCTCGCAGGTTTTGCGGCGGCCTCGTACCAACGTGGCATCGATTTCATTCAAGTTCCCACCACCCTTCTGGCGATGGTCGATAGCTCCGTGGGCGGAAAGACTGGCATCAACCTGGTTGCAGGAAAAAATTTAGTGGGCAACTTTCACCAACCCAAAGCTGTCTTTGCTGACACCTCAATTTTATCGACCCTGCCGCCTCGTGAGTTTGCGGCGGGCATGGCTGAAGTTATTAAGCATGGTTTAATTGCTGACCGTGCACTCTTTGCTGAATTACAGACGAGTGCACCGCTGAGTTGGAATAGCCCCAGCCTACCAAAAATCATTCGTCGTTGCGTGGAGATTAAAGCTGAAGTCGTCGCCGGCGATGAATTCGAAACGCAGGCCTCCGGCGGACGTGCCCTCTTAAACCTGGGTCATACTTTTGGTCACGCCATCGAAGCCGTCGCCGGCTACGGCACCTACCTACACGGTGAAGCCGTGGCGATTGGCTTGGTCATGGCCGCCCAGCTTTCCGCCGAACTCGGTCAGTGCTCTGCCAGCGAAGTATCGGCGGTTGAAAAAATCGTGGCGGCTTATCAATTGCCCACTCGCTTACGCAGTCCGCTGGCAGTGGAAGATTTACTGGCTGCGATGCGTCGCGATAAGAAAGTACGCGAAGGTAAATTACGTTTCGTTTTATTGAAAGGCATCGGCGCGGCCCAAACGACGTCCGACGTGCCAGAAAGTCTGGCTCGTAAAATCTTTATTGCTGGCGGAGCGGGCGCTTAAAGCTTCGGACCGACTGCTGGCTGAACTGCGCGCCAGTCGCCTTCCTGCAGTCGACGCTGATTCTTTTCGTTGGCCTCACGGATTTGCTCACTCAGTTTGCCGTCGGTATTATTTTCACCCGCCAAGGCCGAAGCGGCGGGAGATTTTTCAGCGATAAAAGATTTATCGTCCTTGGGTACCGCACAGCCGACTAAACTCACGACTGCAAATAAGTAGAGGTGGCGTTTCATTACTTAACCTTAGCACGCTTCTTGGCATCTGTCTCCAACCAAGTCCGCAACGATAAGGCCGATTGACGGGCCTTTTCGCGGGCAACAGGTAATTGATCGGCGTCATCCACCTTCGCCGAAGCGAAGGTATAGAATTTAATCTTGGGCTCCGTGCCCGAGGCACGGACCGCGATGCGACGACCATCAGCTAATTCGGCGAGAATAAATTCTTCGAGCGGCATACGCTCGCCTTCGGCATCAATCACTTCGTCATTAAAATAATCAGTGACGTGTAAAACTTTGGCCCCATCAATTTCCTTCGGGGCGTTGGCCCGCCAAGAGGCAACGATGCGCTGAATGGCCGCAGCACCTTCTGCACCTTCGAAGGAAATATTTAAAAGATCTTCGTGGTGCGCACCGTGACTCAGGTGCAAGGCGTCCAACGCATCGAGCAAAGTACGTCCGCGCGAACGCAGGACTGCCGCAAATTCACAGAGCATGACCACGGTAGCGTTCGCATCTTTATCGCGTACCGCATCGTCCGCCAAATAACCATAACTCTCTTCGGCACCAAAAACAAAAAAGGTGGAGTGACGGAGCGCAAGTGGCACGCGGCGGATCAAAGGCAAGTTCGCGGCGTCCGCTCCCGCGGCGGCAGTCAATTTTTGCGACCACTTCTCGAGCTTACGACCAATCCACTTAAAGCCCACTAGAGTCTCAAGGCACTTCACGCCGTGGCGCGTACAAATTTTTTGGACGAGCGGCGTGGTGACGAGCGACTTCACTACCACGGCCGACGGCGAACCTGCGGCAGGCAAAATGCCCACATCCTTCAATGCCGAAATGCGAAACTCGGTGAGCAGAGCAGCGACTTCATTACCCGTTAGCAAACGGTAGCCGCCGCCAGGTAGAGGACACGCTGCGCCGACGCGATCGGCATCAGGGTCGGTGGCTAAAACCAGATCCGCATTAACTCTTTCTGCCAACTGCAGGGCTAAGACGAAGGCGGCAGGGCTCTCGGGATTAGGCGATGGCACCGTGGGGAAACGTCCATCGTGTTCGCGCTGCTCTTCCACCAACTCAGGCTCGAGGCCAATACGGCGCAGCGCTGGAATCACCATCACATCGCCCGTGCCGTGTAAATTCGTGTAGACTACCTTAGGTGTGTGTCGGGAAAGAATTTCTTGATCCACTACGACGCCTGTCAGGCGAGCCAAGTACGCATCTTCGGCGAAGGCAGGTACCGACTGCACCTGACTTAGGTCGATAGCCAAAAATGGAATCACATCGGCCACGCTGATTTTACCGACGAGGCCAACGATTTCAACGTCGGATGGCGGCGTCACTTGTGCACCGTCGCTCAGGTAACACTTAAATCCGTTATCGTGTGCCGGATTGTGACTCGCAGTAATTACTACGCCCGCTTGGGCTTTCAAGTGTCGCAGCGTAAAACTCAACTGTGGAGTGGAACGTGGTCCGCTGAAAAGAAAGGCTTCGCCCCCCAGCTTCGTCCAGGCCGACGCCAACAATTCGGCGAAGTGCTGAGAGAAGTGTCGAACGTCGTGAGCAATCACCAAGCGAGGCTTAGCCTGCTGGACTGAAACCTGACGCCAAAGGCCAAGGCCTGCGCGCAAGATATTGATGTCGTTCAAACAGGCTGATCCCACCGCCGCCCGGATTGGCTTGCCGCTGGCGTCCAATTCATTGCCTGCACTCACCCGCCCCACCGTGCGACCGCGCATACCGCCTGTACCGAAAGCGATACCTTTATAAAATCGGTCTTCGATTTCAGCCCAGGCCGCTTTCGAAGCTAAGTCTTGTAAACTGGCGATGACCTCAACGGGGAGCCCATCAGACTCGAGCCAGCGGGTTACGTTGGCCAATGAAGCAGCGGAAATTTGCCCTTTGGATTTGGCCGACTTCAGCGTAGCCAGAACAGCAGAGGAATCACTCATGATTGAGGCTCATCCTTACGATGGAATCGCTTCGTACAAGCCATTTAGACGGGGAGGCGGGGGTTGACACTGGGCGGGCAATGTTAAGGGTTTAAGCCCCATGGCTGACGACAGCTCCAAGCAACGCCCCGCAAACGACGATGACCGCAATTTAGTGGTGGTGGATGACGATTTTGTGCACGCCGACGCTGAAGATAAACTTTGGCTATTTTGGCAGCGCAACCAGACCGTCATCATCCGCGGAACCACTGCGGTAGTGGTAGGCATCATTGGTTTCCTCGCCTTTCACTTTTGGCAACAAGCCCGACAAGTCTCGCTCGGTGAATCCTATATCGCCTGCCAAGACGACACTGCACGTCGTGCGTTCGCCGCCACCAATAAAGGTGAAGTCCTCGCAGGCGTGGCCCTGCTCGAAGTGGCCGACAATCTAAGGAAGACTAATAAGTTAAACGAGGCAGCCCAAGCTTACGATGAAGCGGTACTCAATATGAAAGACGCCGAAGCACCTGCACTCAAAGCACTAGGTGTTCGTGCGAAACTTTATGCAGCGTTGACGAAGCTGGACCTCGGACAACCGGGTGCCGAAGCAGGCTTAGTCGGCGTAGCCGAAGATGCTTTTGCTCCTGAAACTTTACGCGGCTACGCGATGATCGTTTTAGCAAACAACGCCCTCACCAAAGGTGACAACGCAAGTGCAGCGAAGTGGATCAACTTAATGGATAAACGTCTGCGACCCAGCAACGTCTGGGCGGGCGACAAAAATTGGCTCGTGCGTTCGGAGCCAGGTTTACTGAAGCCCGTCGCGATACCGTTTTCGGAAACACCCGTCAGTCCATAATCTGCGATGCCCGAAACCGACCCGCAGCCAACAGCCGCCGTGGTGGCGGAGATGCTCACCAAGCGTTACGGGTCGCTAACTGCTATCGAAAACCTTAGCTTCTCGGTCGCACCCGGTGAAATTGTCGGATTCCTCGGACCCAACGGTGCGGGAAAATCCACGACGATGCGCATCCTCGCTGGTACCATGGCGGGCACCTCGGGTCGCGCGAGCATCTGGGGCGAATCGGTGGCGCTGAATCCAGCGGCGGCCAAACGACACATGGCTTACATGCCAGAAAATAATCCGCTGCCGGAGGATTTACGCGTCGAAGAATATTTAACCCTACGTGCACGCCTCAAAGACGTTGCACCTGAAAAAATCAGTGAGCGCGTGGCGAAGGTTATGGATGATTGCGATCTGACTCGGCGGGCCAAAGGTCGACTCATCGGTCAACTCTCTAAGGGATTTAAACAACGCGTTGGGATCGCCGACGCCTTATTGGCTGAGCCCAAAGTTGTGATTCTTGATGAGCCCACCATCGGACTCGACCCTCACCAAATTCTGGGCATTCGTGATTTAATTCGCTCACTGCGCGGGAAGATGGCGGTACTCATTTCGAGTCATATCCTCCATGAGGTGGAACAAGTCTGCGATAAGGTTGTGATCATCAACCGCGGTAAACTCGTCGCCCAGGGACGCACGGAAGATCTCCGACGTGAATTATTCCCGCAGGCCATTTTCAATCTAACCACGCAGGCCACGGCCGCGGAATTAAAAGTTTTAGTTTCGGTACACGAGCCCGCCGCCACGGTCGAAGCCGTCGGTACGATCGATACAACCTGGAATCGCATCAAGGTCACCCTCCCCGCTCACTCACCGCTGCGTGAAACTTTGGCGACCCTCATGATTACGGCGGGTATGTCGCTGCGCGAAATCGCCGAAGAGCATTACGGGCTCGAAGATATTTTCCTCGCCGCAACGCGACGGGCCACCACCGAAGGAGGACGAATTTAAATGCGCCACTTTCGTACACTGCTAGTGCATGAACTGCGTTCCGCATTTTTCTCATGGAACACCTGGGCGGCGGCGGGCTTGTTTTTAACCCTGATGGGCACCTTGCATTGGTTTGCAGTGCTCGAGTGCAGTCGCACGCCACAAGCATGGACGCCCGTTGAAGCAACGTTCCGACTTTTCTGGCTGCCACTATTGTGCGTGTTACCGTTGCTCACGATGCGTAGCTTTGCTGACGAACGCCGCCAAGGCACACTGTCAGCACTCCTCACCACACCGGCCAGTCCCGCTGCGATTGTCTGGGCGAAATTCCTGTCAGCGTGGATTACCTGGGCCCTCTTCTGGATTAGCTTTACCCTTTTTCCCGTGCTCGTGAATCTTCGTTTAGGCACGACCAGCGAGGCGGCGCTCTATGACTCATCCGCGATGCTTGGAGGGTTGTGTTTTATTTTAGTGAGCGGCTTACTGCATGTTTCCATCGGCATCCTCTGTAGCTGCGTTACGCGAAGTGCAACTTTAGCGGCCCTACTTACTTTTATTACACTACTCGCACTAACTGCGATTGGCGGCGCCATGGAATCTTTGCCCATTGAAAGTTGGGCGTGGTTGGGTTGGTTGCGCGAACCCGCAGCCCACTTGCGTACCTTCGGACACCTTCAAGATTTTGCCTCCGGCATTCTGGATTCACGCCCATTAATCCTCTATTTAACGGGCACCTTATTATCACTCGGTTTGGCGGTGCTTGCGGTGGAGGGCCAAGAATAACATGGCCTTACCCCCTGATGATTTTAGCACCGTGCGACCGATTCGTCGGTGGAATCGGTTACTGCAAGCGCTTCTAGCCATCGGGCTGGCGGTGATGATTAATTTCTTGGCGTCACAATCCTCTTTTCGTTTTCGCCAAGACCTTACGCGTGACCACCGTCACTCGCTCGCCGCCGAGTCAGTTGAAACCATTCGCACAGCCGGAAGGAAAAGTCCGCTCGGCGCCAAACAAAATCGAAACTGGGTACGTGCCCTCATCTTGAATGATAACTTTGCGGAAGGCGATGCGGGCCTACGCAATCAACTCGGAAAACTTCTGGAGGCTTACAAACTGGAATCCAGTCAGACGGGGACGGAGTGGTTTAATATTTCACAAATCAGCAACGGCTTAAATCAAGAGTTACTTTCGGAAGTCGCCGCTCAACACGGACCGCCCGCTCGTACCACGGTCTTGATTCTCACCTGCGGTAATCGCGTTAAATACATCAACGCCAATGAACTCGTCGCAACCACAGGTGATCAGCACACCGTCTTTCGCGGAGAAGAAGCAGTCACATCGGCACTTTTAGAGGTCACTGAAGATCAGCCGGCCGTTTGCTACATCACGCGCGGACATGGTGAATTGGGGCTGGAGGACGCCTCCGCATTGCGTGGCATGTCGCAACTCTCGCGCCAATTACGCAACCGCAACTTTGTCTTACGCTCACTTGATTTAACCTCCGCTAGTGAAATCCCTCGCGATGCCTCGATGGTCTTGATTGCGGGTCCGCAATCCACCCTCTCAACCGTGGAAGCGGAACTCCTCAGAACCTTTTTGTTTGAGCGCAACGGGCGCGTGCTCTTGTTGCTCGACCCGGGCCGTGCTCATGGCCTCGAAGCGGTGCTTTCGGACTGGGCAATTTTCTCCCCTGAAGCCGAGCTTCAAGAACCCAGCCCAGCATACCGTACGCCCGATGGTGACATCGCCCTGCGTCGACTCACTGATAAACCTCATCCGCTCACGCGCGTCTTACGCGAACAAGACCTGCCCTTAATCGCGGCGCGGCTGCGTCCATCGCGCTTCGACGAAGGAAGTGCACCCGACAGCACCCTTTCAGTGACTCCCCTCATTTTCACCTCCGACCAATCTTGGGGCGAAGCGGATCCGCAAAAACAACCGGTAAAATTTGACCCGAGTCGCGATCAGCCAGGCCCCGTATGTATTGCCACCGCCGCCGAACGTGCCGCCGGCATTCGCAAGGGGGGCAATAGCTCTGGCGGCCGGCTCGTGGTGATTGGAACTTCTGAAATTGCTTCGAACGCTCGGATTAACCGCGGCGGCAATCAGGCCTTTTTGGTGCAGTGTGCCGCTTGGCTCTCCGACCGCGACCGTGCCGTCTCCCTTCCCTCGCGTGGGACGGGCGTTTATCAGGTCAATGCCACCGCTTCAGACTTCTGGACGCTGGCGTGGCACTTCTGCTTTATTCCTTTGGCCGTCCTTGCGGTCGGGCTTGCGATTTCCGTTTGGCGTCGCAGAAGTTAAGGACACATGCGGATTGCCCGCTCCACTGTCATTCTCCTCGTCGCAAACCTCTTGGCCTTCGCCGTGGTTTGGCAGTCGACCTATGAGCACAACGTACCTGTCGCCACGCAGTCTTTAGTCTTCCCCGTATCGATCGAAAAAATCGAACTCCGCGACGGCACGAGCAAATTAACACTGGAGAAGAAGAACCTCGCTTGGGTTGTCACCTCACCCTTCACGTGGTCGGCCAATTTATGGTCAGTGCAACGCTTGCTCGACGAGCTTCGCTTGATCGACAGTGAAAAAGGTTTTGCGGCCAGCGAGGTAAAACTCGGTAACGGCAACCTCTCCACCTACGGATTAGAAAAACCCCGCTGGGCGGTTAAAGTCGTGAGCGAAAACGGCACGGCCGTCGAAGCGAAGATTGGGGAAAATAAAGACACGCGCCGGATTTTCTTAATCACCTCCGACGGGCAACGCATCATCCCACTTGGCGATGCCTTAGCGGCGGCACTTGAAACCAAACCCGAGAATTACCGGGTGGATAAAATTTTTGACATTTCCGAATTCGAAGCTCGGGCCATTTCCATTCGCCAGCGTCAAAAAGACGGCGACGCTTTGACGAAGCTCAGCTTCGAGGAACAGCCGCGCGTGGGTCGTCGTAACCAAGGAGCGGAGTGGCACTTTGAGGCACCATTTGTCGCACTAGCGGATAGCGAGCGGATGACCAAGGCAGTCAGTAGCCTCGCCAACCTTCGTGCCGTACAGTTCGTGGAAAAAGCGATGGGCGATGACGGACTCACCGCCCCCGAATACCGCATTGGCGTGGAGGGTAATGCCCGTCGCCAGGTGCTGCTCATCGGCAAGGCTAAGGCCGAAAACTCCACGCAACACTGGGCAAAGTTAGAAGACAATGAGGCAGTGTTCTTAATCGATACCAAGAACCTCGGCGAGTGGCTCAATCCCAATGCCACGCTCGGCTCCACTCGACCCGCTGATTTTGATGCCGAGCTCGTCACGGGCTTCACACTCACCTCGCGTGGACGCTCGCTTACTTTACATCGTCTAGAAGGAAGTGCCAACGAAGCACGCTGGGAAATTCCCGTCGCCCCTGGCACCACCGCAACGCAACGCCGCGAAGCCGACGCCCGCAAGGTAAAGACTTTCTTGGCGAGCTTAAGCCAATTGCGCGCGCTTAATCAAAACAGCGCTCCAATGGAGAGTGGCACGCCTTGGCTCATTCCTGCGAGCAGCTTAAGCGGTGAGCCCTTGCACAAAATTGAAATCGAGTTTGGTGGCGAAAAATCCACGGTCTCCATTTACGACGCTCCAGCCAATCAAACGAACGGATCGATTTTAATTCACCAGAAAGGGGCCTTCTTTGCGGCATTGTGCGACGGATCATTTCTCCGCAATGACTACCAAGAAGTCAGCCCCCAAGCTTGGCGCAGTAAGACTTTGGCCGAATTGGCCGCCGGTAATAAAGTTAGCGGCTTGCGCTTAATTGAGCGCGGCGATGGCAAGGTCATCGGCGAAGCACGCCTCGGGCCCGATGGCAATTGGGCGGGCACGGGTCGACTCGATCCCGCCAACAGTCGACGCTTGGCGGAAACTTTAGCCCAAGTGAAAGCGAGCGAATTTGTGACGCGCGATATCGGCGCGGGCGAATGGAAGTATGAACTTCGCGTGACGGATCAAGCTGCAGCGGGTGCCACGGGTGCCAGCGAGAAATTCCGCACCTACCTGTGCTCCGCCCCGTTGAATAAAACCACTATTCTCATGCGGGATGAAGGTGACACGGATAGTTTCATACTTGAAAGTCACGCCGCTGAAATTCTGATTCCCGCCATCGAGCCGAACGGGAAATGAAATCGGCAAACTCCGCTTTTAATTTTTGGGGTTTCTGCGAGAGGTTACTTTTTATCGGCCTCTGTGGTCTCTTGCCCATTCAACTAGGACTGATTTGGTTTTCGACTTTTAAACAACCGGTGCGCTTGCCTGATGTGGTAGCCTCATTTGTCACCAATCAGATCAGCAAGGAAGGCCTGCACCTACAAACGCGCAGCCTTTGGATTCAGCCCGACCTCGATGTTGCTGCCGATGATGTGAGTATTGAATTCGACGGTATCAGCGGCGAGATGGTTACAGCTAAGCACTTAGAAGTCGGCATCAGCTTCCTCGGTTTACTCAGCGGGCACACCATGCCGCACCGACTCAGTATTCAAGGTGGGCAGGTCTGGTGTCCGGCTAGCCTTTCGCGACTGGGACAGAAAAACCTTTTAATCAGCGAGATCGATGGCGACTTCCATCGCGAAGGCCGCTGGATTCTCACCCCTGGTTTCATCCTTCGCTCGGGAGCAACCATTGCGACCATAGAGGGCGAAGTGCCCGTCACCCTTTTTGACTTTAAAAATACCCAACCGGCCGACTTAGCCGTACTGCGTGCCCAAATCAGCTCCAGCCTAAGAGGGCTGGAGCAATTCATTGATGTGACGAAGCAAGCTGGCGGCGCCTCCTTGCATTTACACGCCGAAGGGCTCTCCGACGACGGCGCACAAATTACTTTAAGCGGTCAGCTGGGAAATCAAAAAGGTGATTCCGATCTCGGCCTCTTCCAGGCCCATGAGCTTACCTTTTTAGGTGAGATTAAGCTCAATCGTTCGAGTGATTTGGTGAATTGGTCGCTAACGGGGACGGGCAATAACCTAAAATATAAAAATCTCCAAATTGAAAACCTGTCGCTCGAATTAATCGGAAGCCAAGACTGGATGCCCACGCACGGCGAGATGGTCGGCAGCAATGCGAGCCTTCCCGGATTACCCAACCTCCAGCTCTCCGTCGATCTCGCCTCGACGGCAACGTCAGCTGGCGAACGGCCGCGCCTACTCGTCAGCTATCAGCTCCATTCTCCCAGCTCTTTCATCGATGGCAAAGTTTTGGAAATGCCCCAAGGATGGAATAATGAAAAAGGGTTGGGAGAATTAGTTTGTCGCATTGATTACGCCCAACTCTCCACGGCGGAATTGAAAAAAATTCCGTTCATCCAAGATGCTTTAACCAAAAGTCAGATCAACTGCGAGGGAATCATCGGCCTGCGCGACGCCACTGTATATTTTAATAATGAATTAAAGCGGGGCAGCGGCTGGATAAGTTTTAGTGGACTGGAAACCCGGGGGCTCAGCGCCTCGCGGATTAGCCGCCAAAAAAATTCGCCCTTACTGGCTTTCGTTGACTACAATCAGGAGCGCCTGCCCTACGCCTTGCAGGTTCGCGAATTGCAGTTGGCGACCATCCAAGGCGAAATTGATTGGGCTCTCACCCCCGCTGCATCGTTCGACCTGCGCTTGCATGGCGACCTGTTGCCGGGAGCACTTGATGAAATCCTCGGGTCTTGGTGGACGGATCTGTGGACGCGCCTACAAACGCCAGGCACACTCAACACCACGATTGACGTTAGCGGCCAACTTCAACCGCCCCAATTTACTGTCAGCGGCGTGGTGCACTTAGCTGAATTCGATTTTCAGAAAATCCCATTCCAATCGGGTGACATCCAAATCCATTCCGACGCGTCGGGTGTTCAAATCGGCTTGCAGCGCCTCAAGGGACGAAGTCCCGAAGACGTCGGTGCACTCGCGGGCAGCCTCACCTGGAATAACAAAAAAAGCGGCACCGAGAGCGGACCTTACGTGGAGTTGACCGGCAACCTGGCACCATGGGTTCTAGCCAAAGCAGCCAGCGAAGAACTTAGTAATAAATTAAAAGGCATCCAACTTCCAGACAGTCGACAAATCTCCGTCCGAGCCAAACCCGGCCCCAAGGGTTTGGAAATTGAAGCGGAGATTAGCTGCATCCCTGATTTTACAACCTTTGGCATCCCTAGTCGCAACCTACTCTGCAAGATTGAGAATAAAAACGGCGCGACCAGCATTCGGACCACCCTCGGGATTGCGGAAGGACTTGGCTCGCTTTCCATTCTCGGCGAACCCGACCACGACTCCAAAATCTCCATCGCCCTCAAAGACTGCGACTCCAACCTCATCGCTCGAGGCTTGGGCTACACCAAGATTCCGCCTCCAAAGAAGAATACCCCAAAGGACGCCACGCGCTTCAACTTCAACTTAGACGGGACAATTAACCTCCAGGCCCCCGAGCAGATTCGCTGCCTCGGAAGCTTCGAAATCGCTAACCCCGAGATTAAGAAAATTCGAATCCTAGGGGGTCTATCCTCGGTCCTAGAAGCTATCGGGATCGGGGCTACAACCTACGAACTGACCCAGCTCACCGGGCAGTTTGGCTGTATTAATGGCCGGGCCTACTTCCCCGATATTCTAATCTCTGGCCCTCAATCCCAACTCACCTTGGCGGGGGAAGTTGACCTCGCCAACTCAACCGTAGACTTCGCTGGGGTATTCAACATTCCGCAAAAAGAGAATTCATTCATCCCCAATCCGTTTAACCTCAACCGCACCATAGCGGACAACACCCGAATCAGCATAAAAGGGCCATTTTCTGACCTTAAAACGAGTGCCACACCCTCTCTGTTTTTCTTACATAAGTTGTTTAAGAGGATAGGTTTAGGTAAAATACCTTCTGAATTAACTGAATGAGGGGTTGATTTGTTCCTTAAGTACGATGTATCAAGTGGGACACCCCCTCACGGAGGACACTACATTGGACCTAACTAAGATCAAACAAGTCGTGGATTTAATGAAGAAATCGGACCTTTCCGAATTCGAAATCCAAGACCAAGAATTTAAGCTGCGCATCAAGCGCGACCTCCCAGGTCGTGCCTTTGCACCAGCCCCCGCACCAGCAGCCGCACCGGCCTATGCTGCCCCCGCCGCCCCAGTGGCCGCGGCCCCGGCTGCACCAGCAGCGCCCGCCGCCGCGCCGGCCGCTGACCCCAATATTAAGACCATCAACTCCCCGATGGTCGGCACCTTCTACGCGACCCCTTCCCCAGAAAACCCTCCCTTCGTCGCCGTCGGTACGCCCATTAAGGTCGATTCCGTTGTTTGCATCATCGAAGCCATGAAGGTGATGAATGAAATTCCTTCCGAAATCGCTGGCACGGTCGTCGAGTGTCTTGTCGCTAACGGTACCTCCGTAGAGTTCGGCCAGCCCCTCTTCCGCGTGAAGGTTGGCTGATCACCGAATTTTCCGATGAATAAAATCCTTATCGCCAACCGTGGCGAAATCGCCCTTCGCATCATTCGCGCCTGTCGTGAATTAGGCGTCAAGACGGTGGCCGTCTACTCTCAGGTCGACGAACAATCGATGCACGTCCAGTTGGCCGATGAAGCAGTGTGTATCGGCCCTGGCGCCAGCAAAGACTCTTACCTACGCGAAGACCGCATTATCTCCGCCGCGGAAATCACCAACGTCGATGCCATTCACCCGGGCTACGGCTTCCTTTCAGAGCGTGCCGGTTTCGCCGAAAAATGTGCCTCGGCTAATATTAAATTTATCGGCCCGCGTCCTGAAGCGATTCGGATGATGGGCGACAAAGCGGTCGCTCGCCAAACTGCGGCCAAATATAAAGTCCCCACCGTTCCTGGAACTGACGGACCCGTCGATAACCAACGCGAGGCCATCAAAGAGGCTCAGCGCATTGGCTTCCCGGTCATCATCAAGGCCGTCGCAGGTGGTGGTGGTAAAGGCATGCGCATCGTGCACAACGCTGCGGCCTTTAGTAAAGAATTTGAAGCCGCCCGCGCCGAAGCCGAAAAAGCATTTGGTAACGGTGCCGTTTATATTGAAAAATATATCGAGCAGCCTCGTCACATTGAGTTTCAAATGCTGGCCGACGAACACGGTAAGGCGATTCACCTCGGTGAACGCGATTGCTCTGTCCAACGTCGCCACCAAAAACTCATTGAAGAATCCCCCTCCCCATTCCTCACGCCCAAGCTGCGCGAAGAAATGGGCAAGGTTGCCGTGCGCCTGACCGAATCCATCGGCTACCACAACGCTGGCACCATCGAATTCCTCGTCGATAAGAACGGAAAGTTCTACTTCATGGAGATGAACACTCGCATCCAGGTCGAGCACGGCGTCACCGAAGAGGTGACCGACATCGATCTGGTGCGTCGTCAAATTCTCATCGCCTGCGGTGAGAAACTCGAACTCAACCAGAAGGACATTAAGATTACGGGTCACGCCATCGAGTGCCGCATCAACGCCGAAGACCCAACTCGTAATTTCGCCCCTAGCCCTGGCACAATCGGACTTTACTACACGCCTGGCGGTCACGGCGTACGCGTCGATTCACACTGCTACTCGGGCTACACCATTCCTCCGACCTACGATTCCATGGTGGCTAAACTCATTTCCGTGGGTGCCAATCGCCAAAAGGCAATGGATCGCATGCACCGTGCCCTGGGTGAATACATTATTCGTGGCATTCACACCACTATTCCGGTGTGCCGCGCCATCATGAAAGACCCGGTCTTCCGTCAAGGTGGAGCAACCACGAAGTACCTCGAAGATTTCTTTGAGCGTACGCCGAAGGAGCTCTGGTCAGCCGCCCCCCTCACCTGAGGAAGCGCACACCAGCCATGAGCGCAACGTCGCGCCTCTCTCGCACGCAGACCGACAAACTGCGGACGGGTAGCGACTGCCTGCATTTTGCCAATCGCTTGCTGAAGTCCAACCGTGTGGCCCACGGACAGGGTTTCATTAACGAACAAGAAGAGTCTCTTACGCTCATGGGCAAGGCTACGGGCTTGGCTTGGGAAAAATTACCGAGCTGCTTTGAGCGACCCCTGCGTGCCGCGGAGAAGTCGGTTTTTCTTCATCTACTCGAGCAGCGCGTCTTTGATCGCACACCCACCGCTTACTTAGTGGGTGAAGCTTGGCTCGGTGGACTGCGCTTCCACGTGGATCAACGCGTCATCATCCCTCGTTCCTACTTCGTTGAGCTCATCCCCGAAGTTATTCCACAATGGCTGCCAAAAGTTTCGGACATTAAACACGTCGCCGATATTTGTACGGGCTCCGGCTGTCTCGCCGTCTTACTCGCGAAACATTTTCCCAACGCAAAAGTCGACGCTACCGACCTTTCCGCTGAAGCCCTAGAGGTTGCTGCCATCAACGTAAAAGAACATAAGCTACAATCTCGAATTAAACTGCATCGCACCGACACGATGACGGCCTTACTCAAGGGGCCGAAATTCGATCTTATTATCAGCAACCCGCCCTACGAGCCCGAAGGAATTTACCAACGCTTACCTGCCGAATTTAAACAAGAGCCAAAACAATCGCTCGTCTCGGGTAAGGATGGACTCGATGTGATTCGCAAACTTTTAGTTCAAGCGAAGAAACTCTTAAATCCTGCAGGTGTCCTCGTTATCGAAGTCGGAGGCCTTCGCCGTGCCATGGAAAAAGCATGGCCGAAGATGCCGATGACCTGGTTGACGACGAACGACGGGCTCGACTGCGTTGTTCTCATTCGTGCTGCTGATCTGACAGCGCCCCCAAAAGCTTTACCACGCGCGCGGCGCCGGTGAGGCCTCAAGTAATTCCTGCGTCTTCGCTGGAAGCTTTGGGAAGAAGTCTAGCCCCGTGAGTGTTTCAATCTTTCGAACGCTCACGACATAATGCGTTAATTCCCGGTCCCGCCAAATCGCGTTATGCGGAATCAAATAAGCGATGGCACGTATACCGTGCTGCTCGGTTTCGTATTCGGAAATCACCATCCAAAAAGCATCGGGCACGGGTAGCCGACCGACTTTGCTGTCGGTCGGATTTTTCAGAACTGGACCAACCTGCACCCAGACTTCGCCGTAACGTTCTACGTAGCGCTTCATGATTCGCTGCTCGAGGTCTTTCCAGAGGCCAGCGTTCAATGCGTGAAGCTGCGGGACAATATTAGAGAGCAAAAAAGTTTCGCGTTGAGCTTCCTCACCATAACAGACCGAGATCGCATAATTGGGCGCTAAGTGTCCACGGTCATAGCCCGAGTGCACGTACTCGGCGGTAGCAACCTTGGCTTGCGTGCGCTTATCGACAAAAAAAGTTGCGGGCCTAGGGAGGTGCACATCGCGATAAGGGAAGACACGATAAGACGACCAACGTGCCGAGGGTAAATTATCGTCGTAGCCGACAGTGTAGCCACGGTTCACTAAAATTTTTAGTCCGTAATGATCGACGGGTAAACCATAGGGAGCAGCGGACTGAGCATCAGGTGCGGGCGCCACCACAACGTCCCCTTTAATGACCTCCGTTTTATCGGCCACCTTATCGAGTAAGCCGATAACTGAATCAGGCGTCGTGCCATCTTCGCGCACCACATCAACAACGTTGAGCACATTCCGCTCCATCGCCATTTTCTGCGGGCGGTCACACCACAAATAATACGCTACCAAAACCAGAGCCGCTGTCGTGATGAGAAGCCCAATCCAAAAAAGGAATTTCAGGAGGCGACTAATCATGGGCGAGTTAAGTAATAACACTGCCAGACCCAGTGCAAGCCGACGAAAATAATGATCAGCAAAGTAAGTTTTTTACGCTGGTTCTCTTGAATTGAAAAACGCAGGCGCAAGGTGTCGCGACGAAGCCAGAAAATCGCCGAATAAACCATCCATAGTATTGCGAAAATAAAAGTTAGGAAAAAAGCGGGGTGAAATTTAAAGGCCTCCCAAAGGTTAAGTTGAACCAAGGCCCTGGCGCAGCGCGTGCCACCACAGCCGAGGCAAGGCAAGTGAGTGACACCATGAAAAATGCAGCCCGGCGTTTCTAGTCCGAGGTAAAAAAATGCCAAACCTCCAACAGCACCTGCAAGCAATACCAATGGCCAAATCAACTCGTGATTCCATTCACCAGGAAAAGACGGCCTCCGATGAACTTGTATCATAATCAGTTGCCGAGTGATGAGTTAAGGGCGCCGAGAATCGCCGAAGGCAAGCAGCAGCAACAACAGGTCACGATGAAACCCATCAGCGCCCAGGAACCAAAGACGAACCACGGACTAACGCGCATCACGACCCCAGCGGCTCGACATGACAAGACGGAGAGAGGAATCATAATGAGTCCAACGAGTGCTAGGTAGATTAAGAATTGTCCAGACAGCAGCATCAGCGGCGCGACGATTAAATTGAGAGTCCAGCACCCACCATGGTCGCCACAATTGAACGCTCAATCGTCACTGACTGTCGGAGTATTCGTAAGCCGAGCCACTGAATGAAACCCCAAATCGCAATCGCGAACGGGTAGATAGCGGCATAGAAAAGACCGGAGCTCACCCGTGCCCAAACAGGTAAAACAGGCTGCGACATTAAGTTATCCGCGGCCTTGTTTAATTCATCGACATTAAGGCCACGAAAAAATTCGGCCAACTGTGTATTGGCTTCAGCCGACTGGATTTGGGCGAAGAGGGTAAATGGCAAGGTCAGCAGGACCGTGAGGTAAGAAAATAAAATATAATCACGGAAAGAATATTTACCAACGGCCAACGTCTGGGCTGGCGAAACAATCGCACCCTTAATCGTTGCCCAGTAAGATTGGAGGGTGCGACTCAGCTCCCAAGGAACAGTGACCAACTGTTGATTCTCGAAACTGTCGCGAGCCAATGGTGGAGGCACCTTGCCTTGGAACTCCTGCCACTCTGACAGCGCCTTCCATGTTGGCATGCCCGATCGCCAGGCGAGGTCGGTCGGAAGAAACCTACCATTGGCCAAACCCAGCGCGACTTCTTCAGCGCTAAAAACTCCCAGTTGCGACGATTGCCGAGCCACATGGATTTGCATGTCGTGTTTATGCTAAGCCGAGAGCCTTCGGGCAAGCCCGAGAGACTCTATTCACGATTAAAGTGGTGAGGAGGGCGGGACTCGAACCCGCGACCCGCAGCTTAGAAGGCTGCTGCTCTAATCCAACTGAGCTACCCCCTCATGACAGCCAACTTAGGCGGCTGCCAGGAAATGGGCAAGCCGTCAGAGCGTTAGCAAATTAGGT
>CANGNX010000001.1 GCA_947455415.1 Opitutia bacterium | reverse complement strand
GACGAGAATGAATAGGATAAACGCACCCGCGGCCTTAGAGGCGGTGCCGAGGAAAGTTGTCGTCGGTGTGGGTGCACCTTGATAAACATCAGGGATCCAAGCTTGGAAGGGAAAGGCGCCGAGTTTGAAGGCAGCACCGCCGATGATGAGTGCGATGCCGACCATGGTGAGGGCGGTCGCTTTGCCGGCGTTGAGTGCGAGTGCGACTTGTTCGAAGTTAAGGGAGTCGACTCCGGGGGCACCGAGCGAACCATAGACTAAAACAATACCCATGAGCAGGAGGGCGGAACTCAGGCCGCCGGCGACGAGGTATTTAACGCCTGCTTCGAGTGAAGCTTCGCTGCGACGGAGGTAGCCGACTAAAATATAAAGTCCGACTGCGGCGGTTTCTAAACTCACAAACAAGGTCACGAAGTGGTGTGACTGCACGAGGAGCATGAAGGCCGCGCTCACAACTAAAAGTACGTGGTGATAATCGGCGATAACGGCATTGCGTTCGGTGAGGAAGCGAGTGGCGAGGAAACTGGTGAGGAGTGCCGAGACTAAAAAGCACAGACGGAAACCCATGGTGAGGTCGGTCACTTGGAGCAGGCCGGCGAATGTGGTGACGGGGCCGTGAATGGGGCTCCAGGCACGATTGGCAACGCAGGCCATTGCAATCACTAAGCAGAGTCCGATGCGAGCGGTGACAGGTATGAGTGCTTTGAGGCCCTTGGGTAGGAACATTGCTTGCAGAAGGCAGAGCAAGGAAAGTCCAGCGACGCAGATTTCTGGAAGGATGCTAGCCCAGTCGGCATTGCGCGGGGCGAGCGCCTTGAAGGCGACATCGATAGTGGCGAGCGTAGAAATCATTGGGCGGAAGGGGTAGCAGGTTGACTGGTTTTAAGTTGGGAAATTTGCGTGAGCCCTTGAGTCTCGGCGTTGGTGTGACGCGTGATGATTGAAGGCGCAAAGCCGATGACCAAGGAGGCGCCAAGAAGAATGACGGCGGCGAAACGCTCAGCCCAATTGATGTCACCGAAGGGCGCTTGTTTGAATTGATCTTCGATATTCTGAGAAGTTGGGCCGAAGAACACATTCGCCACGGCACGCAGGGAATAAATTGCCGAGACGATGATGGTTGAAGCGACTAAGGCTTGGAGCCAGAGCGGTTCGGCGCGAAGGGAGAGGAAGATCCCGACCTCACCCCAGAAATTTCCAAAGCCGGGGAGTCCGACGGAGGCCATGGTGGCAGCAACGAAGAAAGCGGCCAGAACAGGTGTGCGTGTGGCGAGTCCGCCCAGTTCATCGAATCGATAGGTACCAGTGCGGGTGCGCACGCCGTTAGCGAGGAGGAATAAAGCGGCGCAGGATAGGCCGTGAGCGACCATTAAGAAAATAGCGGCATCGAGACCAGCGGCGTTACCGCTGGAAGTGCAAACCCAGAGTCCCAGGAAAATTGGACCCATGTGTGCGACGGAACTCCACGAGACCAGTTGCTTGAGGTCGCGTTGGGCGAGGCAGATCAGTCCAACGATGACAACGTTGGCGAGTGCGCACCAAAGAAACCATTGGCTCAGTGTACCAGTGCCAATAGACATCGAGGCGACGGCAATCATGATGATGCCGTAGAGACCGAATTTTTTCAACGCACCCGCGTGAAGCATGGATACGGGTGTCGGTGCGGCGGAGTAGCCTGGTGCGGCCCACGAGTGGAAGGGGAAGAGTGAGGCCAATGTACCGAAACCAAAGAGGGTGATGGCGGCGGTTGCGACGGGGAGTTGGACGCCTGGCTGGTGGAGTCCGATAAGTAGAAGGTCAAAGGTCGCTTGGCCCCAGGAGAGGTCGGCCGCTTGCATGGCGATTAAAATACCAGCCAAGGAAAGCATCGCGCCGACCGTGAGGTAGATCGCCATTTGCATCGCTGCCGAACGTCGACCCTCGCCGCCCCAGAAGAGGGTAAGGATGAAAGTAGGGATGAGGGCGAACTCGTGGAAGAAATAGAAACCAATAATATTTTGGGTGCCGAACACGCCAAGTGTGCCGCCGAACATGAAAAGAATCAGTCCGAGGTAAGTGTTGCGCGATTCAACCTCTTGATTGAGTGCTTTGATGCCTGCAGCTAATCCCACAATCGCCGTCATCGCCAAGAGTGGTGCGCTGATGCCGTTGAGTCCGAAATAAAAACCCCAAACTCCTGCGAGTTTTTCTTTGAGAGGCGAGCCATAGGTGGCTGCGCATGGAAGGAGTAACCAAACCGCGATGAGAGCAGGCAGGGCGAAACCGACAAAGGCGAAGCCAGAGGCAAAGCTGCGCGAGAGGTTGCGTAAGCTGATTAAGATTAGCCCAATGATGATGGGCGTAAAAATCGCGGCGACGAGCAACGTGGGATTAAGGGCAAAGGAAGTTTCCATGATTTAGCGAGCGAGGAGGAACCAGATGAGTAAGAGGGAGCCGATGGTAATCCACAGGGCGTAGCCACGGGCTTGACCGCGGTGGAATAAGGCACCGGTTAAATGTCCGAGGGCAGCGGTGAAGCCGCCGACGATCCAGCGGACCGCGACGCCGTTGATGAGAAGGAGGTCGAGGAAGGCAATGAATTCGGAGACACGACGAACGACGTTATCGATGAACCATTGGTAGACGTTATCCATCCAGCGGTTTTCGAGTAGGTGGTAGGTGCGGGGAGAGAAAACCTGCAAGCTGTCGCGTCCGGGCAGTAGTCCGTAGAATTTCAAACTTCCGAGTAAACCGAAGGATAAGGCGACGAGCCCAACAATCGTGGCGGGTGCGGTTAAGTGAAAAGCCATTTCGTGTAATGGCTCATTGATGATTTGGAGTGCGGAAGCGGGCAGTAGGTAATGCGCTCCAAAACCAGCGGCGATGGAGTAGCCGAGTCCGAGAATCGCGATCGGCAAGGTCATCGTCCAGGGGGACTCGTGGGCGTGTGATGCATCTTCGGAATTCGCGGTGCCAAGGAAGACGAGGCGAATCATGCGACCGCTGTACAAGCAGGTGGCGAAGGCGGCGAGCGCGAGGAAACTGAAGACGACGAATTTTTCGTCGTGCCAAGCCGCCTCGATGATGGCGTCCTTGGAGTACCAGCCGGCGAAGAATGGCAGAGCGCAATTCGAAAGGGTTGCAGCGATGAAGGTCGCCGCGGTGAGTGGCATTTTCTTCAGCAGGCCGCCCATCTTGAGCATGTCCTGTTCGTGGTGGCATCCGTGAATCACGGAACCAGCGCCAAGGAACAAGGTTGCTTTGAAAAATGCGTGCATCGCCATGTGCAAGACAGCGAGTTCGGGATGACCGAGTCCGAGGGCACAGCCCATAATACCGAGGTGGGCGAGCGTGGAGTAAGCGAGTGACTTTTTAATGTCCGTTTGCGCGAGTGCGCACAAACCTGCGAGTGCGGCCATGCCTGCACCTGAGATGGCAATCCATTGGAGCACTTCAGGTGCGAGCAAGAAACTCACGCGTGCCATGAAGTAGACGCCGGCGGCGACCATCGTCGCGGCGTGAATGAGGGCGGAGACTGGAGTGGGGCCAGCCATCGCATCCGTGAGCCAGACGTGTAAGGGGAACTGTGCGGATTTGCCGAGGAAGCCGCACATTAAGAGAAGTCCAACAGCGATGGGCACCGCACCTTTAAGCGGAGCGACGGATGCCAGCTCAGCGAAATTAAGTGTGCCGTAGAGATTGAGGCAAAGGGCGATACCGAGAATGAAACCAAGGTCACCGATACGGTTGGTGATGAACGCTTTTTTCGAAGCAGCGGCTGCGAAGTCTTTATCAAAGTAATGAGCGATGAGCATGTAGGAGCTGAAGCCCACGAGTTCCCAGAAAATAAAGGTCATCAGCAAATTATCGGCGATGACGATGCCGAGAATGGAGAACATGAAGATGGAAAGCCCCGCGAAGAAACGTCCGCGCGCACTGTCTTCGTGCATGTAGCCGACGGAGAAAAGGTGAATCCAGGCGGCCACGAACGATACCACGAAGAGCATCAGCCGGGCGTTAGCATCAATCAGGTAGCCGAAGCCCAGTGAGACATTACCGAACTTTGCGAGTTCGATATGCCAGCTAATGGTGTCGTCGGTTTTGATCAGTAAAACTAGGGCAAGCGTCGCGATGGTGAAAGCCGTCGCGGTGGAGAACCAGGCCGCGAAGCCACCCAAGCGACGGAGGCAGAGTGCAGAGAATGCAGCCGCTCCCAAGGGTAAGAAAAGAATCCAGTGCAGCAGTTGAATAGAATCCATTGCAGAATTAATCGCAGAGCGTGTTGAGTTCGTTGGATTGAACGGTGCCGCGGCGACGGAAGAGGGCGACGATGAGGGCGAGGCCAACGGCGACTTCGGCGGCAGCGACCGTAATCACGAAGAAGACGAGGATGGCGCCGTCCATCGTTTGATTGAAGCGGGAGAAAGCGACGAGGGCTAAGGTGGAAGCGGTGAGCATGAGCTCGAGGCACATGTAAACCACGAGCAGGTTGCGACGGAGTAAAACGCCCGAGAGTCCGGCGACGAACAGCAGGCCGGCTAAGGTGAGGTGATGAGCAAGGGTAGTGTGTTCCATGACTTTAGGCTTTGGTGGTGGGGTCTTTGCTCAGTGAGACGACGCCAACGAGCGCGACGAGTAAGAGGAAGCCGGAGATTTCGAGCGGCAGTAAATATTTAGTGTATAGAAGTCGGCCGAAAGATTTGGCCGACGTCGTGAAGGTTGCGGGATCGATGGAAAGTTCGGGTGGGGTGTTGCCGGCTAAAGTTTGGGGGACGGCGCCAGACCAGTAGAAGAGCCAAAGCACACCAGCGGCTAACAAGAAGAAGAGGGCGAGTCCGCCCGCCGCTTTTTTCCATGGATACGCCGAAGGGCTTTCAGCGGTGTCGGACAGGAGCATGATGACGAATAAAAAAAGCACCATCACGGCGCCGGCGTAGACGAGCACTTGCAGCACGCCGAGGAAGTAAGCGTCGAGTAAGAAGAAGTCGACCGCGACACCGACGAGGGCTAAAATCATCCCCATGGCGGAGGTCACGGCGTTGCGGCTCATGACTAGGAGAGCGGCGGCCCCGAGAGTCAGGGCAGCGAAGAAGATAAACAGACCGTCAGGCATGTTTTGGACGGTAGGAGAGGGGGGCTCCTTGGAAAGGAGAAAACGAAAAAATCAGCCCGATTTTCCCGATTTTATCGGTTGCCGATGTGAACAACTTTTGGGCGGCCCGCAGGGCTCGCTCACTCAGTGAGCAAGTTTCGGCAAGTGCCGACGCATTTCGCACTGGGCGTGCGTTTCTAAAACTTGGCCGTCGTCAAAATGTGCTGTCCAATCGGGAAAGAAGGCATCGGCCTTGGGCTCTAAATGAACGTGAGTGAGTAAAAGCTCAGTGCACCACGGTAGTGCTTCTTCGTAAAGGGCGGCACCGCCGGCGAGAAAAAGGGTTTTATCGGGTGCGAGTTGGGCGACTTCGTCCCAATTTTTTGCCGTAAGAACTCCTGGGGCACTAAAACCTGTGCGACTGAGCACAATCGTCGTGCGACCGGGGAGAGGTCGCCCGATGGATTCGTAAGTTTTTCGTCCCATGACCAGCACCTGGCCCATGGTTGTGTTTTTGAAAAATGCAAAATCCTCGGCGATGCGCCAGGGGAGTTTGTTTTCGATGCCAATGCCGCGATTGCGGGCGACGGCGGCGATGGCGATGAGGGGGCGACTGAACTTCACGAACTTAAATGGCGACGGGCGCTTTAATGCCCGGGTGGGGGTCGTACCCTTCGATGGTGATGTCCTCGAATTTGAAGTCGAAGAGGTCTTTTATATCGGGATTTAAAATCAAACGAGGCAAGGGACGAGGCTCACGGGAGCACTGTAAATCAACCTGTTCGACGTGGTTGGAGTAAATGTGGGCGTCACCAAACGTGTGCACGAAATGTCCGGGTTTGAGTCCGGTCACCTGCGCAAGCATGTGTGTGAGCAAGGAGTAGCTGGCGATGTTGAAAGGCACGCCCAGGAAGAGGTCGGCGCTGCGTTGATAAAGTTGGCAACTCAAGCGACCATCGGTCGAAACGTGGAATTGAAAGAGTGTGTGGCAGGGCGGTAGGGCGACTTGATCCGCCTCTTGCGGGTTCCAGCCCGTGACGAGGTGGCGGCGACTGGACGGATTATTTTTTAATTGGTCGATGAGGCGCTTAATTTGATCAATGCCGTCGTTGTTATAAGTGCCATCGGCTTTACGGGTCGCGCCGAAGCGACGCCATTGGTGTCCGTAGACGGGTCCGAGATCGCCTTTGGAGCGACCGAATTTTGCACACTGTTCGGCGGTGGCCCATTCATCCCAAATCGTGACCCCGTGTTCGTTGAGCCAATCGTTGTCGGTGCGTCCGGCTAAAAACCAAATCAGCTCTTGAATGATGGAGCGGGTGTGGACCTTTTTGGTGGTGACGAGAGGAAAGCCCTCCGCGAGGTCGAAGCGAAGTTGTGCCCCAAAAATTCCAATGGTGCCGGTGCCGGTACGGTCTTGACGAATTTCTCCCGTCTGTCGGACGTGGCGGAGGAGGTCGAGATACGCCTTCATGGGGTTTCGTTATTTCTGGAATACCTGCTTCTGCAATAAGGAAAGCCCCGATGGTGGTAACCGACCTTTCGCCCTTGCCAGATTGCCCCCCTCGAGGCACCCCTTAAGGGAGTCATTATGAGCGATAAGCCCGACCTAAATGCCATTTCCCATGACCTCTTTGCGGTCCGTCAGGAGAAGCTTGCCCAGTTGCGTGCAGCGGGCGAAGACCCCTTCCGCGCGGAGTGGCCACAGACGCATGTTTCCTCGGATTGCGTTTCGCTCCTACCCGAAGGCGTAGAAGAAGGCCCCGAAGTTTCGATTGCGGGTCGGGTGGTAGCGATTCGTGTCATGGGCAAGGCGAGCTTTGTGAAAGTTTTGGATCGGGGCGGGGTTCAGCAATGTTACTTTACACGTGATGCGTTAACAGAGCGTTACGACGCACACTTCAAGAAGTTAATCGACCTCGGGGATTTCGTCGGCGTACGCGGTAAGCTTTTCCGCACTAAGACCGGCGAAGTCACGGTACGTGCGGCGGATTATAAGTTATTGGCTAAAGCATTACGTCCCTTGCCCGAAAAGTGGGCGGGCTTGACTGATGCCGAAAAAATTTACCGTCAGCGTTACCTTGATTTAGTGGTGAACGAGGAATCGCGTAAGCGCCTCTTCATTCGCAGTCGAGTGGTGGAATCGATTCGGAAGTTTTTATGGAGTCGTCAGTTCACCGAAGTCGAAACGCCCGCCCTGCATGCCATTGCCGGTGGCGCTGCCGCCCGTCCATTTGAGACCCATTCCAATGCGTTGGATTGCGATTTCTACCTCCGGATTGCGTTAGAGTTACACCTTAAGCGTTGCCTCGTCGGCGGCATGGATCGCGTCTTTGAAATCGGCCGCGTTTTCCGCAATGAAGGCGTCTCGGTGAAGCACAGCCCTGAGTTCACGATGCTCGAGGCCTACCAAGCCTATTCGGATTACCGTGGCATGATGGAGTTGGTTCGCTCTTTAATTCAGACCGCTTGCCGCGAAGTTTTAGGAACAACGACGGTGACCCGTCCGGATGGCGTTGCCATTGAACTCGGTGGCGAATGGCGCGAGGTGAAATATAAAGATTTAATTATCGAACGCACGGGAGATGCGCAATGGTTCTCACGTACAAAAGAAGAGAAAATTGCGGCGTGTAAGAAGTTGGAGTTGCACGAGCCGCGTGCGGATTGGGAGGACTATGAAGTTACCAATGAGATTTTTGGTAAACTGATTGAGCCTACTTTAATTCAGCCAACCTTTGTGACGCACATTCCCAAGGAACTTTGTCCCTTGGCGAAGGTTACGGTTGGTGATGATTCCACCATCGATGTCTTTGAACTTTGCATCAACGGCCAAGAAATTGCGCCCGCATATTCGGAGCAGAATGACCCTGGTGTGCAGCGTAAGATGTTGGAAATCCAGGCAGGGGCCGAGACGCAGAAAATTGACGAAGACTTTTTATTAGCGATGGAGCACGGTATGCCCCCAGCGGGTGGACTCGGCATTGGCATTGATCGCTTGGTGATTTTATTAACGGGTGCGGCCAATATTCGTGACGTGATTTTATTCCCGACCCTGGGACCTGAGAAACAATCTTAATCCCTTGCCTTGGTTTCTCCATCTCGCCCTGCGTCAGCTCTTTCCCCCCGGTAAGCGCTTTCCGGCGTTTGCGATGGTTTCGATTTTAGGCGTTGGTCTGGGCGTCGCCGCGTTATTAGTCGTGCAAACCGTGATGAACGGTTTCGGTGAAGAGCATCGTTTGCGGATTCGTGAGTCGTTCGGTGACTGTGTCGTGATTGCGAAGAGCCCGATTGAAGGTCCGGATGTTTTAATAGCTCGGTTGAAAGCGGATCCCGAAGTGATTTCGGCTTCGGCCTACACGGAAGGTCCAGCCTTGGCCCGTCGGGGTGCCTTTTCAGGGGTCGCGTTTGTGCGTGGTACGGACCCGTTGGCAACGGATCAGCCTGTCCGTCAATACGTGGTGGCTGGTAGCTTTGATGGGCTGGATGACGGACGGGTGATTCTCGGCATTGGCTTGGCTCGCACGTTGCGGGTGGCCGTCGGCGATAAAATTGAAGTTTGGTCGCCTGTGATGGCGGAGCAGGCCGAGAAGGGTAAGGCACCCTTGCCTGCATCATTGGAAGTTTGTGCGATTGTGCGGACTGGATTCACCGAGGTCGATGACCGTGCGGCGATTATTCCGCTCCGACGTTTCCGCGAACTCTGGTCGCTGGGTGAACGGGCTCACGGAGTGACCTTGCGTTTGAAAGATCCGGCCAATGCGGTGGCCACGGCGGCGCGACTGAATGTTGGCAAGGCGGGACTCAATTTTATTCCCTGGCAGGAAATTAAGAAAAATTTTCTCGAGGCCATTCGGTTTGAGAAAACTATGCTCTTCTTCTTAATGTTTATTATCACGCTCGTCGCTTCGTTTTCGATTGGGAGCACGTTGTTCTCGGCGGTGATTCGTCGCACGCGTGAAGTCGGGGTGCTGGTGGCACTCGGTGCGCAGCGTTGGCATCTGGTGGGATTGTTTGGCGTGCAGGGCTTATTAATCGGGGCTTTGGGCACGGCCTTGGGTTTTCTTTTAACCTGGGGGATTTTATATTTCCGCGAAGGTATCCTGGATTTAATTAACAGCCTCTTTGGTAACGGCGATATGGTCGCAAATGTTTATCAGTTCTCGAAAGTGCCGTTGCACTATGATGCGATGGACTTCGTTGTGGCGGCGGCATTCACTTTAATCGTCACGACCGTGGCTGGGCTGGTACCAGCCCTGTGGGCGGCAGGACGTAAACCCTCGGAGGCCATGCGCGATGCCTAAGGTGGTTTTGCAGGCCACGGGATTAAAGAAGTCCTTTGCTTCGCCGAATGGGCCGTTGGCCGTACTTCGGGCCGTTGATTTAGTGGTTCACGCCGGTGAATCGATTTCGATTCGCGGCTCCTCGGGCTCGGGAAAAACCACGCTCTTGCAGTTGTTGGGTGGATTGGAGACGCCAGAAGGCGGAGAAGTTTTTATTAATCAGGTGGAGCAAGGTTTAGTCACACCCCGAAAGCTATTGGGTCACGGTGTCGGCTTTGTTTTTCAGAATTATCAACTCATGCCTGAATTAACCGCCTTGGAGAATGTGGTGTTGGCGGCCAAAATTATTGGACGCTCGCAGGTTGAAGGCAAAGCGCGCGAGTTATTACAGCTCGTGGGTTTGGGCGATCGCTTGCGGCATTTGCCGTCGCAGCTCTCGGGCGGGGAATGTCAGCGGGTCGCAATTGCCCGTGCCTTGATTAATGAGCCAGCGGTGATTTTGGCGGATGAACCAACGGGAAATTTGGATGAAACCACGGGCAAGGAAGTTATGAAACTGCTCTTAGAAGTCGTCGCCCAACGTCAGACCGCATTGGTCTTGGTGACCCACAGTCGCGAGTTTGCCGAGAAGGCCAGTCGTCGGCTAGTTTTGGCGGGCGGCGTGCTTTCGTCAGCGTGATTTGACAGTTTGGCTGAAGTGTCTTGGATGGTGGACTATGTCGCCCGCTACCAACCCTGCCCAATTAGTCCAAGCCCTCGAATGGCGTTACGCCACCAAGCTTTTTGATACCAAAAAGTTGCCGGCTGATGTCTGGTCAGCGTTGGAGAAGAGCTTGCAGCTGGCTCCCTCGTCTTATGGTTTACAGCCATGGAAATTTTTTGTGGTGAGCGATCCCGCAGTGCGCGCAAAGTTGCGTCCAGTTTCTTGGAATCAATCACAGGTCACCGATGCCTCGCACCTGATCGTGTTCACCCGTCGTACGGAAATGACGGAGGCAGATATTAACGAGTTCTTTAATCAGATGGTGGCAGACCGTAAGGCGGATGCGACCGTGCTTGAGCCTTACCGTCAGATGATGTTAGGCGGCGTGGTGAAGGGTAAGGATCTTAACGGTCAGCGCGAGTGGGCCGCCCGTCAGGTTTACATTGCGCTTGGGCAGTTGATGGCGGCTGCGGCGGTGATTGGTGTAGATACTTGTGCCCTCGAAGGCATTGATGCGGCGCAGTATAATGAAATTTTAGGCCTCAACGGTTCCGGTTATGAAACCATTGTTGCCTGTGCCGTCGGTTACCGTTCGGCCGATGACAAATATGCGTCGATGAAGAAGGTCCGCTTCGCGAAGGACCGAGTCTTTGGCACTATCTAATTTTACCGAGGGCTAATCAGCTCTTCGTAATCCACTGATTGAACCCTTCGTCGTCGATCACGATTTCGGGTTCGCCGTATTCATTAGACAGAAGGTTTTTATAACTCTCGTCTGCAAATCGACGGCAATGCAGGAGCACGCGAGCGGTGTGGCCGGGGGCACGGACTAAGCGTCCGAGGGCTTGATTCACTTTGCGCATCCCTGGGCGGATGTAGGCTAGGGCGAAGGGGTCTTCGGCACCATCTTCGACGAACATTTTTCGGCGTGCTTCTTGGAGGGCATTGACCTCGGGGAGGGCGGGTCCGACGACGACAGCGGAACGAATTTTTCCACCGAGCATATCGACACCCTCACCGAGTGAACCGCCGAGGATGAGACAAAGAATGACCGAAGGCTTCAGGGCGTCTTCGACAAAGCGAGCGGTGCCATCGGGGCCGAGTCCGCGAGGTTGAAGGGCGATAGTAGCTTCGGGATGAAGGCGACGAATTTCGGTTACGATGGTCTCGGCGTATTTATAAGAAGGAAAAAAGGCGGCGACGGCTCCTTCGTTAGAAAGTTTGATGAGGGCAATTGCCGTGCGGTTGCTATGGCTCTCGCGAGTTTTCAGTCGGGTGTCGACCCGTCCATCAATCGCCACGGTGTAAGCACCATGGCGCCAAGGTGCCAGCGCGTCGGTGCGATGTAATAAGTCTGGATCCAGTCCGCATTCGTTTGCGAGTGAACCTTTGGGGCCTGGGGTGGCCGTCATTAACACAAAATGGGAAAATGCGGTCAGCCGTTCACCGGTCGCTTTGGCTGCGGTGAGACAATCGAGGCTGATTTGACCCGCCTTGGGAGACCAGAGGAGCCAGCCGAGATCGGCTTCTTCCAGTCGCTTTAACCACAGCGTTGCACTCCAGACGGCATTGCGTGCGGGCTCTGGTAAGTTGTCGGTATCTAATGGAAAGGTTTCGCCAAGCCGTGCGAGTTTCTCGGCGAGGGCCATCGCTTCCATCCGATCATCGGGTGAGAGTGCATCGGCTTTCGGGACGCGTTGTAAGAAATCAGCCCAGGCTTGAGTCGTCTGACACCAAGCCTCGGGGGCTTTGCATTGCAGGAGCGTATGCGCGAAGACGGCAGCTGCGTTGGCATCATCGCGAAGCGAGAGGCATTCGGCAGCACGTTCAGGGAGGTTATGGGCTTCATCCACAATCAGCATCGTATCGCCATCATTCCAACCTGGGATAGTTTCGAGAGCCGCGCGATTACGTGGGGAGAAAACATAATTGTAATCGCAAATGATGACTTCGGCGTGTGCCAGCATCGCCTTGGTGATATCCCATGGAGGTACGCCAGCGATTCGTCCGATTTCCCGAATGCGTCGGAGCTCGGCGCCATCGGCGAGGAGGGCTTGGGGGTCGATGCCCGCGCGAGCCCAGTTTTTGCGAATCTCTTCGATATCATCGGGCATGCCATCGACCTCGTGTTCGGCACGTGGACGAAGAACGAGGGCACGCAATTCAGTCGACGGTGCGAGGCGTCGCAGTTCGGACAAGACTTGTAATTGACCGGTGCCTTTACCGGTCACGTAGAGCAGTCGACCCACGCTGCCACTGCGTAATAAGGAAAGCCCGTGATGAAGGGCGGCAGAAGTTTTACCAAAGCCAGTCGGTGCGACCATGAGGCGTTGGCGCGATTCGAGGGTAGCCTGTTCAAGGTCGGCGCATGACTGCAGCCATTCGGGGCGAGGGTCCTTGAAGGGGATTCGGTGTGGAAGATTGAGAAGGCGAGCGTGACTTGCTCGGCGGTTTTCGGCATGAGCAGCGATGACTTCAGCTTGCTTGAGTAAATCGCTTTCGGCACTCGCGGGTAACGGCACGGTTTGCTTGGTACCATCGGTGGGGTCGACAAAAACGAGTTCACCGATGACTTCATTAATATCAGGCAGGAAGCGCGCGGCATGGCAGTAGGTGCCGAGTTGCAAAAAGTGGTGGGCGTAGCGTTGTTGCAGGAATTCGGGACGACGGGGCAGGGTCGTAATGACGGTTTTAATTTCCCGAATGTGTAATCGGCCATCGGTGAGGCATTGCTGATCGGTGCGACCCGTGACGATTAGCTTCCAGCCGAGGGCGGAAATTTCGCATTGGCTCGGTTGTTCAAAAACCCACGCCGCGTTTTCAGCGGTCGCCTGCAGGCGCATAGTTTCGTGCCACTGTCGACCCGCTTCGGCTCGCCAGGGTGAACTGCTGGCACCAGCGCCTGGTCCCGGGCGGAAGGTGGCAAATTCTTGGGCGCTGACTTCGATGCGTTTGGCTTTGATATCGATTCGCATCAGGGAAGCACGAAGTGAATTTCTCCGGCGGCCCAGCGTTCAAGATCGATCGAAAGTTTGGCTACCGCTTCTTCGTCGGTGCTTTGGGCATCGAGCGGTTGGGTGAGGATGGACGCTGCTTGGGCTTGGCGACTTCCTAAATTACCGAGCCAGTGTTCATGTACTGGCCAGCCGCCGTCTTTAATCATGAGCCAGAGACCTTTGAAGTAAGCACAATCGGGGCGGGGGCGTTCGGACATTGCCGTGAAGGTTTCGATTGCAATGCGATAGCACACCTCGGCGGATTCAGGCGGAGGCGGATTACGGCGCACCATGTTGGCAAAGCGACAGGCGCGTTCGAGGGTGCGATGATTTTTAGCGATGCCAGAGAAACGGTGGAGTAGTCGGTAGTCGCGGGCAAAACGGTTGCCGCCATCTTTGGCGCGTTCGAGGGTGATTTCACACTCGTCAAATAAATCGGGGCTCGTGGTTTGCTTGCTGCGGGTTTGACGAATGAGACAACGCTCTAGGCCTTGAGAAGGTTCGAGTAAGGTCAGCAGGGTGTGTGATTCGCCTGATGGATCACGCCCGAGAACGAGGCATCGCAGCGTGGCAGCGGACATTTAACCCTTAAGCTTAGACTGTGGAACGACGGCGCCGAAACTCATGAGCAGTCCGATGGCTTCAGTGACGGTGAGCTTAGTTTCTTTTATCTCATCGACGGGCACTTGGAGTACAAAGCCAGCGGTCGGTGCGGGTGCAGAGGGAACGAACACATTCACCACTTTTTGGCCGATAGCGTTGGTCAGAATTTCAGGATTCTCTTGGGTGACGAACGCAATACTCCAGCAATTGGGTCTGGGATATTGCACCAATACCACGCGACGAAAGGTGTCTTTATTGCGGCCGCTCAGCGCATCGACCATTTGTTTAATGGTATTATAGAGGGCGCCCAAGCCCGGCATGCGTTCGATGATGAAGGCAAACCAAGCTTGAAACAGTCGACCGAAGATTCGTTTCGAAAGCCAACCGAGGGTAATTAGAATCACCGCCATGATGAGGGCGGAGGCGAGTACCAAGGTACCGTACATCGGGCCGGACGAAAAATCAGGTGTGTAGCCCGAATCTTTGAGGACAATCGGTAGCAGGGTTTGCAGAACGGACTGAACGGGTGCAGCGATGAGTCCGACCAAGATTGAAACGACGTAGAAGGTGAGTCCGATGGGCAGGACCAGGAACATGCCGGTCAGGAAATTATGTCCGAGGCGTGACCCGTAAGACGGTTTTTCTAGCGGATTGGGCATGGGATGAAGAAAAGCGTTTTTCAGGGGGACGCAAGGAGCGTCAATCTTCGCCCGCTGATTGCTATCTTGGTGACACTGTATATATTCAATAAGAGATGAAAGCCCCCCTCTTTCTTATCCTTATGTCTTCACTTTTGCCATCATTCGCCCGCGGGACAGAAGAAGCTTACCCGCGGACCGCTCCTGGAGTTTGCGAGGTAAAGACTTTGCCTGCGGCTCGCTTGATGCTGACTGACTCGGCGGAGGGTTATTTTTCCAGTAATAATCAAATGTTCGGTAAGCTTTTTCGTTACATTCGTACTAACGATTTGCCAATGACCGCACCCGTGGAGGCGAGAATACAGCCAGGAGTGATGGTTTTTTATATGGATCCCGTGTCTTCGGTGCGAACGGATTTACAGCCCAACGCGGAAGTGAAATTCCAAACGATGCCGGAGCGATTAGTGGCGGCAGTGGGTATTCGCGGCTCCTACAGTGAAGAGAATTACGCAGAAGGATTGGCGACGTTGAAGGCTTGGTTGCTGACGCAGAAAGAATACGAAGCGTCGGGTGACCCTTACGCTGTTTATTGGAATAGTCCGTTCGTCCCGTTTTTCTTTAAGCAGTCGGAAGTGCACATTCCGCTGCGCAAGAAATAACCCTTAGATCCAGGGGCGTTGGCGCCACGCCAGTCCTTCGGAGATTTCAGTCGCCAGACTTGGGCCCTTGAAAACGAGTCCCGAGTAAACCTGCACTAGGCAGGCACCCTCGTCCATAAAACGTCCAGCATCGGCGGCACAGGTGATACCGCCGCAGCCAATGATGGGGATTTTGCCTTTAGAAGTTTGGTGTAAGAATCGCACCACTTTCAGCGAGCGCTCGAGGAGTGGTTGACCACTGAGGCCGCCTTTAGTCGCGCAGGCTTCGGTGCCTGGAGGTCGGGTAATCGTGGTGTTGGTCGCGATAATGCCCGCAAACCCAGTTTCACTGACGACGGCAACAATGTCTTCCAGTTGATGAGGATTGAGGTCGGGTGCGACCTTTAGAAGTAAGGGCACAGGGCCACCGACCGTTTGGCGGTTTTCGCGCGATAGTGTTGAGAGTAATTGCACGAGCGGCGCGCGATCTTGCAGGGCGCGGAGTCCGGGTGTATTGGGACTGCTGATGTTGACGACGAGGTAGTCGGCCAGCGGTGCGAGCAATTTAAAAGAATAGAGGTAATCTTCCTGCGCTTCTTCGAGTGGAGTGATTTTAGATTTTCCGATATTAATACCGAGCGGACAGACCCGTTGGCCGCGCCTTGGTTGTTGCGACAGACGTTGCTGTAGGGCTTCAGCGCCCGCGTTGGGGAAGCCATAGGAGTTAACGACCGCTTTTAAATTTGGATAACGAAAAACGCGTGGACGTTCATTACCTGCTTGGGCGTGGCGAGTAACGGTGCCAACTTCGACGTGGCCGAAGCCGAGGGCTGCCGCTCCGCGCCAGCCGATGCCATCTTTATCAAAGCCCGCCGCCAGACCCACATGATTGGGGAAAGATAAACCGAACGCTTGAATCGGCTTGGCTCCGATGGGGAGGAGGGAGCGTTCCATGATTGCACGCAGCGGGGCTATCGAACCCAGCAGACCCATGCCGCGCAGCCCCACTTGGTGGGCCTTTTCGGGGTCCATGGCGTAGAGTGCCTTGGAGAGTACTTTTTCGTACAGAAAAGACATTCCTTCACCGTACGGGTGAAATCCTAGAAGGAAAGCGGAGAAGGTGGGGTGGGCCTAAAAAGGAATAAAATTGCCCTTCTTGACTCCACCGAGAACTTCGCCAAATCAACCACCCATGGCTGTCACGACCTCTAAGCTGCTTTGGTGCACGATTCGTAATAACAAAGAAAAGGGCACCTGGTGGGTGAAGGAAAATTCAGACCCTAAGCACTACGAGCCAGACGGCTTGGGCATTTTAGATCCGTATCAACTTCCGTGGGTGTTGGATATGATGGATCCGTTGCGCGAATACGGTCTCTCGAACGAAATTCTCGAGGCCGCTTTTGTGCCGTTCCAAGTTCACTCGATTAGCGACAAGGATGAGATTGTACGTCTCGCACGCGTGGCCGAACACATTTTAGATTCCGAAGAGCAACTTTTCGCCCTCCCGAACATCAAGGACGGGGACAAAGGTTCCTATGCTGATTTCTTGGAGCACATCATGCGTCTGCGGGTGAAGTTGATTAATGACACCATTAAGCTTGAGCAAAAGTTGACCATCGAAGACGTGGATGAACAACTCAGTGAATTGCGTAACCAGGCCATGATTGAAGGACGCGATATTCACCCCTTTGAGGAAATTACCGACATTTTAGAATTCGTACCACAAGGTCACGAAGTTCCAGGTGAAGATGATGATGACGATAAGCCGGCCCGGGCAAATTCGGCGGCGGAAGACATCGCAGATTTACCAGAGGTGGAAGACGACGAGAAGCTCGACAAGGAATTCGAGGGTAAGTTGAAGTGGGACGAAGATGAAGGCTCGGAAGAAGCGGAAGGTCCCGAAGGTGAAGCCCCCTCAGGCAACGGTAAGAGCCGTCGCTAATTCCTAATTGGCCAATTGGCGTCGTCGATAAATCGCGAGGGCTGCGAATGCAGTTCCCAGTGCGATGGCCCAATCACCGTAAAGCACCCAAGGAGTGTGCGGTAAGCCTTTGGGCTTGGGAATGACGGGGCCGATCCTGCGGTGGCCGGCAAAATAAATTGTGTCATCGAGCTGACCCGAAGCGGTTACTGCCTGACTGAGTCCAGTGGCATTGATACTGCCACTCCAGCCAGCATTGCCGCAGCGCACGACAGGCAAGCCGCTAGAGGCTGCCAGTAGGGCGGAGTGAGCGGCGTGTTGATAGGCGCCTGCTTCCCGGCCGTACCAGGCGTCGTTGGTGACCACGATGAGGAAGTCGGCTCCCGCAAGTGCGTGTTCGCGGGCGAGTTCTGGAAAAACATCTTCATAACAAACGAGTGCCCCCCCTTGGAAAGTTTGTCCTTGGCGATTGCTGACGGCGAGGAGTGATGGACTGTTACCGGCCACGCAATCTTCAGCGATGGGTACAACTTTTCGGAGCGGTAGAACGCTGGCCAGCGGCACGTATTCGCCGAAGGGCACTAGGTGCCGTTTGGCATAAACCGGTGATTGAATTCCTTGGTCGGTGATGACGGCGACACCGTTGCTGTAGCCCTCGCCGCGTTTATCAATCGTACCAATCACCAAGGTGGTTTGTGTCTGTTGTGATAGTTTGCGGAGCATTTCCGCGTAACGATAATTATTAAGTGTCAGCGGTAGAGCGGCTTCGGGCCAAAGGATAAAATCAGGACGCTGTCCTTGGCAGTTGGGCAGGGCGGCGCTCTTCGTTAGTTCGGTGATTTTTTGGAGGTGATTTTCGAGGCGGAAAGAATCCCACTTGGCGTTCGGATCAAAGTCGGTCTGCACGATGCTGACCGAAAGTGAATCGGTGGGGTAGTTCATTCGGCTTTGGATATTATTTCCAAAAACAACGAAGCCGAAGAGTAGTGGCGAAAGTCCGAGATAAAGTTCGGGGGTGAGGCGTGAGAGCCAATCGGTCGTGCTGGCGGGCTTAGTCACATGTGTCTCACGGGCCAGGCGCACCATGCGAATAATCCAGCTGGCGAGCCCTAGGTTAATCATAACCAGTAGGACGGAGAGTCCGTAGGGCCCGACCCACGAGCAAAGGCTAAGTAAAACGGGATTGGATTCTTGGCTGGCAGATAGGGGTAGCCAGCCGAAGCCAGTAAGCAGATTTCCGCGAATCCATTCCAGTGTCCCCCAGGCTCCGGCGATGCCTAAAAGTACGAGAACACGATAACCGATGCTGGCGCCTTTAGTCGTGGGAAAAACCCAACGTAAAAAAATAAGCCACCCAAATAAATAAAGTGCGCAATAGGCGGTAAGGAAGACGAGGCCGATGTATCCGAGGGGCGGGTAGACGTGCCGCAGCCAGATCAGTAAGCTTATCCAAAGAATCCAGCTGCAAGTGAAGGCGGCTTTTCGCCAGTTTGCGAACGATGGATTTTGGGTCGAAGCTAGGATTGCGGGAACAAGTGCGATGAAAGCGACGAAGGGATGCCCGACGGGTGGGAAGGAGAAAAAGAGTAAGACCGCAGTCAGTCCAATGCCCGCCCAAGATTGCACGGTGGGGTTGCGAAGCAATGCCGTGCGACCAGAGGTCATTCGGAGGTCTCTTGCACTAACTGCCAGCCCTCATCGCGCACCATGGGCTCAGCCTTCTTCCATTTCAGTTCGAGGGTCTCTTCACCCTTGCGAATACGGACAATGTCGTTGCGACCAATTTTATTGGTGCTGCGACGGAAAGGTTCGGCCTTCGGTTGGAGGCTAATGCCACCACTTGTAGCTGTATCTTCGGGGGTGCCAGGCTCGGCAGGTCCAGTGGCAACCGCTTGGCCTTGGGAAGAACGAATCAACGCCTCGAGGGCTTCCATGGAAGAAGCGGTACGGAATAGGCCGGTGCAAACCTCGGTGCGTAGCTGACGCATGAGTTGTTCGAACGCGCGGTAGGCTTCACTTTTATATTCGTTGAGCGGATCCTTTTGGGCGTAGCCACGGAGTGAAACCGCCCGACGAAGTTCATCCATCTCGGTCAGATGATTCTGCCAGTTGCGATCGATGGAACGAATTAAAATATGCTTCTCGATGTGTTGGACCACTTCCTTGGATTCGTGTTTCTCGCGGCTCGCATGGAGCTCGGAGATTTTCTTCATCACGAAGGCCGTGGCGAGGTCACGATTGAGTGGAATGATTTCTTCGACCGTGAGACGAATGGGGAAGGTGCTCACAAACCAACTAACAAAGGCTTCCGCTCCACTGTGTTCGGCGGTGGAGGTTTCGTCGGGGAAAGCGGTATTGAGTCGATCGTCGATTTCCTCGCTAATGATTTCGAGAATCGACTGACGAGACTGTCCGTCGGCGAGGGCGCGATTGCGTAGGCTGTAAATAATGTGACGCTGGTGATTGAGCACGTCATCGTACTGCAAGAGGCGTTTTCGTTGAGAATAGTTTTGGCCTTCGACGCGTTTTTGGGCGGTACCAATCGAACGATTGAGCAAGGGGTGTTCGAGGGGCTCGCCTTCCTTGAAGGATTTTTCGAGCATCGAGGAAATGATGCCTGCATTGGAGAAGAGACGCATGAGGTCATCTTCGAGGGCAATAAGGAAGCGGGTCCGGCCAGGGTCGCCTTGTCGAGAGCAACGGCCGCGAAGCTGACGATCCACGCGACGGGATTCGTGCCGCTCAGTGCCGAGAACGTAAAGGCCGCCGAGTTCGCGTACGCCTTCGCCCAGACGAATGTCGGTGCCGCGTCCAGCCATGTTGGTTGCGATGGTGACCGCGCCTTTTTGTCCGGCTAGGGCCACGATATCCGCTTCGTGTTCATGGTTTTTTGCATTCAGCACTTTGTGCGGAATGCGAGCCAGGGTGAGCATGCGGCTCAAGGTTTCGGAAGCGTCAACCGAGGCGGTGCCTACGAGGACGGGTTGTCCGCGCTTATGAGATTCCTTAACTTCGTTAACGGCGTAAGCGTATTTTTCGCGACGCGTCTTAAAGACGATGTCATTGGCATCAATCCGAATGCAGGGCTGATTGGTGGGAATCGTAACGACAGTCAGTCCGTAAATTTCGTTAAATTCGGTGGCTTCCGTTTCAGCGGTGCCGGTCATGCCCGACAGTTTGCGGTACATGCGGAAGTAATTCTGAATCGTAATGGTAGCGTAGGTTTTATTTTCCTTTTCCATTGCGACACCTTCCTTGGCCTCAACGGCTTGGTGTAGGCCATCGCTCCAGCGTCGACCAGCCATGATACGCCCGGTGTTTTCATCGACGATGAGAACCTTGCCGTCTTGCACCACGTAGTGGCGATCGCACTCGTAGAGCGCAAAGGCCTTAATGAGTTGGCCGATGGCATGGATGTCCTCCGAGGCACGGACGTAGGCTTGTTCGGCCTCATTACGTAATTCAGCCCGGCGTTCGTGAGTGAGGGACTCGTCTTTATCGAGTTCAACGTAGTGAGTGGGGAGGTCGGGAAGGACGAATGCGTCGGGATTGCCCGGACGGAGAGTGTCGCGACCCAGCTGAGTTAAATCAGATTCGTGGTCGCGTTCGCTAATCGAGAAGTAGAGGCGCTCCTTTAAATGGTAGCGGCGATCTTTTTCCACTTCGCTCGCCAAGATGCCTTCGTGCTTCTCAAGTGATTTGCGCCAGCGGCCATTTTCCATGAGGCGCGCAAAAGTTTTGTTACGTGGCATGCCGTGGGCGGCGAGCCAGAGTTTATCGAGCGTCGTTTCCGAAGGCTCTTTGCTTTCCGTGATTTTGCTGAGCTCAGTTTCGGCTTCGTTAATTAGACGAGTGACGAGTTTAGTTTGCGCTTCAAAGAGGGCTTTAACGTCCTCAACCAGGCGAGGAAAGGGTGGTTCGCGTTCTTCGGTGACGGGTCCAGAAATAATCAGTGGTGTGCGGGCCTCGTCGATCAGGATGGAGTCGATTTCATCGACAATGCAGTAGTAATGATCGCGCTGAACTTGTTCGGCTGCGCTGAGCGCCATGCCGTTGTCGCGCAGGTAATCGAAGCCGAATTCGGAAGCGGTACCGTAGGTAATGTCGCAACGGTAGGCCGCTTGACGCTCCTCGTTGCCCATTTGATTTTGAATGCAACCCACGCTTAGCCCCAGCCAACGGTAGAGGTGTCCCATCCACTCGGAGTCGCGTCGCGCGAGGTAATCGTTGACCGTGACGAGTTGGCAATTTTTTCCCGTGAGGGCGTTTAAATAGAGTGGTAGGGTCGCGACCAGGGTCTTGCCTTCGCCGGTGGCCATTTCGGCGATTTTATTTTGGTGTAAGGCGATGCCACCGATGAGCTGCACATCGAAGTGCACCATGTTCCAGGTCTGCTCGTGTTCGCAGACGATGGCGGTCGTGCCCTTGAGTCGACGGGCGGCATTTTTAACTACAGCAAAAGCTTCGGGTAGTAGGGCATCCAAAGTCTCACCTCGAGCGTGTCGTGCTTTGAGTTCGGCGGTCTTACCTTGAATCTGTGCGTCGGTGAGTTTTTGGTACTCTACTTCGAGTGCATTGATGCGAGAGACGAGGGGTCCGCATTTGCGGAGGAATCTCCGATTATGGCTACCGGCAAAGAGCTTGATGAGACTTAGAAACATGGGGCCTGACGCGAAGGGTAGCAAACCACCTCGGTTAAGTGTGAGTCAAAGCCCAAATCGAATGAAATGCCCTATTTCAGGTGAAATTGTTAAAAATTTAATTATTCGCAATGGGTTCGGGACAATCGATGGCAAATGGCTGAGTGGCGTTGATGTACTGGGGCGTGGACGCGAATTTTCCGCCTTGCCGTTGACAGAGAGACTCCAAGATGGGGTTATCCCCTATGGCTGAGAACGTTTTAATTTTAGGTACGGGCTGCGCTGGCCTGACCGCTGCAATTTACGCCGCACGAGCTGGGCTCAGCCCCTTGGTGCTCGAAGGCGGTCAACCCGGTGGACAATTAACCACGACTTCAGAAGTCGAAAACTTTCCAGGCTTTGTTCATGGCGTCGATGGCAACGAACTCATTTCAAATATGAAAGCACAGGCGGAGCGTTTCGGCGCTCGCTTTGCTTGGGATCGTATCGACTCGGTGGATTTCTCGGGTTCGGTCAAAAAACTCGTGGGCGGTGAAGCCACGTACGAAGCGAAGGCCGTTATCATCGCAACGGGTGCCTCCCCACGTTTGCTCGGTATTCCTGGTGAAAAAGAATACTACGGCGGCAACGGCGTGACGACTTGTGCGACCTGCGATGGGGCGTTTTATCGCGACGTCCCGGTGGTCGTAGTCGGTGGTGGCGACTCTGCCTGTGAAGAAGCTTTGTTCCTTACGCGCTTTGCGTCGAAAGTGATTTTAGTGCACCGTCGCGATAAATTCCGTGCGTCGGAAATTATGGTGCAGCGCGTCAAGGCTCACGAAAAAATCGAACTCGCGCTGAACTGCGCACCCCTCGAGGTGCTCGGCGGTGCGGATGGCAAAGTGCATAGTTTACGAGTGCAAGAAGCATCCGGAAAAACCCGTGATATCGCCTGTAAATGCGTGTTTATTGCGATTGGCCACGTACCCAATTCTAAGGCATTTACGCCCGCATTAAAAGTCGATGAAAACGGCTACTTCATTGCGGAAGATAACACGGTGAGTACGAATATCCCTGGCGTATTTGTTGCCGGAGACTGTGCGGATCACGTGTATCGCCAGGCCATCACCGCTGCGGGTATGGGATGTCGGGCGGCGATCGAAGCCGAGCGCTGGTTGGCCGGACTGTAAGGCTTACTTCGTCAGAATTTCCATCGCCGACTTCTTCTGCGGAATGAACGGCAGAACGTGTTCGGTGTAAGGAACGATGACGTCGAGCAGGTAGGGTCCGTCGTGCGCGAGCATTTCGCGAATGGCGTCACGCAGTTCTTCGCGCTTGATGACTTGACGGGCCTTGATGCCAAAGCCGTTAGCAATTTTAACAAAGTCAGGGTAGAGTCCGCCTGGGTTGTCGGGGCTGCCGATATTCGTGGCATCACCTAAAACAGTGTGTCCGCGAACGCCGGCGTAGAAGCGGTCTTCCCACTGCACAACCATGCCTAAGTGTTGATTATTAAGGAGCATGACCTTGGCGTTAATCTTCTCGATTTTCATGCACGCCAATTCCTGAATGTTCATCAGGAACGAGCCATCGCCATCGATATCGATGACTTGTTTCTTAGGGCAGGCGACTTTGGCGCCAATGGCGGCAGGTAAGCCAAAGCCCATGGTACCAGCACCTAATGAACTAATGAAGGTGCGTGGTTTGTTGAATTGATAGTACTGCGGGGCCCACATTTGGTGTTGGCCAACGCCTGTGGAAATAATCGCTTCGCCCTTGGTCTCTTTAAAGAGCGTTTCAATGGCCTCTTGCGGCAGGATGTGCTTTGAGCCTTTGCGGTCGTAGTTGAAGGGGAAGGGGTGTTGTTTTTTCCAACCATTAATGGTCGAGTACCATTTCTTAAGGTTGGGCTTCTTGAAGCCTTTCTTCGATAGTGCAGACAGACGCAGGAGGGCGTGTTTCACGTCCGAGTGAATCGGGTAATCTGCGAATTTATTTTTGTGGTGCTCGGAGCGATCGATGTCGACGTGAACAATCGTGGCATCGGGTGCAAATTTATCGATGGCTCCCGTGATACGATCGTCGAAGCGTGCCCCGAGAACGATGAGTAAGTCACTTTTGCAGACGGCCCAATTGCCGGCGACGGTGCCGTGCATACCGTACCAGTAAAGTGATTGCGGGTGATCCGAAGGAAAAGCGCCGAGCCCCATGAGCGTGCTTGCCACGGGAATACCGGTGGCCAGCGCAAAGGTCATTAATTCCTTGTGGGCGTGGGCGGAAAGAATGCCACCACCGACGTAGAGTACAGGCTGTTTGGCCTTCTCAATGAGCCGTAAAACCGTGTTAAACTGGGCATCTGGTGCCTTGGGGGGAACTTGTAAGCCCGGGATTTCCACGTCGTTAATCGACTTCGGAAAAACGGGTACCCACTCGTGTTGTTGGACGTCTTTGGGGATGTCGATGACAACGGGGCCAGGGCGACCGGTGGTCGCAATCTTGAAGGCCTTGTACATAATCATCGGGAGCTCGTTGTAATCTAAAACCAGGAACGAGTGCTTCACGATGGGAAGCGTCATGCCGTAGAAATCCGTTTCTTGGAAAGCGGCACGACCGATGAATTGCTGATAAACTTGTCCGGTGATGCACACGAGTGGAATGCTATCCATGTGCGCATCGGCGATGGCGGTAACGAGGTTAGTCGCACCTGGTCCGGACGTTGCCATGCAGACGCCTGGTTTACCCGTGGCGCGCGAATAGCCGTGTGCCATGAAGGCACCACCTTGTTCGTGGCGTGGTAAAATGGTACGAATTTTTTTGGAACGTGTGAGTCCTTGGTGGAGTTCCATGGAGGCACCACCTGGGTAAGCAAAGATGGTGTCGACCCCGAGGTTTTCTAAGCAGCGGACCATGACATCACAGCCGCGCATTTTAACGCCGCCTTTTGGGGTGGAGGCGGACGAGGGGCGATGGGATGTTTTGGAGGCTGTTTTCTTTTTAGTCATGGTCGGCGGCAGGCTTTAGGCTGCTTCGAATAGGGTAGAAAAGATAGGGAACTAATGGGGGCAAGGGAAATGGAGCGACCCGGCCCATAATAGCCATAGTCACTGACCCATCTCCGGTGATTATCCCCCTCTAATTTCAGTGCCTAATTTGGTTAGCACCGCCAACAAAGAGTGGCTGATGCATGCCTTTTTGCAGGTAGGCGTGGGCGGTTTGGACGGCGGCAAGAAGGTCTTCACCCAAGGCTAGGCGGGCGGTGATGGCGGCGGAGAGGGTGCAGCCGCTGCCGTGTGTATCGATTTTTTCGATGCGATTAGCGGTAAATTTAGCTGTGCGTCCATCGGGCCAGGCGAGGGTATCGACCAGCAACTGCCCATGGCTGTGTCCACCTTTAAGCAAAAACGGTACACGATAAATTTGGGCGAGCGCGAGTGCTTCGGCTTCGCAATTATCGCCTCCCTTGACTGGCCGGCTCAATAAGATCGCCGCCTCATCCAGGTTGGGTGTGACCAAGGTGGCCAGGGGTATGAGCTGTGATTTGAGTGAGGCTACCGCTTCTTCGGTTAATAGAGTTGCGCCACTTGTTGCCACCATGACGGGATCGATCACCGCAGGGATTTTATTTTTTCTTATAAAATCTGCGACGGCCTCCACGATGGCTTGATTAAAGAGCATGCCCGTTTTGAGGGCCCGAGGGGCGTAGTGACGGCACACTTGCTCGCATTGTTCGATGACAAAGGAAGCGGGTGCGGCGTGTACGGCACTGACACCTTTAGGATTTTGAGCGGTTAAACAGGTGATAGCGGTAGTGCCGTAGACGCCGTGGGCAGCGAAGGTTAGGAGGTCGACCTGGATGCCCGCGCCCGCCCCACTATCCGATCCCGCAATTGAAAGTGCGACGGCGGTTGGTGTAGGAGGTTGGGCTAAATCACTAGACATAACAGGGAAACGAGGCAAAATAACGGTTTGAACCATTAATTTGTGAGTCTTTACAATACCTGCAAACGCGAATAAGTCACTTCCATTGAGTACTGATAAGCCAGTAAAAAAGACACGACATTACATCTCCGCTGATGCCATGCTCGCCTTGGAGCGCTTATTTATTGGCCGTGAGTGTAATGCCTTTGACGGTTTTACAACCGAGCGGAAGACCTTGGCTTATCAAGAATTAATCCGTTTGGGTTTAGCGGTGGGGTCGGTTGTCAAGGTTGAGGGTCGGCCTTATCCCGAAGTGGTCATCCAAGGTATTACTCGGGCTGGAACGAAACTCTACCAGAATCATGAACGGGGTATATTGCCTTCCGATATGGCCCAGCGTCCATTATTTCTAGGTTTAGCGTTGGCGGTTATCGTGGTGATTATAATTGTATTTTTAAGCCGGTACTAATTGACCCGTTGGGCTCTGATTCGGGCCAATGGCTTATAAGAAAGGGCCGGCGTCTTTTACTAACAAATGACAGTTTAGTATCGTCCTCCCGGCTAGATTTCCGACAAGGTAGGTGAATTCATGAAACGTCTTTTTGTCGAAAAAAAGCCGGCCTTTCGGTCAGAAGCGGAAGCGTTGTTGCGCGACTTGCGCGACTCGCTGCGTTTAAGCAATCTGCAGTCCGTCCGGATTTTACAGCGCTACGACATTGAGGGCGCGGCAGATGCGGCCATCCAGTTGGCCATCCCTACGGTTTTTGCTGAGCCCCCGGTGGACGACGTCACGAGTGAATCGCTTCCGTTGGCGACAGGCGAAATCGCCTTCGGGATTGAGTACTTGCCAGGTCAGTTCGATCAGCGGGCGGATTCGGCGGCGCAATGTTTACAAATCGTCAGTGGTGGTGATCGACCCACCGTTGCCGCCGCGCGGGTATTTGTCCTTTCGGGAAACCTTTCTGCGGAAGAAACTAAAAAGATTAAGTCATATTTAATTAATCCGGTCGATTCGCGTGAAGCCGCTTTAACTAAACCTGCGTCGCTCCGTCGGGTAGCGCCTTCGCCCGCAGCGGTCGCAACGGTTAAGGACTTCCTTAAAAAATCGGAGAGTGAATTAGTCGCGTTGCGTAAAGAGCTAGGCTTGGCGATGTCGGATGCCGACTTAGTTTTTTGCCAAAAGCATTTTCGCGATGAGGCGAAGCGTGAGCCCACGTTAACAGAAATTAAGTTGCTCGATACTTATTGGTCGGACCACTGCCGTCACACGACTTTTCTGGCGGAATTAACGGCGGTAGAATTTGAGCCGTCGCCATTATTGGAGCCCTTCCGTCTGGCCTGGGAGCGTTACCAACAAGTTCGCCTTGGTCTGAACCGTCAGGGTAAGCCCATTTGCTTGATGGATATTGCGACCATTGGGGGACGTGAATTGAAGCACCGTGGCATCTTAGATGACATGGAAGAGTCGGAGGAAGTGAATGCAGCTTCGATTGTCGTGCCGGTGGAAATCGACGGAAAAATTCAGGAGTGGTTAGTGATGTTTAAGAACGAGACGCACAATCACCCTACGGAGATTGAGCCCTTTGGTGGTGCGGCCACCTGTTTAGGAGGTGCCATTCGCGACCCGCTCTCGGGTCGGTCCTATGTTTACCAAGCGATGCGTGTGACGGGTGCGGCGAATCCGCTCACACCTTATGATCAAACTTTACCAGGCAAATTGCCGCAGCGCAAAATTACGACGGGTGCCGCGGCGGGCTATTCATCTTATGGTAATCAAATCGGTCTCGCGACTGGTTTGGTTTCGGAGCACTACCACCCTGGCTACGTGGCAAAGCGCATGGAGATCGGCGCCGTTGTCGCAGCCGGTCCCCGTGACTGCGTGCGACGTGAGGTTCCCGCTCCGGGCGATGTGATTGTTTTAGTCGGCGGCCGAACGGGGCGCGATGGGGTGGGCGGTGCCACGGGTTCTTCGAAAGAGCACACTGAAACTGCTTTGCAGAATTCCGCGGAAGTGCAGAAGGGCGATGCCCCGACGGAGCGAAAACTTCAGCGACTTTTCCGCGACCCAGCGGTCAGTAAACTGATTAAGCGCTGTAATGATTTTGGTGCGGGTGGGGTTTCCGTAGCGATTGGTGAGCTCGCTCCTTCCTTACACGTTCACCTCGATCGTGTGCCTTTAAAATATGATGGCCTCGATGGCACGGAGATTGCGTTATCTGAGTCGCAAGAGCGGATGGCAGTCGTGCTCGAGCCTAAAGATGTCCTAGCGTTTTTAGCAGCGGCACGGCGCGAAAATCTGGAAGGCGTGTTAGTGGCCGACGTTACCAATACGGGTCGACTCGTCATGGAGTGGCGCGGACAACGTGTCGTGGATATCGCCCGCGATTTTCTGGATACCAATGGTGTCACCCAAACTGCGACCGCCAAAGTGCAAGCTCCCGATGCGAGCAAAACCCCTTTCATGTCGGCATCGCGGGCGATTACTGCCGAAGATTTAATTTCAACCCTTTCATCGCTGCCGAATGCTTCACAGCGTGGCTTAGTTGAACGTTTTGACTCATCAATTGGTGCGAATACCGTATTGCATCCCTTTGGTGGTATAACGCAAAGCACGCCACAAGAGGCGATGGCCGCAAAGTTGCCGGTCCTCAATGCCGAGACCGATGTTTGTACGATTATGTCGTACGGCTTCAATCCGGAGGTGGCACAATGGTCGCCTGGGCACGGTGCCGTGTGTGCGGTGGTTGAATCGCTTGCACGTTTAACTGCGGCCGGCGGAAATCCGGCACGCGCGCGACTGACCTTGCAGGAGTATTTTGAAAAACTCGGACAAGACCCGAAGCGTTGGGGTAAGCCCTTGGTGGCATTGCTGGGAGGGCTTGAAGCACAACTTGAATTCGGTACTGCTGCGATTGGCGGTAAAGACAGCATGTCGGGGTCGTTCAAGGATCTCGATGTGCCGCCAACGCTCGTCTCTTTTGCGATTGTTCCCGGTAAGGCCTCGGAGGTGATTTCGGCCGAGTTTAAAAACGCAGGCTCAACCGTGGTGGTGGTTGATGTGCCACGCACATCCGTCCAATTACCTGATTTGAAAATCGCCCGGGAACGCTTGGTCGCGGTGCATGCTCTCATTAAGGCAGGTAAAGTTCGTGCCGCTACGGCGGTGCGTCAGGGTGGAGTGGGGCATGCCTTGGCACGTATGACGTTTGGTAATCGAATCGGAGTGGCACTCGAGGCCGCACCTGCAGCCGATTTCTTGATACCTGCTTATGGTTCTTTGGTACTCGAGGTGGCTGCGGTTTCAGATCTCGGAGGCTTGGCTCACCGTGTCATCGGCAAGACCACTGCTAAAGCAGAGATCGCTTGGCCAGGGGTTGTCGTTGCAGTTGAAAAACTTTTAGCCGCTCATGAAGGCGTTTTAGAGTCAGTGTTCCCGACGCGTGCGACTGAGCCCGAAGGACAGCTCGCGACTATTTCTTTTGCCGTACGTTCGGGATTAAAACCCAAGGTGAAAGTGGCCCGTCCGCGCGTTATCATCCCGGTGTTTCCGGGTAGTAACTGCGAGTACGACACGGCACGTGCGTTCCGCCAGGCTGGTGCCGAACCCGAAATTTTAGTCCTAAGGAATTTAGACGGCAGTGGCTTATCAGAATCGCTGCAAGCTTTGGCCGACGCCATTAAGCGTTCGCAGATTCTGATGATTCCCGGAGGTTTCTCCGCAGGCGATGAACCGGATGGCTCGGGCAAGTTTATTGCCGCCGTCTTCAAATCGCCCATCGTACGCGATGCGACGATGGAGCTACTCAAATCTCGCGATGGCTTGGCCCTCGGTATTTGTAATGGCTTCCAGGCGCTGATTAAGCTGGGCCTCGTGCCATTTGGTGAAATCCGTGATGTCGACGCTCAGGCACCAACGCTTTTCCATAACCGTATTGCGCGCCACATCTCACGTTACGCCCACACGCGGGTGGCTTCAGTGAAATCGCCATGGCTATCTCGTTTGGAAGTGGGCCAGCTTTATAATATTCCGCTTTCACATGGCGAAGGACGTTTCACGGCCTCACCTGAAGTGATTGCTGAGCTCACTCGCAATGGACAGGTCGCTTTCCAGTATTGTGACGCGTCGGGCGTGCCCTCGAATGCCATTGAATTCAACCCGAATGGATCCGCTCAGGCCATCGAAGGTATTACGAGTCCCTGTGGACGAGTCCTTGGGAAGATGGGACACAGCGAGCGCCGCGGTGCGAACGTGGCCAAAAATATTCCTGGGAATAAATACCAGGAATTATTTGAAGGCGGCGTGGATTACTTCGGGTAATTACCGACGGAAGTTACTTTAAGCTTTTTTCACGAACTGCGCCTTAAGTCCGATTGGGGTGCCGTCGATCTTGCAGTCAATTTCATGGTCACCGTCAACGAGGCGAATGTTTTTCGCCTTCGTGCCGCCTTTGATAATGCCGGAGGAGCCGCGAAGCTTTAAATCTTTAATGAGAACGACCGTATCGCCGTCCGCGAGAACGGTGCCATTGGCATCTTTAACAACGCGAGGTCCATCCGACTCGGCAGGCAAATCGATCTTGGCCCATTCATGTCCGCAGGTCGCACACTCCCACTGTTTGGCGTTACTGATGATTTCGTTCATCGTGCATTCGGGGCACGTACTCGGCGTCGGTTCATCCATAATACGTAATCCATGGTAATGTCCCGTAACCGACAAGGACATTACGGTACATCATTTCCCGCGTAAGTTTTTGAAGGCCTCGAGGGCGCGATCGCGTCCTTCGGTGAGTCCGATGGCAGGCTTGGGGTAGTTAACTCCAAGCGTCACGCCAGCGGCCTTAAGTACTTCGGCAGGGGCCTCCCAGGGCTTGTGAATCCATTCGGCAGGCATCTTGGCCAACTCGGGTACATACTGCCTCACAAAGGCTCCCTCGGGGTCGAATTTCTCGCCCTGGAGAACAGGATTAAAGACTCGGAAGTACGGAGCCGCATCGGCACCGCAGCCGCCCGCCCACTGCCAGCCCAGGGTATTAGAGGCGAGGTCGGCATCAACGAGCGTGTCCCAGAACCAGGCCGCGCCCGCTTGCCAAGGTTGCAGCAAATGTTTCACGAGCACCGAGGCGGCGATCATGCGCACGCGATTGTGTTGCCAGCCCGTTTGCCAGAGTTGTCGCATACCGGCGTCGACAATCGGGAAGCCTGTCTGACCCTTTTGCCAGGCACGTACTAGTTTGGCGTCGGGCTGCCAGGGGAAGTCGTCGAACTCTTTGCGTAACGCTTTTTCGGGGGTGTGATTAAAGTGGTGTAGGAGGTGGTAGCCAAATTCCCGCCAGCCGATTTCAGCAATGTAGCGTTCGCCACTTTTGGTTTCGGCGTGAGGCGAGGCTTTGGCGGCCGCATAAATTTCGAGCGGCGAAATCTGACCAAAGTGTAGGTAGGGCGAAAGTCGTGAGGTGCCGTCTTGGTCAGGTAGGTCGCGTGCGGTATTATAATCCTTAATCGGGGCAGTGATAAAATCCTTTAAGCGTTTCTCGGCCCCTGCGCGCGTGGGATTCCAGAAGGTGCGCATGGTGGTGTCCCATTTAATTTCAGGGAGCAATTTGAGCGAAGCAAGCGAGGCACTGGGTAGTGGCTCGGCTAGCCCTTTGATTTTTTTCGGGGCTTTCGTGGGTTCGCCGAATTTCAGATTGGCTAAGCAGTTTTTCCAGAAGGGAGTGAAAACTTGAAAGGGATTACCCGAAAGGTTTTTAATGCGATGCGGTTCGTGTAAGAGTGAACCATTATAGGATTCAACATTGAGACCGGCGTTACGCAGAACGGTTTTAATTTGAGTGTCGCGTTGGACGATGAGTGGTTCGTAGCGACGATTCCAGAAGACCTGGGTGGCACCGGTTGCCTTGATGATACTCTGAAGCTCAGCTAAGCTGTCACCTTGACGAAGAATCAAGGCCGCCCCGGCTTCCGTTAATTGCACGGCCAGATCAGCGAGGGCGTGGTGCAGCCACCAGCGAGTGGCACCGCCTGGGGCCCAAGGACCTTCGGATTTAATATCATGAATATAAACTGGAATGACTGGGCCGCCGGCGGCGATGGCCGCTTGCAGCGCTGGGTTGTCGGCCAGACGGAGGTCTTGCCGAAACCAGACGACGATGGGGGCGGATGCCATGCGGTTACCTTGAGAGGCCTGAAACCTCGTGCAAACCTGTAACGCAGATTTCCCGCTAGACGCTTACCAGGCGTAGCTCTGGTTTTTCTTAACTTGGGTGGCAAACTCCACCAACAGTTGAACGCATTGTTCGACCACAGCTAGGTCGACCACTTCGCCAGGGGTGTGCATGTAGCGCAGGGGGATGGAAACAAGGCCGCAGGCGACGCCGCCATTGGCCATCTGGATGGCACGTGCATCGGTGCCGGTTGGGCGCGATTCGGCGGCGATTTGGTAGGGGATGCCAATGGACTCAGCCGCAGCGACCATTTGGTCGAAGACGATGGGGCTGATATTGGGTCCGCGACTGATGATGGGGCCTCCAGAAAGGGTGAAGCGCCCGAACTTACGATTGTCAGCATCAGGGTGATCGGTGGCATGTCCGACGTCGACGGTGATGGAGACTTGGGGGTTGATGCCTTGGGCCGCGACTTGGGCGCCACGAGTGCCGATTTCTTCTTGAGTGGTGGCGACGGAAACCACGCGAGCCACGAGGCTCGACTCTTTGGAGAGTCGACGGAAGGCTTCCATGCAAACGTAGGCACCCGCTTTGTCGTCGAACGCTCGAGCCACGCCAATGGAGCCACGTAAGATTTCGGGACCATCGGCATAGACGGCAGGGTCGCCGATACGAACGATGTTCAGGGCGTCGGTGCGACTGGTCACTCCGATGTCGATCCACATGTCGTGACGTTCGGGGACGCGCTTGCGATCTTCAGGTGAGAGTAGGTGAACGGCACGCTTGCCCGTAACGCCTAGCACGGGTCCGTTGCGAGTGAGGATGTGCACGCGACGACCGGAAGGAATTACGTGGTCGTGGCCGCCGAGAAATTCAAAATATAAAAACCCTTTATCATCGATGTGTGAAATGATGAGACCGATTTCATCGATGTGACCGGCGAACATCAGGGTGGGTCCGCCTTTACCTTTGAGTTCGGCAATCCGATTCCCGAGGGTGTCTTTGCGGTATTGGTCGGCGAAGCGTTCGACATTTTCGTCAATCACGGCTTGGGCAGCGAATTCGTGACCGGTTGGGGATTTGGCTTCGAGCAGGGCGAGCAGGAAGTCGGGAAAGTTGTGGGAGGAAGCGGACTTTTTAGCCATGGCCTACCAATAGAGATAGCCCCCCAAAACACAAGTCACGAGGCACTGAAAAGCACCGCGTGACTGGTAGTGGGCAGTTGGGCCCCGTCTTACTTGCTTAAATCGTGTAGCTTAATGTTTTTGTACCAAACCTCATCGCCGTGTTCTTGGAGGAGGATGTGGCCCGATTCCCATTCGCCAAAGTGGGCGCCGTATTTCGCGGTATCGCCGTATTTGCTTCGGGCAACGAGTGCCCGGAATTCATCGGTCGAGCGATCGTACGACACCACGAGTGTGCCGTTGAGCCAGTGTTCAACCTTGGAGCCCTTGGTAATGACGTAAGCCGTATTCCATTCGCCGACGGGGTTCGGCTTCTTATTCTTCGCCGTAATGAGGTCGTAGAGTGAAGCGATGGTACGATTGCCGTCGCGACCCAATTTGGCATCAGGGTGATTTTCGTCATCGAGCATCTGGAATTCGAGTCCGAAAGAGGAACCTGCCCCTTTGTTGAGTTGCGGTTGAACGTAATATTTCAAACCGCTATTGGCGCCCTTGGTGAGTTTGAAATCAACGGACACTTCGAATTGTTTGTAGGCGTTGGTGGTAATGATGTCGCCAGCGGCCGCGGATTCTTTGCCACCCGTTGAAACGGTGTGGAACATGCCATCAATGATGCTCCAGCCCTCTTTCGGAAACTCGGGTCCTTTCGCGGAACGCCAGCCTGTGCTCGTTTTGCCGTCGAACAAGAGCACCCAACCCGCAGCCTTTTCGCTGTCGGTTAGGGTGTTATCGAGTGAAACATTCGCTGCCTTGGAAGCGGTGTCGCCGGCGAGGGCGGCCAAGGGGAGGAGGGCGAACGCGAGAAACGTTTTCATGATTTAGAAACCGGTAGGAATTTTAAACGCACCGCGGCCTTCACGTTTTGCTAAGAGGTCGCGATTGGCGACTTCGGCATTGGGTCCCGTGAAGAGCTCGGTCTTAGGGTCTTGATTGAGGGCGAGACCGAGGGTGGCAGTGGCTTCGTCGAGTTTAACACCATTGGTGCCAAGGTGATCCTTCAGTCGACCAAAAGCTTCGGAGAGACCGCTGCTTGATTTAATTGATTCGGCAATTTCGCCAGCGCTCTTCTTGGCGCCGAGACGGTAGGAAATGTTGGCAGCGTGAACGAGGGTGGTGGACAGGTGGCATTCACGAAGCGGAGCATGAATGTCGGAATTAGATCCAGCGCGAATGCATTCAATCCAGTTGGCGTGGTGGCCAGAGGCACCGCCAGACATGTCGACTTGGCTGACTTTTTTGCCGTAAGCCTTAATTTCTTTTCCTGTGGCATCAAAGGCTTTGCAGGAGAAGTAATCCGGCACGATGAGTGTGGCGTTCTCACATTCCACGACGATACCGATGCTCGAGTCGCTGAGTTTGTGAATCTTGTCCATTGGTCCGTCGAAAGCGCCATTGGAGGATAGACCACGAACTTCGGTGATGAGTGGAGCATCGGCGTAATTATGAATCGCCAGGAAGCTATTGGGCGTTTCGCCGCAATCCGTGTAGCTCAAGCGACCGCCGATGGACATTACTTCGGGCGCGACTTCGTGAGTATTGAGGAACCAACGGGCGATATCGACTTCGTGTACCGCTTGGTTGCACATGTCGCCGCCGCCGTAATTCCAGAACCAATGCCAATCATAGTGTACGGGGCCGAAGCTTGTGGTTTCAGCGTGTTTATCGGTTTGGTTGCCACGAATGGATTCTTGGATGTCGGCTGGTCCGTTCCACAAATCATAATCGATGTTCGCTGGGATCTCGCGTTTCTTGGCGGGCCCGATGGATTTGCGGCGCTTGTAGCAAATCGCACGGGCGAGTTTTACTTTACCGTACATGCCAGCGTGGACGTCTTTAACGGCAGCACGTATGCCGTTGCCGGAGCGGCTTTGGGTGCCCGCTTGAATGACTAACTTATTAAAGTGTGCACCCGCCGCCACGAGTTGTTGGCCTTCATAGATATTGTGCGACAGGGGTTTTTCGATGTAGAGGTGTTTGCCTGCCTGGAGAGTCCAAATGCCTTGGAGGGAGTGCAGGTGGTTAGGTGAAGCGATAGAGACGGCATCGATATTTTTATCTTCGAGCATCTTTCGCATGTCGGTGTAGCCGACAGCGCCGGGGCAATCGGCGAGACCCTTGGCGAGAACTTCGGAATCCACATCGCAGAGTGCGACGATGCGTACACCTGGAATCTTTTTCAGTTCTTCAATGTGTTGGAGGCCGCGACTGCGAAAGCCGACGACGGCCACGCGGATGTCTGAATTTGCACCTTGGGACTGAGCGAAGGTACGAGCGCTGAGGCCGGCCATGGCGGTCGCAAGTGCGGCGTTCTTGAGAAAGGTTCGACGGTGGAGAGGGGACATGGGATTAGGATAGGGGTAGGGACGAGAATAAGGAGATTACATCCCAGTCGAGAATGTTCCGACCAAATGTGATTAACTCATAGGGCTTTCAAAAAGCCCCATTAAAATCAGCCTTTATTGGACAGGCCTTTCAGCCAGGTAATCCATCCTGCGGGCAGGCCGCGGGCCAGGGCACCGCTGATAATTTTCTCGTGATAAAGCTTGGAGGGTAAGTGCGGACCGGTGGCGTCGATTACCTTAAAGGCATCGCATTCCAGGGGGCAGTCTTCGACACCCGCTTCATAGACGGTGACAGGGGTGCGGCGGTAGTTAGGGCCTTCGGCCGCGATAAGGCGTGCCCAGTCTTCGGCATTTAATTCGTAGACGGCACCCCAGACGCCGGGAGAGATCTCGTCTTCGAGAATATCAGCCGAGCCGCCGCCCCAGGTGACGCTGGGGTGAGTGAAGGCGAGACGGTGCTTGGGCAGGAGGGCTTTACCGCGATATTGTAATGCTGGGCAGCGACGCTCCATTTGGGCCGCGTCGAGGTTGGAACCGTAGGCAAAGTAATACCGACTCATGAGCGTGGACTTTAATCTGCCACTGAGTGAGTTGGCAAGAAAGGGTAATTCACACTCAGAATTTTGCCGTGAACGATAGGTAGGCGGAACGAGGTTGGGCACCGTAGCCGAGGGCGGAAGGTGGTGCGGTTTCGCCGGTCAAATTTTCGATGCGTAGGGAAATGTCTTGGCCGTTGTTTAAGGAGTAACGAAGCCAAGTGCGCCAGAAGTTGGCATTGGGAAGGGGGACGCGGGTGCCAGTGTCCCAGTCGAAATCCTCACGGCCCTCGATGTGGTTGAGAGCGATGCCCCAGGTCCAGTTTTCGTTGGGCGTGAACTCGGTGCCAAGGTTGAGGGTGAAGGTTGGACGGCGGAGTAAGCTCTGGCCTTTGGCGACGATGCCTAGGTAGTCGGATAGGGCTTCAGTTTTGAGTGTCGTAGCAGCAGCAAAGACGCGGAGGTTTTTGGTTAGCTGACTTTCGAGGCCTAGCTCTACGCCCCGGGTTTCGGCTTTAGCGATGTTGAAGCTCTTGTAATTATCCGCTGGATCAAAATCGATGAGGTCAGTCAGTTCATTTTTAAACGCCACCAGGGTCCAATTGAGTCGGTTACGTTTTTCGCTTTCGTAGCGTAGACCGATTTCACTGCCGCGATTGGATTCGGGGCGAAGTGGTAGGCCGCCGGAGGTGCCATAGGCGAGGTCATTTGCCGAAGGCGCACGGTACGAGGTCGCCACTTTGGCGTGAGCGTAAAATTGTTTTGTGAGCTTACGGCTGTAGTTCAGTTCCCATGTTGATTTGCCAGAGAAGTCGGTAAAGGAATCGTGACGAAGTGAAGCCTTGATGCGATCATTGGCAGTCGCAGCCCAGTCGGCTCGACCCCAGAAGCCGAGCGATTCCATAGTATCGGTCCAGGTAGAATTTCCAGCGGCAAGGTCTTGTTGATCGAAGTAGCTGCTTTCAAAGGTGGCACCTATGCCTAGGGTGAGATTACGACCGAACTTTTGGTCCGCAAAAGCAGTGACTTCATCGCGTTTGAGGAGAAATTTTTGATAGTACAAAAAGGCTCCGTAAAAGTTGGAGCCATCGACGTAATTTTTAACGGTAGTGTCGCCGTGTGACCAGAAGAGGGCGGCGTTGGTTTGCGTATCTTGATAACGGAGGCCTGGCGAAAGCATCCAGCCATGGTCTTTTTGCCAATCATTGGGATCAGCGGCCTGCGTTGAGGTGGCTTGGCCCGGTAGGCCCGACTGTCCATGGTCGAAGGAGCCCAGTAAATCGAAGACGAGGTGTGGTGAGAGTCTCCACTCCGATTTAATCAGGGCGGTATAATTGTCGCGTTGGCTATTTTCGCGCCAACCGTCGTCATGAGTGCTGGTGACAGAAACTGTGGTGCCGTAGGTCGCAGCTTTTTGTTCGCGGGCATTGTTGGTTAAGTAGGAAAGTGCGAGCGAGTATCTGCCGTAGGATCCAACTTCAAAAATACTTTTTGTACCGCGCTCGGTGGAGGTGAGGGGGTCGGCGAGGCGGAGGTCGACTACGCCGCCTAGGGCATTGGCGCCATAGAGAGAGGATGAGGGGCCGCGAAGGATTTCGACAGAGCTGAGTCCAAAGATGCGGTACCGTCCGATTTCATAGGAGCCGGAGAAACCTTCGGGCAGGCGGCGGCCATCGAGGAGGACGACCGATTGACTAGAGTTGGTGCCCCGAAAGAAGAGGGAGGCCTGGGAACCTTCGCCTGATTGTTCAGTGGCGAATACGCCTGGGGTGGTGGCGATGACTGACGAAAGGGTCACGTAGCCGGCATCAGTGGCGTCGCTGATGCTGATTTTTGAGACCGACGGAGAGGACTCGACGAGCGGGGCGGTCTGACGTGATTCAACGACGATGGTTTCGGGCAGTTGGGCGGTGGCTTGAGCCAAGACGATGCCTAAAATACAAATCATGAGCCGAGCGTTTGCGGAGTTAATGGCTAATCAATCTAAAAGGGGCTGGAGAATGCGAATAAACCTGTCATTAAAAAGGTATGGCTGCAGAAACGACTAACGAACCCGACCAAGGACCCGTTCGCCAATTCTCTATTTTCGTCGAAAACAAAGTCGGTCGCTTAAACGAATTGGTAGAATCGCTCGCCCAGGCTGACATTCATATTATGGCGATGTGTTTGGTGGATACGACGGACTCGACGATTATTCGCATTGTCGTCGATTATCATGAACGCGCCGAACAAGTCTTAATTGATCACCGTTTTGCTTACGACGCGGTTTCGGTGGTAGCGATAGAGTTACAATCTGAAGCACAACTTAAAGATGTGACTTCAGCCTTACTCAAAGCGGAAATTAATATTTACTACGTTTACCCATTTTTATCACGCCCCAATGGCCGACAGGGTTTAGTGGTGCGCACGGAGGCGCAGGAATTAGCCGCTTCGGTTTTACAACGTCACGGGATCAAGGTTATTGGCCGTGGCGATGTAGCGAGATAGGGTAGATGCCGAGGGGTCAAGTGGGTATGGTGACACGTGGGCAAGGGGTGGTTAGGACGCGACGCAGTCGTGCCCAACCAATCGGCTAGTGACTAAATTGAATTCAGGAAGTCGATGAGTTGGGCTTTTTGGTCCTTATTGAGTCGATTGAAACGATCGCGCGAGATTTTGCCTTCACCGCTATGAGCCATGATGGCGTCTTGAACGGTGGCGGCGGAGCCATTATGTAAATAGGGCGCGCTGAATCTTAAGCCCCAGAGTGGAGCGGTGCGCATTTCAGTTCGGCTGGCAGCACCTTGGGCGATACCATCGCCGAGTGTGCCCATGTCGTGCAGCAGTAGGTCGGAAAAGAGTTTCACTTCTCGATTTCTGAGTGCGGCGATGGGGCTGGCATTATCGGTCATCATTGAAGGGGTGTGACAGGAAGAACATCCGAGGTTATCGAAAATAAGTTTACCCGCGGCGGCGGTCGGACGGAGTGGGCCATTATTTGGCGGTGCCAATAGCGTCATGAAGTCCGCAACCTTATCGACATCTGACTTTCCGCTAGCGGGATCAAACTGATCTTCGGGATCGGCGACTTTATCGGTTTCGGTAAGCACTGCTTGGTCGCCATTTGGGGCATTCTCATTTGGGAAGAAGCGATTGGTGATGCCCATTTCATTGAGGTAAGCATCGGCTGCGAAGCCAAGGATGGTTGCTTGTTGGTTTTTCCAACCAAAGCGGCCAACTTTGGTTTTTCCAGTGACAACATCGGTAACTAAGGCCACGCGCCCTTGAATGCCATCGCCGACGCGTTTTTTACTATTCGCTATAATTGTCGATTTGGGGATGGCCTCGATTAATCCTAATCCGAAGAGCGGTGTAGAATTTCGTTCGGCGATGACGTTGGCAGACATCGGAATGACTTCCATGGCGAGAGGGGTGATGGCATGATCTTGCAGGAGTGAGCCACCGAGTGAATCAAGCGCATCAAAATGACCGTTAGTAAGTAAGCCAAAGCGAGTGACGTTGACGACGCTGCTACCGCCGGTGGCGGGGCCGGAGTGACAGGCCACACAGGAGTCGCGATTAAAAATAGGTCCGAGTCCGCCAGCGACCGTCTCGGCCGTTTCGAAATCGTCTTTACCATCGGTGAAGGCGGCGAGTTGGGCGGCAGTGAGTCCTTGGAGTGGCTCACCTATCTGACCGCGAATTGAATTTGGTGCAGGTGGCTTAGTGTGACGTGTGAGTTGGTGGCGAATCGCGAGCTGCTTGCCGCTGGTGCTTGAAGTAGGAGTACTTGGAGGCTGAGGACTATTTGACGGCGATGCGGCGATGGCCGAGAGGCCAAAGGAGATACAGAGAAGGGTGACTATTGAAGCAGCGGGGCGATTGCTTTTAATCATACATATTAAACCCTCGCAGTTGAGTGGAGTTTCGGGAGTTCAAAATTGTTTCATGAACCGTTTTATTAAGCTTTTACGGGATTGATGGTGGGGCATTCGCATACGCTTGACCTCAATCATGGGGTGCTTTATCTCTCTTTTCCGTTCAAATGCGAACGGACCTGGAGAGGTGGCTGAGTGGCCGAAAGCGCCCGTTTGCTAAATGGGTGTACCCCAAAAGGGTACCGTGAGTTCGAATCTCATCCTCTCCGCCACTTTTATCAAGTTCAGGTGACACGCTGGCACGGTGACACGGGGGCAAGGGTGCGAGCAGGGCTCGCAGGGTTACGTGGGCACGTTGGCAGGTGGACAAGGGGAAATGCAAAATGTATCTAGCTGAGGCAGTGCTCCGTCGCCGTCCGCTGCATCTAGCCGTGTCACCGTGTCACCTTGCCAACGTGCCCCCTGAGCCATCCTCATTTCGCCAGCCACCCGCCGTCAACGGGCAGAATATGGCCAGTAATAAATGAAGATGCGGGCGAGCAGAGAAAGAGAATGGCTTGGGCCACTTCGTCGGCTGAACCGATGCGATTCATTGGATGCTGAGCCGCGAGATCATGTCGGGCTTGGCTTTCACCTTTACCGACAAAGCGATCAATCATTTCAGTTTGAATTGCTCCGGGGGCTACCGCGTTAACTCGAATCCCACGCGTGGCGTTTTCCAGTGCTGCCACTTTGGTGAGCCCTTCCACGGCATGTTTGCTGGCCACGTATGCCGCCATACCCGCCAACCCGATAGAGCCTGCGACGGAACTGACATTAACAATACAACCTCCGCCCGAATTGAGTAGCGCCGGAATTTCATATTTCATTGCCCACAGTACACCGTCGAGGTTGACGCTGAGTGTGTGGCGAAAATTAGCGTCGGTCTGTTGTTCGACTTTTAAGTCAGGGATGCCTTCAACGCCAGCGTTGTTGATGGCGGCATCGAGTCGACCAAAGGCCGCCAGGGTGGCATTAACGACACGGGCGTTGTCGGCTTCTTTGGAGTGGTCGGCTGGAATAAAAATCGCTTCACCTCCGGCCGCTTTAATCTCGGTAACGAGCTTCGCTCCACCGGCATCATTTAAATCCGTTACGGCAATACGGTAGCCCGCGTGCGCGAAGGTGAGGGCAGTAGCGTGGCCAATGCCCGAGGCTGCACCGGTGATAAGGACAACGGGTTTTACTTGGGGCATGCTTATATGATTTATTATGACGGGTAAGGGTCAACTGGAATGGACTAAATTTACGGTGTGTGCGGTTTTTAAAATTAGACATCACCTTTCGTCAGATTATAAAGACGAAATGAAATTAAGCCATTACCCCAAGGCGCTTCTGTTGATCGGTCTGTTAATCACGCAGCCACTTTGCACATTCGCAGTCCCAGAAACGACGAAGGTTAATGAGCCAACTAATGCGGCCGAAGCGGCGGCAGTGGCGGCGGCGAAGAAGGCCCAACGAGACGCCATTTTTGATCAGCGTTATCAGGCTATCTTTGTTAAGCTTTCCCCGGAGGAGCAGGCATGGGAAAAGGTGCTACAAGCAAACCTCGGAGATTTTTATTTGTCGCATCATAAAGAAGATAAATCAAAGGGTCTTTCGACGGCGTGGGACTATGTCAAAGACGACCCTAAATTACCACGGGTACTCATCATTGGTGACTCTGTTTCGCGTGGGTACACCCAGGCCACGCGCAAATATTTAGCCGGCAAAGCCAATGTTCATCGGGCGCCTGAAAATTGCGGACCAACGGCGCGGGGTCTGGCAAAACTCGATGTTTGGTTGGGCGACGGACATTGGGATGTAATCCACTTTAACTTTGGCATTCATGATCGGAACACGCCGATTCCCGATTATGCTAAGCGCCTGGAGGAAATTACAAAACGACTGAAAGCCACCGGTGCGAAAATTATCTGGGCCAGTACGACGCCGATTCCCGATGACCCTTCCAAACAGCAGATCGCGGCTTCGATTGTTGAGCGCAACCAAGTTGCGCTCGGTATTATGAAGGCTAACGGGGTGATGATTGATGACCTTTACGAGAAAATCTTACCCGAGCTCGTTAAATATCAGAGACCTAAAGATGTGCACTTCACTGAGGAAGGTTATGATTTCTTTGGAAAGAATGTCGGTGCCTGTATTGAGACGGCACTTTGATGGTCATCAGTTGCGCCGATAGCGTAGCGAAGCTTGAGGAGTGTGGACGCAAAAAAGCCCTGCGCAGCAGGGCTTTGTGTGTTATGTAAGCGAAGCTTACTTGGCGACCTTAACGGGGTTACCAACGGGTGTGCCGCTATTAAGGAAGAAGGGTGTGGCACTATCGCTGCTCGAAATATTGGCAGTGGTATTGCCCGACACAATGCTCTGACTGAAGAAGTTTTCCACGGCGTGGTTATTGCCTGCTCCGATGCCATTACGTTTATTGTCGGTGCACAGGTTATTAAAGAAGAAGTTTCGATTGGCGAAGATGGTGGTCTCTTCTCCTTTGTTAGGATGGCTGGCAGCGTATTTAGCACGGGCGCCAGCGTAGACGCCATCGATATTGCCGCGACAGGTGTTCGCGACTATGCAATTGTTGGTGGTATCACCCGCGACTTCTTCATTCCAGACGTGGACGCCACGACCACCGTTCTCATTAAGCTCATTCGCGAAGACAATGTTATCATGGGTGGCTTCTTCGATGAAGACTCCGTGACGTTTATTTTTGATGCAGGTGTTGAACATCGTGATGTTTTCTTTGCTGTAGGCATCGAGATCGATGCCGTCTTTGCCGTTGGCCTCGCAATGATTTTGCAGTGAGTAAACGGGGCCCGCAACGTGGGGCCAGATGCCACGACCGCGGCTTCCGTTGGTGGTGCAGAGGTGAACAATTAGCGGGTCCTTGTTGCGGCGTCCCTTGGTATAGATGCCGTCTCCGCTACAATTTATAACGGTGACACTTTGAATTAAACCTAGGAGTGGGTTACAGGAGCCAGCATGGATACCGTAGGTGGCTTGGTGCCCACCATCGATGGTGCCGCCGGAGAATGATGAATAGCCCTTAAGTGGCATACGAATCAGTTGGCTGGTGGGCGCACCGCGTACCCAAGGGGCTTTCCACTGGGGGTCACGCGCGACAGTTGTGTTGGAGTAAATGGTCCCGTCGAGGATCACGCAGGTATTGTCAGGTAATTTCAGGCCGTCTAACGACTTGGCCACGAAGGTTCCTTTAAGGGTTACCACAAGAATGTCGTTGGCATGTTCGGTGCGTGCCTTGTCGAGTTTAGGTTGAATCTTGGCGACGTCGTAGGCGGTGCTTTCGTCTTTGTTATTGGTGCCAGCGGGCGGGAAGGAGAGATCGTAGCGTCCGAAGCCAGGGGCGATATTCGTATCCTTGTGGGGGTTGAGAATGGTGGGTGGATTAAAGACGGCCGCATCGCTCGACGAGCTTACCTTAAAATTAGGATTTTGAATGAAGTGGGAGCCGGTAGTCGAGCGCTCCACCACATTGACGGTGGCCTCCATCTTATTTTGGAAAAATGCCTGCGTCGCACCCGCCACGGAGAGGGTTGTCGCTCCTTCGGAGGTGTTTTCGTAAACGAGGTTGTTCTCGCCTAGCATATCGAGATTAAGGGCAACGGTGCACTCGATGAATTGATTGCGGGTGATGGCACCGCGGTTCGAGTTGGATTTAATCGCTTCGGCATTTTTGCTGAAAGTATTACCGGCGATGACGCTATTGAGCGAAGTGATGTCCAATGCCGTGACAGAGTGGTTGCTGAAATTATTATCTAAGCAGACGAAGCCAGCAGTGTTCTGCACCCGTAAGCCGGTTGCATTATTAGCGAACGTACAGCGTGTGACGCTGCTGGCTTGGTTCACGAATTTCTCATCTTTACCGAAGAAATCGAAGGCGGTGCCTTTGCAGTTTTGAATTTGAAGTTGGTCGAAGTTAAGGCGCCCGCTTTTCTTCACATTGATGCCAGTGACGATTTTACCTAGGCCGTCGATGGTCGCTGGTTTGTCGGAAGATGAGCTCAGGGAGATGAATTCTGCGTTACTGATTTCGATTAAGGATTTGGCGGTGGCAGCTGGATCGGCTTTGACGGCTGCATCGGGCCCAAACTTGAGGTTGAGGCGAGAAGGTAGGCGCAATGGGCTGAGGTTCACGGTAACCGTACCTTTAAGTTCTACGACAATGGTTCCCGTGGGGTTGTTCTTGGCGGCTTCATCGATGGCTTTTTGTAAATCCTCGGCACTGCCGCTGTTGAAGCTGATGGAAGCAAGCTTCTCATTGGGTTGAATGTAGAAGGGCGCCTGAGTTGGCTTGAAGAAGCCTGCGGCAAAAATTTGAGCAGGTGCGTGTAGAAGAATGCAACTGAAGACGAGGAGTGACAGGGTGCGTTTCATGAGGGCAGGGAAAGGGGTGAGTTGGCGAATCGTGAGTTTCCCTTCAGAGAAAGCAATCACTCTGACATGGTTGGAGACTCCGTTTTCCGTCAATTAATCCTTGGTAGCTTCTTTATTAACGGCGGCATATGCTTTCCCGGTGGCACTTAACTTGCGTCCGTCGTCATCGTAGAGGCAGGAGGTTCCATTGCTCGAACTGTGCCAAGCGTAGCGTTGAACCCAGGGCGTTTTTTCCATCCAGCGGGTGGATTCTGCGATGAACTGATTCACCTGGGCTTGGGTAAATTTTTTAGGATTATCTTTGGACGACTCCGAGGTCTGACAGGCGAATTCTGTAATCCAGAGCGGGAGGTCGTAGGCCTTATGAATTTCCTCCATGTCATCTGCGAATTTTTTAGCACTGACACCTTTGTACCAATGGACGGCGATCGCATCGACCTTGGGTTTGGCTTTCATGAAATCCGGAAGCCATTCACCGTTGATGGGGTCTTTGCACATGGCGGGCCCCACCACAAATTTTCCTTTAGCCGTTACCTTGGACCATTGGGCGAGCCCTTCTTTGACGCTGATGTTGTCCTGCTTGGGGTGATCGGGTTCATTGTAGCCCAAAATGAAGTCTTCGCGGTTTAGCCCCGCACCGGTTTTACCAGCACGAAGCATGGGGATAAATTCGATACTTGTAGTAAATTTGGAATTCGTGGACTGCCAATTATAGAACCACGCAACGTTCAGCTCTTTGAGTTCATTCAAGCCAAGCCAATCGGGGAAACGTCCGAGCCCGACACCTTTTTTATTGGAGACCTTTTTCTCCGGGGCGTCCGTGGGTTCGGCAGCAATCAGCACATTGCCTAATAAAATTAGCCAAATAATTAGCAGGGTGTGTCGAAGCTGACCTTGCATGAACGGTCTTATTTTTTGGCGCTGTAACCTGCTTGTGGTAGGCCGTCGGTCGAAATTTTATTGGTCGCCCAGAGGATGCCGCGGGTTACGAGGTCGAGGTAGCGGTCATCACCCACGGTTTTATTATCGTGCCCGAGCGTGGTACTGAAAATGCGGGTTTGGTTGGGGCCGTAGAGATTCGTCCAGACCACGGTGTTTTTGACGACGGTTTCCACGCCAGTGGTTTTATCTTTTACTAACTGTGTGCCTTCGGCGAGGCCTTGGGCACCGAGAAACTTAATATTATTATAAAGTTCTTCGTTGGTAAAAGTGGTCCAATCATTCAGGCCTGCTGTGATTGGGTGGGTACGATTGGTGAACTTAATTTCCACGGCGAGCTTGGGGCCGTGGCCAGTCGACTGCAGGCCAATCATTTCATACCAATGGGCGTTGTCGGCGCCAGCGGCAATGGGCTCTTTATAATTACCCCAGCGGTAGCTGTGCATGGCACAGTGTAAGTTGACGGCAGGGGTGCCGTTGCGGTGAGCTTGCAGAACGTTTTCAACGTAGGCAGGGTCGGTGATATCCGCCGCACATTCGTCGTGGACTACGACATCGTAGCCCTTGGCCCAATCGGCTCCGCGGTACGCTTCAAAAAGTGGCTTGGTGGTCTTAGTGCCGTCGTAAGCAATATCAACGGTGGCATTGAGTCGGGCCTCGATGCCGTTCTTGAGTAGGTCTTTTTGCGTTGCGTAATCGTGGCAGCAACCGCCGATGACGAGCAATACCCGTAAAGGTTTAGGGGCTTTTTCTTCGGCCGACATCGGGGTGACGGTCGTGACGAGCATCGCCAGCGAGAGGCAGGCGACATGCAGAATTTTGGAGGAAAACATTAGGGTAGTTCTTTGGAAACCTTATTGGCTTTC